>JBHHYU010000146.1:0-5902 GCA_046757725.1 Binatia bacterium
TCATTATTGGTAGCCTGAATGATCACCTTCCCAGGGGGGATGTTGGGATACATGACGTACCTTGTGAAGCTGCAACCAATGCCGAACACCACATCGGCCTGGCGCAGAAAGTGATAGACGGGCCGCGTCATGGTCACGGCCCCCGTACCCAGGGACAAGGGATGATTCTCGGGGAAAGCGCTCTTGCCCTCGAGGCTGGACATCACCGGTGCCTGGAGCAACTCCGCCAGTTCCACCAGTTCATCCCACGCCTCAGCATATAAGACTCCCTGTCCGGCATGAATGACCGGACTGCGGGCTTGCAGCAAAGCGCGCGCTGCTTCTGCGATATCCTGTGAATCGCCTGCCGTGCGCGTAGACTTCACAGGCCGATCGTACCGAGCAGCGTCAATCACCTCCTCGGTTGCCACGTCCATCGGTATTTCTATCATCACTGGACCCGGACGGCCCATCTTCAGCAAGCTGAAAGCCCGCCGCATGATATCGGTCACCTGCTGCGCCAAACTAAGCTCAGCGACCCACTTGGTCACGGAGGCGTAGGCCCGCAGGGAGCGAAAGAAAGGGGAAACCTGGAGCCGTTCCCTGGGGTGCCCCATGGGGAGTATCAGAATAGGCACCGAGTCAGAGAAAGCCGTCGCTACGCCGGGGAAGGCGTTCTCCGCTCCAGGCCCGAACTGCATGGTGAATACGCCGATACGCTTGCCATTGCATAGGCGTGTATATCCATCGGCAATATGAACCCCCGTCCTCTCCTGTCGGCAGATAATGGGACGTATTCCAGCCACAGCGGCAGCCTCGATGAGAGGGCTCATCGGGTAACAGCTTAGAAACTCTACTCCTTCCAGCTTCAGTATCTCCACGATGAGATCAATGGTTCTCATATCATGCTCCGCGTCTATCATGCGAATCGGGGATGTTCATTTATCCCGTCTGGTTCAATGCGCTCTCAGACAGCCGATAGACTCTCTCGGCATTTTCCTGGAAGAGTTTTCGACGATTCCTCTCGCCGGCGTCTTGGGTGAGGAACATTAATGTCTCCACCCACTGCTGGTAACTGGCGGCAAGGGTACAGACGGGCCAGTCACTTCCAAACATCACCCGGTCCCAGCCGAAACATTCAATGACGTGATCCACAAAGGGTCGCAAATCTTCCCCTGTCCAGCTCTCGGGGTCCGCGTAGGCCACCAGTCCGGAGACTTTGCAGGCCACGTTCGGCAACCTGGAAATGGCCTTAATATATGACCGCCAGGGGTCGAGAACCCTTTCCTTGACCTGCGGGACACCGCAGTGGTCGAGAATAAAAGAAACGCCGGGACATTGCTTCACGAGGTTGATGGCTATCGGCAACTGGCGAGCCAGCACAACAATATCGAACGACAGACCGAGCTGTCCCAGCAGGCGGATATTCTGGATGAAGACCGGACTTTCCGCCAGATTATCCGGCTGGGTGTGCAGGACTCTCCGGATGCCCTTGAGTTTGGGATGGCTCACGATCTGATCCAGGTAGGCCTTGAAATCCGTCTTCTCAGGCCGGCCGCAAGCCACCACGCCCTCAATTGGGTTATCCTGATCAGCCAGTGAGAGAATATGTTTCGTTTCGTCCAGCATGTCAGGCTCGTCTGCATCAGCCTCCAGGTGGATGGATTTGTGCAGGTCTACATCTCGGGCAGCCTCCAGGTAGTCTTCCAACCGGAAACTCCGGTTCAAGGCTGAAATGCCTTTGCACCAACTGTAGGAGAAACGCTCCATATCGATAAGATGCTGGTGACTGTCAGTGATCTTCATACCCCTTCTCCCATAAGAGCAAGCAAGATCAGTCGCCCGGCCCCCTGGAAGCGGATGCTGTTTCCGCAACCACTGCCCCTCTCAGGCTGAAGAAATAGCGCGCCGTCATGACCATCACACCCAAAGCCAGCAAAAGGAGCAGGACATCCGCCAGGGTGAGGATCCAGTTGCCCTCTTCTGCGTATCGCATGAGCAAAGAGATCAGTGAGGCCAGTGTCGTCAGGGTCATAAACGCGGCGGGCAGGGCGACGAACCAGACCTTCCGCGCTTTCTGAAGGAGCCAAGCGGTCACGGCGATGAGCGTTAAGGCGGCCAGTAGTTGGTTCGCCGAACCAAAGATAGGCCAGATGGCTTTGTAACCATTACTGAAACCCAACCCGGCAATCAGACCGATGACCAACCCCGTGTTGACAAATCTATTTTTTAATAACGTTGGGACGTTCGTCAACACGACGGTCCACAACTCTTCGAGCAGGTAGCGCGTGAATCGGACCGTCGTGTCCAACGTCGTGATCAAGAACCCTTCCAGCATGAGGATACCGAAAATCGTTCCATAGATCGTCGGGATGCCCACATGATTCAACGTCTTCCCAACACCCAAGGCGAACGCCAGTGGCGCATTGCCTTCACCCCAAACGACCGTTTTGTATTCGCTGAACCCCAATCCGGCAACAATAACTATGGTGACGCAAATCGCCAATAAAGCTTCCAACAACATCCCGCCGTACCCGATGATGGGAGCGTGTTTCTCCGAAGAGATTTGCTTGCAGGTCGTGCCACTGGCGATGAGCGCATGGCCTCCGGAACAAGCGCCACAGGCGATGGTGACAAATAAAAAGGGCCAGGTTCCGCCCAAGACGCTGATGCTCTCAGCGGTCAGGTTGAACGCGGGTGCATCAATCCGGACGCCGGCCGCGCCACTGCCAACAATGCCAACCACCATCGCCAGGAGGCCGATATAGAGCAGGTGGACGTTTACGAAATCGCGCGGCTGTAGAATAATCCACACCGGCACCCAGGAGGCAAAGAAGGTATAAACGGCAATGATGCCCATCCACACGACAGGGTTCAGCGAGACGGGGTATCTCAGCCCAACGGCCACCGATGCAGCGCACAGGACCAGCGCCAGCAGGCTCATGGCCCATACTTTCGCGTCTCGTTTGTGGAGCAAATAACCCATGGTCGGCGCCAACAGCGTGATCATCACCACTGAGGTTGACGCGATACCGCCAATCTGAGCGTAGGTTTGTCCATCTCGTACCACCGTTTTGATCAGTGTCTGATCGGTGGAGAGGCCCAAGCCTTCTAGCGAATAGAGCGAGGTCAAAGCAATGGCTGTCAGTTGGAAGAAAGCAGCCGAGACGAGCACAGCAAACAGAATGGCAAACGAGATGAAAAAGATGAAACCCATCTCCCCCAGCGTCCGCCGGGCCACCTCGGCGATCGAACGCCCCCCCTCCTGCAGGCTCACAAACAGCGCCATGAAGTCATGCACCGCGCCGATGAAAATCACCCCCAAGATGATCCACAACCAGGTGGGAACATACCCGTAAAACACCGCCAACGTCGGTCCCACTATGGGCCCGGCGGCGGCGATCGAGGCGAAGTGATGGCTGAACACGACCGGTCCCTTGGTGGGCACATAGTCCACGCCGTCATTGACTCGCACGGCCGGTGTAGGGTTCTCCGGGTTGACGCCAGCCAACCTGGCCAGGTAGCGGCCATAAAACCGGTACCCCATGAGCAACACCAAGACCGAGAACAGCATGAACAGGCCGATATTCATAGGCTCACGTCTCGTGAAAAAGCAGGTTATTTGGGCAAGAAGATTTTAACAAGCTTGTGCACGGTTTCCTCCGCCTGGGTGATTGGATGATTGGCCGCCTGCTTATTAAGTTCGAGGAGGCGGGGATAGCCCCGTTGTCGTTCCTCCTCCCATTCGGAAGTAAAATCCCCACTGCGAATCTGCTGTAAGACCGCATGCATCTTCTCTTTGACTTCATCCGGCAGCATGCGCTCACTCCGCGAGAGCGTTCCATAGCGGCTGGTATGCGAATGGAACTGCAATTGCTCAAAAAATCCAAGCCGTGCCATCTGTTGAAAGATCTCGGCAGCCTCGCCTGAAGCGAAAAGCTCGAGTACGACGATCTCCGGGGGAAACCCCTCCGCCACGAGAACCTCATACGCCAGCAGCAGGTTCCGCATGATGATCGGCCAGACCGCTTGCTCGGTGAAGAGGTCAAGTTCGGTTTCCTCCGCCACCGTGGTTTCGATGACCCCGGATCTGGTCGCACCGATGGCTTTGGCAACGGCCAGCATGATCTGCTTGGCCTGTCCTGAAGCATCCTGCCACACGGCCACATAAGCCGGTACACCATTCCCCTTCAGAAAAGCCTTCCTCAGGTTCACACCTATCATTCTGGGAGCCACCATGATGACATCTATGTCAGCCGGCGGAGTGATAAGCCCAAATCGAAGATTATAACCATGAGCGAAGTTGAGGACTTTTTCAGAAGAGAGATTCGTCCGGATGTCTGTTTCGTAAACCGTCTCCTGTAACTCGTCAGGAATCAGCAGTGAAACGACATCCCCTTGGCAGACGGCCTCAGAGATGGGAACCACATGGAACCCATCCGTCTTCGCTCTCTCGGCGCTTTCATCACCGATTGAGCCAACAATGACCTGCAGGCCACTATCGCGCAGGTTCAACGCTTGCGCGCTCCCTTGATTTCCGTAACCAATGATGGCCACCGTCTTTCCTTGCAAGTAAGAGAGGTCCGCGTCTTGATCATAAAAAACTTTAACCATATATTACCTCCAGCTCGAGTTACTGGAAAAATGATGAAAATCCTACCACGAGAAGAATTCCAATCCATTGGCCACAAAGCCATTCTCTTACCCCCGGTGCCAATGCAGCCGGTGGCAGAGATTGTGAAAAAATCTTCGAGTAACCGGCAGATACCATTTGCGACCCCGGAACCCTTGTTTTTGCAATGGGTTAGTGATTTTCATTCAACTTGTCCTGAGTCAAAAGTACGAGAAATTTAGCCGATTCTGCGAGAATCAAGCCCTTCAACCTGTTTGAATCATGAAAAATTCCAGTAACACGAGTTACCTCCAGAGAAAATCCCTGAATTCGGGTCAGATCTCCTCACAACGTAGTTCCATAGCCAATGATGAAAATGGCCAAGATGAGCACAGCCACGCCAGAGACGATCATCCGCCGCGCTCGAGGCCCAGCACCCCGCCACTCGCCCGTCACGCCCCCCCAGACGTTGGCCATGATGATGATCGTCGCCATAAACAGCGGCCAGCCAATAACCGTCCCCAACTCTCCCACATTCGCCGCCCCCATACCATAGACCGAGATACCAAACATCCAGAGCGCACCCATCACGATTCCCAACACCCAGTAGGGCGCAGTTCCCCGCTCACTGAACCCGCCCCAGGTTTTGTTCCTGAGCAGCAGGTAAGAGCAGTAACCCGCATTCACCACGAAGCCCGAGCACACCGCCAGCGCCCAGATGGCGTTAGGGGCGCTGGCAGGCTCAGCGCCCAGTTCGACGGCGCGTTGAGCAATGCCCTCACCAAAGGCCAGGCTGAAGTTGAGCATGGGCGAGAGAAGGCCCGAGAGCACGCAGATCAAGAGTCCGCTCCCGAAGGTTTTCGCTGGACTCATGGAGGCTGCTGACTCTTGAGCAACCAGCGCCGCCTGTTTCAACTGCCCGGCTCTGGCGCAAAGGAAGATACCCGCCAGCACCACCCCCAGACCAGCGGTGATGATTCCCCCTTTTGCCGTGATCACCTCTTCCGGGTGAAGCACCATCATCGGTACCAGTGAACCTAAGGCTGCCGTGAGACCAAGAATGATGGCGAAGGCCAGCGCCATGCCGATTCGCTCCACCCCCAAACCGAAAAGCACCGAGCCCGCTCCCCAACCGGCGCCAAAGATTATAGCCAACACCACCGCCCGGACTTCCGACTGCTGGTAAACCTCCATCAGTTGGGGAATCGTCCAGGCAGCGATCGCCCAGGGTAATATGAGCAATCCCACCACAGCATAAACCAGCCAGATATTCTCCCACTTCCACCGCCGGGTGAACTTCATCGGCAGCGT
>JBHHYU010000147.1:0-5895 GCA_046757725.1 Binatia bacterium
CTGTCTTGGCCGCTTACCCTTTCTCCTCAACTCCCACGCCGCACCGGGTCCGCCTTATGGGTCGGGAGGTTTTTGCCCTATGCGCCGTGGACGCCCTTGGGATACCAGCCATGCTGCGAGAGACAGCCGAAATCTCGTCCCGCTGTGCCCACTGCCACACTCAGGTCGAAGTCGCGGTCTCAGTCCAAGGACTAGGCCAGTATCGCCCGGGCGACAGCGTCGTCTGGTTCCCCCTAGGAAAAGATGTCTGCTGTCCGGTGGCGCAATCGCGGTGTCCGGAGATCAACTTTTTCTGTTCGACACAGCATCGGGATAGCTGGTTACAGACCAGGGGTGGGCCCGAAGGCTTACCACTTACAATGGACGAAGCCTTTGAGGTCGGTCGGGAAATCTTTGGCGCGCTCCTGGCCCCGCCGGAGTCAACGACCCGATGAACCCCAGTGAAGAGGAATGAGGTCATGGGAAAGCAAGTAGTCGTATATACGCAGCCTGGATGAAGCGCCTGTGATGCAGAGAAAGAGTTTCTTTCTCAAAAGGGTGTGTCGTACAGCGTGAAAAATATTCGAGAAGACCAACAGGCATTAGACGAACTTGTGAAATTAGGAGTACGGGCGACGCCTGTGACACTCATAAACGGCGACATGGTGGTTGGCTTTGACCGAGGGAAGATCGAGCGCCTACTTGGGATCAGCTAGGGCCGAGGGAGAGGAGCGATGCCGACGGCATTCTGTAGAGGGTGAGGGCAGGAAATTGCGATCCCGGCCGGGATCGGGGATGGTGACATCTTCGACTGCCCCAACTGAGCTGGCCTCTCGCTCCGGGCGAGCGAAAAGGACGGTGTCTGGTCGGTGGCTGAGGTGAAAAAAGCGAGCTGTGCCGTCGGCGAGGAGACCATTATCCTACCCGACGCTGTACAGCCGGGCGACATCATCGAATGCCACGGCGTCAAGCAACGGGTGACGTACGAATTCGGTGCTTACGCTTTGGAAAAGGTGCAATGACCCTTGAAATTATCTGATCTGAGCTCTGGGCTGGTCAGTTTCGGCGGGGCGTTCGTTGCCTCGCTCTGCTGCCTGCTCCCCCTCACCGTGGTCCTGCTCGGCCTCGGGAGCGGCGCGTTCATGATCGCGACCATGCGGTTCCGGCCCCTGTTCCTCCCGGTCGGCATGCTGGCGGTTGGCATGGGGTATTACCTCTATTTCCGAGAGAAACGCCAGTGCGATGCTCTGGGCTGTCAGATGGCCGGGCACCGGGTGAACCTTGTCCTGCTGGTCGCGGCATCATTGATGTTGGCTATCGAAGTGGTCTTTGTCGTATTTCCCGAGGCACTCTGGTCGTTGATGATGGGGAGATAAATGGATCACTGTACAGCCCTCAACGCCCTGATTACTTTGCCTCTAGTTCTTGCATTGGTTATAGGGTGTGAAGTTCAGGGAAGGGGTGCACACGAGGAAGCCGCCGCCGAGAAAGAACCGGCCGTTTTTCGTTTCGAGAGGTGACGCTCCGCGTTCAGGTGATGACGTGATTCACGTGACCCGTGGTGGTCACACGGGCCCTGGAAGGGCTCGATGGTGTTGAAAAGGCTGAAGTCAGCTTTAACCGGGGTGAACCCCGTGTGGAGTACGATCCGCAAAAAGTAACGGTCGAGGACATGATACGAAAGGTAGAGGATTCAGCCCTTAAGGCATCCATCCACGCAGAACCGGGATAGGTTTATAGGAGAGATGGAAAAGGGTCGGTGGTTTAAAACAGGGCTCTGGGGAACAATACTCACGGCAGTCTGTTGTTTTACCCCTTTGCTGCCTTGGGTGTTGGGCCTGCTGGGGTTAGCCGCTCTAACCGGTTATTTGGATTACGTCCTCTTCCCTCTCCTAGCAATCTTTCTCGCCATCACAATCTATTCTACTTTGACGAAGGCGAAAAAAAGTTCTTGATCCTTCCCCTAAGGGCAAGGTTTACCCTGTCAATCGGGAGGTACAAATGGGCGAACGGACGCTGAGTATCCGACAGTTGGCCCAGGAAGCGGGAGTTTCTTCGAAGACGCTTCGCTATTGGGAGTCCCTGGGGATTCTTTCTCCGGCCGGGCGGACACATACCAACTACCGCCGTTACACGGAGACCAACCTGGAGCGTGTCCTGTTCATCCGGAAGGCGCAAAGTCTCGGGTTCACGCTGGCCGAGATCCGGCAGATTTTCGATCTGGCTCAGACTCGCAAGGCGCCCTGCGACGCCGTCATGCGGTGGGCGGGAGAGAAGGCCCGAGTACTGGAAGGGCAGGTCCGGATGCTGCAGGACCTGAAGACACGGCTCGAGCGGTATCGGCGGCGTTGGTCGAGGCGGAAGAGTCCCACTTCCCTGGGCCCAAACGAGGTCTGCCAGTGCATCGAATCAGTCCCTATCTATGACTTACACGTAACGCCGTCGCCCCTTCCCAGAAAAGGAGGTGAGAAAAGTGAAAGCCAAACAGATCGTGAGCCTCTGCCCCGCCTGCGACGCCTGTCCGGTCGTCGAGGTCTATGAAGAGACGGTCCGGATCGGTGAGGCCAACAATCAGGTGGCCCTTGCCAAGGCCGAGTGGAACGCCCTGGTCGACGCGATCCTGCAGAAGAAGCTGATCAAACTGTAAAGGGCAGGACCAGGCCGGCACAAATCACGCAAAGGCCCTCCCGGTCCAGCGTGGCTTGGGGGGGCGCTTTGCTTCATCGAGGGGGCTTGCGAATGTTAGCCGTTTGGTAGTGCGCCCGAGCTCATCTCGCTTCAACCCCACCAGGCTCGGAGCAGGGGGGCGAGCCAGAAGGCGAGCACCAAGAGTCCGGAACCCCATAAGGGCCATCGGTGCCATCGGGGACCTCGCCTCTTGACATAGTGGAAGTAAAAACCCAGTCCCAGAAAGAACAGGGAAAGAGGAAACAAGTAGATTCGGTACGCCGCCAGACCGGCAGCTAGGCCTCCACTCAGCGCTCCGGCGCCAGCGAAGACCAGGGCCAATACTCATCAGGCGTTGGGCAAGAATGCGAGAACCGCCGACCCGATGCCTGAAAGCAGGCCCCTCACTTCTTTGGCCATGGAGCCCCTCCTGTTGGTTCATCCACGATCACAAACCGAGTGCTGGTAAGAGCTTGCTGATTAACTTAACGGGTGGTAGGTCAGGGCGAAAGCCGAAGATGGCATAGAGCCAGGTAGACCCGAGCCCGCCCAGAACTGCTGCACCATATAAGAGGCCAACCAGCATTAGGCCTTGCTTTTGTCCAAATGTCTTGAAAAACACCCGGACGTCCCGCGGGTGAATAGCGCTGGCTAGGCAGAAACTGATAATGCCTGGATATGCTAGCCCATCGGTCTTGAACAACGCGTGGATCACCGGAAGGTTGCCAACGGGCGATAGGAACATCATCGCAGAGATGGCCGGGCCAACAACAGCATTGAGCATGTTGGATGCGAGCGTTTTCGAACCCATGACATCCGCAAAGATGATCCACCACCGCTCTAAGCCTGCAGTAAAGATAAGCCCGCCGATCATAATTCCCGCGGCGAGTGTCGGTGCAAATCCCCGTGCCTCTCGCCCGATGAACCTCAAAATGCCCCACCAACCTTCAAAGGACAGCAGGAGGCTGTGCCACGAAGGGAAACTGGATAAATCGAGGGCGGATCTAGTTCCCTCTCCCGTTACCGGAGGAGTGAGGGTGTTCAGTCCGCACCAGTTAAGTCCCAGGGTCACAACGCCGATCATCACTAGGGCACCCAACACCTGCCCTGTGGCAAATTCTGCTCCTAATGATAGCGAAAAGATGGCCCAGAAATGGATGGTCATGTTCCGGCTGGCAATCAGATAACCGAAAGCTGTGACTGGGGAGCGGCCGCGCTTCAAAAGTTCCCATGCCGCCTGCCGGCTGGTCTCGCGATCGACGCTCCCTACCACGCCGGCCTGAATCGCCCGCCAGATGCTTAAGCCCGACATTGGGGGACTCTCTAAAAGTGTCCCCCAGGTGGAATATCGGTACCGCAGGGTCAGGAGAGCGGAGACGAGAAAACCCGGAGCCCACACCGTATAGAAGAGGGTCATGAATTTGAATAACTGGACCGAGAAAAACCACGCCTGCTCCAGGAAGTGGGTCATTGATTCACTCTTTCGTCCTTAGCGAACCTCAAACCGCTCGATGTGGGCTGCCTCCTTTCCCTTGGGGATCAGCCCCAGGATGGAGATCAATTTGCCAACCTGTCCGGCCGATTTCTTCAGCTCCTCGAGTTTCTCGTCGCTGACGAGCGGGATGACCTGGTCCGTTCCCTTCACCTTGAAGGCCGGGCCACCGTCTCGGGTGGTGAGTTGACCCACCGCCTCGAACCGGATCCAGCTCGGGGTGAACCCGGCATCCACGACGGCCTTCCGAAGCTTCTCGACCTCAAGGGGCTGTTGTTCCTTGAGCTGAATTTCCGCCGCCGCCTCTTCCAGACTTACCTTTACTTTGTCCACGCCATCCAGGCGGGATAGGGCCTTTTGGGCCCCGTACGCTCAAATAGGTCATATCATGCCGTCCACGCCCATCTGGACCGAGCCTATCTGTGCCTGGGCCGGCGGGGCGTCGACTAGTGTGGCGGTCAGGCCCATTCCAACGAGTAGGCTGAGAAGGATGGTTAACTTTCGCATGGCTCCTCCTTTCTCTTGCTCGATGACAAAGCTTTTCCTAGAAGATGAATCGGAACCCAAACAGCACGTTGAAGTCGGGCTCTAGCCTTCCACTCGGGAAGTCCCTAACGATCGGAATCTGAACCCCTGTCTCAAAGAGCAGGTTTTCGGTGACGATGTACTGGATCCCCGGGGACATGAAGACCACGGTCCCGCCGGTATCAACCTTTTCCCCGTCGACTTCGTTATCCCCGAACGTCCTCCCGTTAAACTCGATGCTGAAGTTAAGTTGGGCGGGAGGCGTCGGCCATTCGGGGTAGGTCTGGTACGCCAGATAGAGGTCATAGAGGAGGACGTTGCCGAACCGGAAATCTTCCGCCTCGGAATTGATCTTGCCCTGGACCGCTCCTTCAATGCTGTACCAACTACGGGTCGTGCCGGCGGCAACCCCCACGATGCCATCTACCCCGCCAGAGCCAAGCTGGAGCGCGGGGGCCGCCTTGAGCCCAGGCCCCTTATTGGTTGAGCCCGAAGGGAGCTCCAGACCCCCGATGTGGCTGATCTGGTCACGGCCAAAGGGGACATCCCGGCGGTAAAAGCGATACTTCCCAAAGAGAGTGATGTCCGCGATCCCATCAGCGTCGAAGTCGCCCGCAGGGGTTTCGAGATGCCGCCGATGATAGGGAACCACTAGGTTTACCGTGGCGTCCGTCACGAGGGCGTAGGAGAAGATAGCCGGGGCGATCCAGACCTTGAGTTCGTTGCCTCCCCCCTCGGATTTCTGATATAGGCCGAAGGACCGCACGGCGGTCCCTAGAAAGAACTGAGTCCTCGGACTCGCACCAAAGATGGGCGCCGCCAGGCCGTGCGCCGGCAGAAACGCTAGCCCCAAGACCAACAAACCAGCCGGCCAATGCGCTCGACTCCCCCTCTGTTGCTTTATAGGCTTCCCCAATAGTCCGTCGTCCCCTACGACTGAACATCCGAGTGAACCGCAGTCACTGGTAGCACAGCCACGCTAAACCTTCCAGCTAGGGGAAGAGTCAAGAACTTTTTTTGGCGATGGTGGGAGGGAAGGGGACGGAGCTGGACCTGAGCCCGTTCGATGTGGGGACAAACCAAGGTAGGTTGGGCTACCGAAGTGGGCCTATAAAGCCATGTTACGTGAGGTCAACCCAGTACCGTTCCGGTTCCGTGTAGCATTCGGCAAGTCCACCCCCCGCAACCACGCCTCATAACTTTGAAAGGGCTCCTGGAATTATCCAGGAGCC
>JBHHYU010000148.1:0-5862 GCA_046757725.1 Binatia bacterium
CGCAGCGTCTTCACCGATTTGTCAAGCTCAACCTGCTCCGTCAGGGCTTTCTCAAGAATACTTGCCGTGAAGTCACGACCAATCACCGACGCCACCCGCAAAACTTCGAGAGATTCCGGCTTGAGCCTATCCAATCGGCTGCGAATGACGGCCTGGATGGTATGTGGAAGATGAATCTCGCTCTTTGAGTCGGTTAAGGTAATCTTTCTATCCTCAACTTTTATGGCGCCCCCCTCTTGAAGCGTCTGACTAAGTTCTTCCACGAAAAATGGATTGCCCCCGGTTCGTTCATGGATGAGCGTAGCCAATTCATCGGGCACGCTCTCCGCTCCGAGAATGGACTTTATGATTCCGGCTGAATCGGACGCCTCAAGAGGAGCGAGTTGGATTTGTGAATGGTTGGCTGGATTGCCCCAATCGAAGACCACCTCCGGCCGACAGGTCACGACCAGCAAGAGCGGAAAATCGGCGATCATTTCCGCGATCTGTTTCAAGGTATTTTGGGATGCCTCGTCTACCCAATGCCAGTCTTCGAGGAAAATAACCATCGGCTTTTTACTTGCCGGCATGGTGAGAATCGCACAAATGCTTTCAACTGTGGCCTGCTGGATATCGTCGCTCTCCAGATGATCCGGCACGGGATATTTTTCGCAATCAATGGAAAGGAGCTGCAGGAATAGGGGGATGTAGACTTCGAGATGTGGGTCTACTGCCAGGATTCGCGACACAACGGTTTCGGCTTGATTCTGGCCCTTATTGTCTGGATCGATGTCGAGGAGATCTCTCAAAAGCGCAACGAACGCAAAATATGGAATGTTGCGTGCATTTGATTGACAACTGGCCTGAATAATGTCGACGTCCCCGTCAAGGTGATTTTTAAATTCATAAAGAAGACGGCTCTTGCCCAAACCGGCTTCGGCGACGATGGTGACGAACTGGCCGTCCCCATTTATGGCTTTTTGCAAATCGCTTTTGAGGATGTCCAACTCTTTTTCCCGTCCGGTGAAAGAGGTCAAAGTCTCGCTTTCAATCGCTTCGAAGCGCGTGCTGAAACCGGACTCGCCTTTGATGGCAAAGGGCGTTAAAGGTTGGGCTTTTCCCCTGATCGTAATGGAATTGCCGCAAGGCTCGCTTTCATAAAAGGGCTGGATGAGACGTTGACTGTTGGAAGTGATCAGAATTTCATCTTCATTGGCCTCGGCAGCCAGTCTCGCAGCGATTTGGGTGGGTTCACCGGTCAATTTGAATTGACGGTTCGTGCCGTCACGGGGCTGCACCACGACCAGGCCGGCCTCAACGCCGGAATGCACGCGTATTCCGTTCTCAACCTTATCGCTCAGGCTTTCGTTTAGCTGACCGATGAATTCGTGCAGCTCGAGAGCCGCCCCAACCGCGCGGCGGAGGTCGTCCTCATGCGTAACCGGCATCCCGAACAGCAAGACGATTTCATCTTCACTAAATTGATTAACGAGACCCTCGCGCTCAGTCACGATTTCCGTAACCTTACTGCCGATGGCGTTCATAACCTCGTTCACTTCTTCGGCTTCGAGGTTCTCCACCAGATTATCATAACCCGTCAACGAAGAGACAAGAATGGTAACCTGTCTTCGTTCGCCTTTGGTTGTGATGTGCCCATCCCGCGCACCCGCGGCCGGCTTTCGTAAAGCGGGTGCCGTTCCGTAATTAAATTTTGTCGTTTCCGCACCGACATTTACTGCCCCTTTGAAGTCGACGATTATGTCTTGCAAGGAGTGATAGCGTGCTTTTGGATCCTTCTCCAGGGCTTTGCGGACGACGTTAGAAAGTGCCGGCGGGATGTCGGGTCGGAGACCATCGAGAGGCTCTGGCTCCTCATTTAAAATGGAATACATGACCGCCTGCTCGTATTCACCTTTGAACGGAAGCTGGGCGGTGAGCAATTCATAGAGCACGACGCCGAACGCCCAGATATCCGTGCGCTGGTCGACCTCACGACCCTGCAGTTGTTCGGGTGAGATATAGGCCATCGTGCCCATGGTGGTGCCGGTCTTAGTGAGCTTTGATTGCCCGGCTAATTTTGCCAGGCCGAAATCCATTATTTTGACCAGGCCTTTATCGCTAATCATGATGTTGGATGATTTGATGTCGCGGTGCACGATGCCCTTTTCGTGCGCGGCCTGTAGGCCTTCTGCAATCTGGGTGGCGTAGTTCAAAATATCGTCAATCGACAATTGTCGATCATCGATTGCCGATTTCAATTCCTGCCCATCAATATATTCCATCACTATAAAAGTCTCATCGTCAGATTCTTCGATGGCGTAGACCGTGGCGATGTTGGGGTGGTTCAGCCCGGCTGCGGCTTTGGCTTCGTTTTCGAACCGTTTGCGCACCTGCTCGTCCGCGGTGATGTGGCGCGGCAAGAGTTTGATGCCGACGGTACGCTCGAGACGCTGGTCTTCGGCTTTGTAGACCACACCCATGCCGCCTTCGCCCAATTTCTCCAAAATTCGATAATGTAGGATTGTCTTGCCAATCATAGGCTAGGCTTCTTTCGCTAATATATGGCTATCGGACGGCCCGGAGAGCCGGTCGCGCCTTTGAACCGGATGGGCGTGAATATGAACAGAAACTCATGCACGTCATCCGCCAATATTTCCTCGAAGTTCATGAACTCAAGATTGAAAATACCGTTTTGCGTAATCAGTTCATGGTGTACGCCCACCTGATTCGGCGGATCTCCGCCTGTGTCCGAACCGATCATCGCGACTTTCTTTTCGATTAGCCATTGCACCACTTTGGCGTCGATCCCCGGAAAGTTAAAGTTGGTGTACCGTTCTTTATCCTCTATTACCCGCCACCACCCGAAGTTGAACAAGACGGCATCGCCGGGTGAGATGCTGCCTTCATCAATATTCTGCTTTGCCAGCGCCTTCTTCACTTCCTCAATCGAAACCACATAGCCGTCCGGCAGCGTGTCCTTTTTTTTGTAACCTGCGATATCGATTAATATGCCTCTCGTGATGTAGGGCTTGACGTTTTCCACCCCGAGCTTCCGAAGCTCATAGGGACTTCGCATTTCCTCCAACGTAAAGCCGTTGTAGAAAACGTCCTGTACGGTGCCGTCCGCCATTTTCATCCGTTTGCCGACGTGCCCGGGACCATCGAATTGCGTGCCCACCTGACCGATTTCAGCACAAAGGAACTCGTCGTTGTAAACAAGGCCCGATCCCTCCAAAGGGCCTCCGGTAGGCGTTCCAGGTATGAACATGGAGTAACTGCGCTGTCCTAACAGAGGCATGCCACGATGGTAAGGAAAACCCAGCTCGTACACTTTGCCCTTTTTGACCATGGACAGCGATTGCAAGATTTTTTCTGGCGTGATCCAATTGGAACCCCCGGCCTGATCTTCCGCTCCCCAGATGGGGTGCGGCCACCACGGTCCCTCCTTGCGGGTTTGTGCGGAGGCGATGCTGGAGAGCAACAGGATGAATAGAATCACGAATGTAACATGGCTTTTCTGGCTTGTTTGAGTCATGGTCAAATTGCCTTTCTTTGTTTAGGTGTGCAATCTTTGACTCGTAAAGCACCTTGCACACCGTGTTTCAAGTATTTTGAGTGATTCAACACGATCTGTGACCGTGTTTTGCCCACGTCGTTTGTTCTTTAATCAACTGGGCTTGCAAAGACACCGTTGCAAACGGTGTCGGATCATTACCCGCTGTGTACCTACTAATTGTCTTCCGACGCCAGCAGCTTGGTTACCGCGGTTCTTACTTTTTCATGATCCACCATTCCCATCCACTGCTGGACAATGCTTCCGTTGCGATCGATCAAGAATGTGGCCGGAACCACTTTGACTTTGTAGCTCTGCCACGCCAGAGCATTTTTCGAATCCACGAGGATCGGATATGAAACCTCAACCTTTTGTAGGAATTTTTGGACCTTCTTGACCCGGTTTTTGCCCTCATCGATGGAAATGCCTAATACCACGAGACCTTTGCCGGAATAAGTCTCGTGAAGTTCCTGCAGCCCGGGCATCATGTCCCGGCACGGTTTACACCAGGTGGCCCAGAAATCTAGGAGAACCACCCGGTTCTCAAAGTCCTGCAAAGCGACCTTTTTGCCTTCCAATGTTTCGACCACAAACGCCGGTGCAGGACGCGGCAACTGCGGCGGCAGATAGGCCACCGGGTCTGACTCGAATTCTTTCTTGCAGTTCTTAGAATTGAAGTAGTAGGTCTTTCCTTCGTACTCACTTCGGGCTTTGACTTTCTTGAGCCGGGTGTCGCCTCGCAATGCACACACAGTGCAAATGGTTCGTGCTGGAGGCCGTTCTTGTGCCGTTAAGAAGGTGAATTGAATTAGAAACAAAGCCGGCAGTACGCGTAGCTGACCCATATCAAGTCCTCGCTGCAACTCAGCTTAAAAAAGCCGCGAATAACTAGCTAACAGAAGGAATCCGGCCTGACCGCCCGCGGTCTGGATGCCGAGGCTTGCGTCGAGTTTACTGGTCAGAATGCTGCGTTTGAGCGCGATGGGCGCCGAGACCGTTAAGATGTTCGCCGCCGTACTCCAGGTAACACTCGGTTCGAAGGCGACGACATAGCCCGGTCGGCGAAAGCCGTCGCTGCCGCCGATCAAGTCTGTCATCGGTACCCCGCTGACGCGGCCACCGGCGCTGAGAGAAAGCCTTTTGTCCGGCCAGACCGGGAAGCTGAAGCCGGCGCGCGCGCCGTACTGGTCGGGCACCGAGGTGAAAAACTGGATGTTCGGGTTAAAGAGCGACGCCAGCGGCTCGACGTCGTTGGTGTTGCGCGGGCTGAACACGTAAAACCCCGATGCGTAGGCGATGATGCTCTTGTAAACCCTATGAAAGCCGCGGCCCTCCAGGATGACGTCCCAGCCGCCATATCCGGGTTGATCGGCGATATCCGCCGGTCCGGTGAAGGGCCCATTGGGCGTCGCAAGAGTCACCTGTGCGTTCTCGTTAGCCGTGGGGAATTTTAGGCCGAGGCCCACGGCCAGGTTGCCGTTCGGATGTTTCAGGGGGTCAAGCAGCCACAGACCGCCCTGAATCCGGATATCGCCCAGCAACAGGCCGGTACCAATGCTCTGGCGCGGCCCGCCCCCCAGCGGGAAGGTCGTGCTGTGGTGAATGAAGGGAATGGTGAGGGTGGCGCTGAACCTTTGGTTGAAGGCGTAGCGCACCGAGAGATCGATGGAATGTCTCGTGTGCCTGGGCTCGGCTCCGGCCTCCCTCACCTGGGTCTGCTCGTCGGCTCCGATGAAAAGATTTTCAGAATGCAAATACCGATAGGAGATGGTCGTCTCCCACTGGCCCGAATTCAAATAGGCAACGTCGCGTGTCCCCAAACTGGGTGACATGTGTCTCGCAACCATTCATCCCTGGGCGAAAGCCTGGGGGTGAAAAGCGAAAATGCACAGGAAGGCGGTGAGTCCGCCTAATGCTCTGGAAACACTCCTATCTTTGCGCATCGTCCTATCCTCCCGCTGGCTGAAATTGGACCCGCGAGTTGCTTGCTGGTCTCACAGCCAGACTTTTTAGTTAGTAAGAATGCAATTATCTATATACCATGTAATACAAAAAAGCATCGCTAATGTTGATGAAACAATGCTAAATGCACCTTGATGAATCAGACTGCCTTGCCCGATTTTTTCGATGGTTCTTACCCCGTTAGATAAATCCGTTTATTGAATTTTCAAGAAGCTTGATATCTTTCTGTCTTTCATTTTAAAAAACCATATTCCTTATTGTTTTATCTCACGGGGTGAAATATGAAATTGTTTTGCCGATCATATCCAAAGCTATTTTCCTCCCTCCAAAAGCCTCTGAAAACGAGGTTGGTCTCGCAGCGGCGCCCA
>JBHHYU010000149.1:0-5740 GCA_046757725.1 Binatia bacterium
AAGCCAGCCTGTACCCAAGCAACCTGGCAATAGGCGATTCCCGCAATCCTCCAAAAGAACGCCTTGCACTGGAATTAAGCTGCCTTTCAGAGGGATTCATCCGGGATTTTTTCTACGGAGATTTCGCCGAGGATTTCACCATGGTGGATTTCACGATGCATGTGGGCTCGGACCTAACGCGGGAGAACGCCAAACGGATGGCCGAAAAAAACCAGCAGGAACGCGGAGCAAGTCCTCAATAAAAGTCGGCATCACTTGGGATTCTTCGAGGTGGAGGATAGTTTCCCCCGTATTGGCTGCCGGGTACCTGGCACAAAAACTTCGTGCTCAGCCTGCGCCAGAGATTTACTGCCTGTGAGACATCGTACCCAGCTCCTTGAGCAAAATATAAGCCGAGGTTGTTAGCCTCTCTCTCAAGGTCCTGAAAGGACGCCAACCTACCGGAAAAGTCACGAGAAGACGTGAACCTATCAGTATTGCCAGCCATCCCTGTAAATGCTCTTCCCCTGTTTCTTTGAGGCGTAGGAAAAGTAGCGTTAAGGAGCACGCCTGCCATCATTCCATGTAGAATGGAATGGCCATTTTGGCGGCTACCGTAACCAGTATGGCCAAGGACAATATGTGCCATCTCGTGACCAATCACCAACGCCAGCTCGCTATCATTATTGACGAAGCGAAGCATCCCCGTTGTGATGCCGATTTCATCTCCATCTGCAAAACCATTAACGCTATAATCGTTTACAAGGTTTACAGGATAATCGCATGCAAGTATGGGATTTAGAGTAAGAATAAGATGCTCACCCGAACGTAGAATTTGTAGATTGATGGGACCTTGCCCAGACCTCCGAAAAATTTCTGTTGCCTGCTGAATCCTTTCTGTCTTACGGAACCCGTTTGTGGAGGACATGATCGGGGTCCCCGCTATCTTGATTATCTCATCCCTGGGTCTGAGGCCTCCAATCGCTGCGGGTAATCCAGGGACTACGTATGCCACAGTGAGATTCTCTCTGACAGGTAAAGTGTCCTCTGCAGCAACGCGCTGATCTTTGGGGAACCTTTTATGGTCCGTAAACAAAATGCCCAATAATGGTTTTATTCGATCGGCACAAAGTTCAACTCCATTCATTTTCACAGCAGCCGAAACTCGCAACAATCGCTTGCTGTGTTCTCTTTCCTCATTGGCCAAAAACTGTGCCAACGTGGTGGATTCAAACAATTCAGGGGCACATGCAGAAAGAAAGAGAGCTAAAAATACAAGAATACTGGCCGATAAAAGTACTCGCCTCATGGCCTTTCCTGCTCCCCGTCTCGGTTCTAGGAGTTAAAAACTTGTTTTAAATATCCGCCCTCTACCGCTTTCCCCCGCCGTAAGGTACTAATGAAATTGCGAGGAGCTCATGATCTTGCGTAGTTGATTCTTTATGGGGAAGCGAAGATTCCCTAGTCTTTCGTAGTCGGATTTATCACGTTGGCAGATGGAGTGAGGATAGAACTCCACGTAGGTCTCTTGGATTTCTATAGCGCAGTAGCCCTGATTGGCGTCCCAGATGGCCACGCTCAGCCGGTCGGCGAATTCTTCTTTGTTTTCATGGGGGTTGAGGAAGCCTTCTCCGCTTGCGAAGACATTGTTTCCGTAGTGGTTCCACAACTGGAATGGCCACTGTTCGTTGGCTGCTTCCTTTACGGCTTCCAGCTGGCCTTCGAAGATTCCTTCGATCTGAAGAGTCAGTCTTTTATAGGATGGATTCATGGTTTCCTCCTTTCTCTTTTATAAATAACAATATTTTTTGTGGGTTGGTTCCCTCGCACCTTGATAGGAGGTTGTTAGTTAAGCTGTTTGCGGGATGTTTTGGGCTTCGGAGGGTAGGCGAGAAGGTCACTGAAGTTACAGATATTTTTGACTTTCACTTATATACCTCGCGGTGGGTGACAAATATCAATCGCTGCTGGCGGCTGAGGCATTTCAAAAATTGCCATTCAATATTTTAGGAGACAATTGTTGGGAATTATTAGTTTCCTTTTGGGCCGGCCTGACCTCCTTCTCCGTAATTGTTTGGATAAGCCGAGGAACCGGAACTATTCACGGACGGCGCTTGTATGCTAGATCAGAGCACGGTTGGAGTTGCGGCTGCCAAAGCCATATGCCAGCCGGCTGCGCAGAATCAATGTTAACAGAACAAGGCTCAAATAAATTTGAGGACGCTCCTGTTCATCGAAAACCGGCTTAAGCACAAACAACCCAAAAGGTATTGGGCAAATCCAGGTTACAGGAGGAATAGTCATGCAAAAGCAGCTACTTAGAGCGATTGTGACTGGGGTGTTGATTGTTGGAACACTGCTGTTTGGAGTAGAACCGGCTCCGGCGTGGAGCATTCACCACAGAGGTTTTGGTTTTCATGGAAGCCGTAGGTTTCATCATGGTGGGTTTTATCCGGGATATTTTCTACGGAGATTTCATCGAGGGTCTCACCATGGTGGATTTCATCCGGGTTTTCACGACGGGGGATTTCACCCGGGGCTCCACCATCCAGGATTCCATGGTAGTGGGTTTTATCCGGGATATTTTCTACGGAGGTTTCATCGAGGATCTCACCATGGTGGATTTCATCCGGGTTTTCACGGTGGGGGATTTCACTCAGGGTTCCATGGTGGTGGGTTTCATCGAGGATTTCACAACTGACGTTTGCCTATCGTTTTCAGAAGAGGTGAAGGGGGGGCAAGTCGCCGGTTTTATGCCTTTCGCCGCTTAACACATCCATTGGCTAATTAGCCAAAGAAGTAATAGGTCAGCTCCCACCAGGAACGCTGTCCAGGAGTTATTAGATCAGGCGGGGGGATGTCTCTGTTCAGACATGGCAACGCGAACGGCTTAAACGGCTTCTCACAAGATTATCAAGGATATATCCTTGGCCAGGACCTTCAATCGCGGCGTTGAGAAATGGAGCGAGGTCTTTCCCGATACGGTCCTGGCCAACGCCACGATCGACCGCATCCTCGACCGCGCGGGGATCATCCAGTTTCAGGGCAAGAGCTACCGGCTCAAGGGCAAGATTTCCCTGCCGTCGTTTGGCGATGCGGACATCATGGGCGGAAATCGGCGAGGAGGTCTAAAAGATGAGCCCTGTGGACATGCCGCTCCGGGGACAATGTAGATAGGCATACGGCCGCCTTGCGCGCATTTGATAAGACAGAGATTTACTACAAGAGGGCATTTTATTGCTATTGCCGGGGCCCACAGCAATGTTGCTGTGCCTAGATGGGTATGATACATAGCAGAAATTTGTATAATCAGTCTAAACTCTGGGGGGGAGTACTTGCGCCCTTTTATAATCTGCGATTTTGACGGCACGATCACCCTCACAGACTCGACCGATCTCATGCTCAAGCGTTTTGCAGCTCCCGAGTGGCTGGACATCTTTTCCCCTATTCCTATCCTGACTGCAAGAGTGCTAGCTGCAAGACCTCGCTGTTAAAATCGCTCGGACGTAAAGTAGAGAGCTCCATCTTGATCGGGGACGGGCCTTCAGATATCAGTCCGGCAGTCCATGCCCGTAGGGCCTCTGCCAGAACAAAGCGGGACGGTTCGCCCGGCGACCTGATCGAATTCTGCCAAAAGGAGAAGATCGCTTGTCACCCGTTTGCTAACTTCCAAGAGGTCTTAAAGGTACTTAATGAAGCTGGCGAGAGCTCGGCAGATAGACGATGCATACCCGAGATGTGAAAAGTCTTGCGGATAGAGAGCTACTGGAGCTCGAGACCAGGTATTGCTCATACGGGGATACCGTCCATTATGTCACCAGGCCCAAAGTATTCACAGCCTGCGATGGCGGATTTTTATACGACGCGGAAGGGACTCCTTATTTCGATCTACAGATGCAATATTCTGCAGCCAACCTCGGCTATGGAAACTCGCGATTGGTCAAGGTCTTGGAGAACCAAGTAAGAAAGCTCCCGCAACTCAGCAACAAATATCTGCACGAACAGAGAATTCTCTTAGCGGAACAGATTGCTACGCTTACCGAGAAGAGGTTTGGCATTAAAGGGCGCGTCCATTTCGACGTTGGAGGGGCAAGGGCCATTGAGGACTCTCTCCAGCTTATCCGCAACGCTACCAAGAGAAACTTACAGTTCGCCTTTATGGGGGGATACCACGGTAGAACCCTAGGGGCTTCAGCTATTTCCTCCAGCTACCGCTATCGGCGCCGCTACGGCCACTTCGGGGACCGAGCCCACTTTGTTCCGTATCCCTACTGCTTCCGCTGCTTCTATGAGCTCAAGCCCGAGGACTGCGGGCTCTACTGTCTGAGGCAGTTCGAGAAGCTCTTCGACACCGAGGTCTACTCCTTCTGGGACTCCAAAGCCGGGGAACGTGAATACGGGGCCTTTTACATCGAACCACTCCAGGGGACTGGAGGTTACGTGGTGCCCCCCAAGGATTATTTTGCCCGGCTGGCGGAGATCCTGTCAAAGAGAGACATCCTCCTCGTGGACGACGAAATCCAGATGGGTTTCTACCGAACGGGCAAGCTCTGGGCGATTGAGCATTTTGAGATAACGCCGGACGTTATCGTCTTCGGCAAGGCCCTGACCAACGGCCTCAACCCACTCTCCGGCATCTGGGTCAGGGAGAATCTCATCGACCCTTCGGCCTGGCATCCCGATTTATCGCCCATTCCCTTAGCCGGTAATCCGCAGGGGACGGCGATAGCCCTTGAGGTTTTGAGGATTTTTGGAGAGCAGAGTTTCGAAGAAAAGGTCCAGGAAAGGGGCGCCTATTTTCTTTTTCATTTGCGGAAACTCAAAGGGAAATACCCCGGCATGATCGGAGACGTGGATGGCTTAGGATTGGCCCTACGAATCGAAATCTGCGGCAGCGATGGACAGAGCCCGGATCCCGAAATGACTCACAGGCTCTTTCATGAAGGCCTGAAAGGCGATTTAGGCACGAGACAGCAGCGATACGGCTTGGTTCTCGATGTTGGCGGCTATTATAAAAACGTCTTTACGCTGGCACCCTCCCTCGACATCTCCTACGGGGAAATTGACCTTAGTCTCAAACTATTAGATCAGCTTTTTGGGCGCTTTGGTTAGTCTCATGGAACTTTTAGCTAAAAATTTAGTTACATAGGTTAGTTAATTAAAGTTGTGGTGTTTATCATACAATGGGATTCGGGCTCAATCACTACCCGTAGTTACGTGACAGAGGTGGTAGTGGAATAGTTCGCGGATTTCAGCTTTAAATGCGATTTGATATTGGATGGAAACAGATGTAGCGTCCTTCTCTCTTCGTTCCCCGGGAATGCAACTATGGAAGTACAACGTTTAAGCAAGCGTTTTTAATCGAGTCGAGGAGGGATGCTGAAAAAACCGCTGTGGTTGAGGATGGGGTCGCGGATTGTCCTAGCCAAGGACAGGGTTTGTCCCGGCTAAGGCTGGACCGAGGGAATTTATTGAAAGAGTGAGAAGTTCCGGTTATGCGCTCAGGGATCCTGGTGGGATCTGATGTGGGTCATCACGGCGGTTCGGGAGAAGCGCTTGGTAGTTCCACCGTACCGGAAATCAAACTGCGCAAACTTGAGAAAGAATACTACCCTTGGGAAGATGCCGTGCACGGAGCTAAAAGCCCCAAGATCTTTGAGGGCTGCGACGGCTGTTTTCTCTATGATCCTCAGGGCACACCTTTTCTGGATCTCCAGATGGCCTCGGCCACTGCGGGCTTTGGCTACGGGAACAGACGGCT
>JBHHYU010000150.1:0-5539 GCA_046757725.1 Binatia bacterium
CGCCGGCGGCGTGGCGCTCGCCCTGGACGACCGCCCGCTCCCGCAGCTAGGTGAAACGGGACAGGTGATCCGGAACCTCCGCCTCCCGGAGAAGTCCTCCCTTCCTCCTGAATAGTTGCTGCAACGTGACGGACTCGGGGGGTTATGGCCGTGGGGCATTTCTCTTTGGCTTTGCTCGGCACAACCCCGAATTTTGAGTCCTCCCAACGCTTCGTCGCCTACTCAGTCCTGGAACCCCACATCTCCCATAGGGGCGCCAAGATCATCCCACCGTAACCCACCCAGATGGCCATCCAGGCGGCGAGGTGGAGGAGGGCAAAGCCCGGCGAGACGTAGCGGATCAGCCAGTATCCTGCGACGTCAGTGAGGGACCCCAGGAAGGCCAGGAGAATGAAAGCAGCCTTGACCCAGGGCCGGATCGAGGTCGCCAGCAAAAGATGGGCAAGGATCAGAAAAATCACTCCCATGATAAAAGTGTGAAAGTGGGAGAGTTCGAGCAGTTCGGCGAAGGTCTTGGGAAAGGCCATCTCCTGTCCGAGCTCCCCTCCGCGATAATAAGCCACCACCCGTTGGTAGGTGATGCCGATCCTCGCGACTTGAAAAATGGTGGTGGTCAACAGCCCGATGAGTGCAAAACAGAGGAAGCCCGTGTAGACAAGCTTCATCTCCCATTGAGCGCTACGAAGCTGGAAGCCCTGGCGGGTGAACTCGCGCATCACAACCCGTCCGTCACGGGAGAGAAGCAGTGTTTCAAGTTGGGTGTGAGATGGAGCACGCGTCTTGGGCCCAGGTACAATCCTTTCGCGTTGGGGAACCGCGCCATGAGGTCAAACCAGCCTTCGTCATCCATCAGGACTGCGGCGGTGCTTATAGCCTCGGCGGTCGTGGCGCTCGCTGCTAGAGTAGTACTCAAGACCGGGCGATCCAGTGGGATGCCGGTCCGTGGATCAAGGATATGGCCGGTCGGCCCCCCGATCCCGGGCGACCGGCCAAGGCTCTGGGAGGTGGACAGCCCGGAATCCTTGACATACAGGACGCCGATGAAATCCTCCTCATCAAACCCCTGGACCAGGGTCGGCCAGGCCATCGCGTCCGGAGCGTCGCCCAGGGCGTATAAGCTGCTCTCTCCAAAGTTAATGAAGGCCCGCTGCACGCCTGCGGTGGTGAAATGTTCGACCAACCGGTCCACAGCATATCCTTTGCCGATCCCTCCGAGGTCCAGCCGGGCCTCGGGATCGAGATCCACCCATCCCTCTGAATAGAGATGAAAGCCAGGTGGCGGACCAGATGGGGGCGTCCGTCCCTGCCGCCGGGCATCCATGAGAGCCCCGACTCCGACATTGAAGACCCCACCGGTTTGGCCATGAAGATCTTGACACGCCTGGAGAAGTTGCCACAGTTCAGGATCCACTTTTACTGGGCCTCGCCCGGCCTGGAAGTTCAGACGGCTCAAGGCGCTCTCTGGATCGTGGGCGCTCAGGAGACGCTCAAGGCGTCTCACCTCCTGGAAGCCCTGGCGGAGGAGACGCTTACCTTGCGCCTGGGGAAGGCCCAAGAGGACAACATCCATGAGGGTTCCCATGACGTAGTGGATCTCCCGGACCGGTTTCATTCCAGCTTCCCCTGGAGGAAGAGAACCTGGACCAGGGCTAAGGCCTTCCGTACTCCCCGGCCCATGCTATAGCAGGAGAGGGTCGCGCCGGTGACGTTCCGAATATCCCGGTAGGGGAGGAGCGGGGCACGAAGACCCTTGCCTCTGTACTGCTTCAGAAACCGCCGGTACCGGACCGCTCCGCCATAGGGCTCACGGTAGACCATCACGGCGACGTCCCGGACCTTGCCATCCGGTGTTATGCCGACAACGAACGTAATGGGTCGGTGTTTCCCGATCTCCTCGACGATGAGGGCGTAGCCGAGCCACTCTTCGTCACCCTTCGCCTTGAAGATGGTGTACTCCCGCTCCCACAGTGAGGGGCGTGTCTCGCCGAGCAGGGCCTGGACCTGTTTCCGTAGCTTGGCGGTTGAGGGGACGACGATCCGCTCGAAACCATTTGCGTCGGGAAAGACCGCCTGCGGCGCCTCCTCCTCGCTGAGGAAGGTCCCCGCCTGGGCATAAAGCTCCACGGGGACGAGGAGGGCGGTGGGGGTGAGGAGGGTCAGGAGGAAGGAGCGGCGTGACAGCATTACTCCACCTCACAAAAGGGACGGGAAATTTGAACCTTCCCGTCCCTGCTTGCCGCGAGAGCCGCTTGATTATTGGCTGCCTGCAGCAGATGACAATGCCTCCGATTTAAAAGCCAAACGCCACGCCGAAGAGGAAGGCCAGGGCGTTGTCCTCATCGGAGCGTGGCTTCAAGAAGTTGGTGAGCCCTACTAGGCTATCGTTGGCCCACGTGTACTCGAGGGCGAACTGAAAGGCCCAGAGGGGGACAGGCCTGTAGGCAATCCCACCTGTGATCCGGTTGAGCGTTCGGTCAATCGTCTTAAAATCCGTCAAGGCCCCGCCTGTGAAATCCACCTCCGTGAGCAGGTCATCGAAGAAGACCTGCTCCCACCGGAGTGTGGGGACAAGCTTTGGGTTCTCGAAAGCCTTGCCAAAGAATGTCCCGTTCAACGCTTCAGGCCAGAACGGATATCGAAGCTCGATCCAATAGCCCTGCTTCGCGTCGGCCAGGTTGGCCGGCTCGAATTCGATCTCCGCTTCAAAGTCAGGACTGGCGCTGCTGGGAATTGCCGAGGATTTCTCCCTCACCACCCGGGCGAAGGACTCGGCGACTTTCCGGGTGTCCCCAAAACTCGTGTACACGTATTCGTATTCGACCTCGAAGGGCCCGAGCGTCGAGAATCCATCGACGCCGATCGACTTGATCGATTCGCTGGCGAAGACCTCAGGGGTGTAGCGGCCGTAGTAGCCAGAGAGGGCGACCTCGTGGCCTAGAGTCGGGCTCCAGTTGAGCCGTCCTGCGAAGGCCTTGCCACTCTTGAGATCCTTCGAGAAGGTCCCCTTCGAGGGTTGAAACTCTGCCTCTAACTCTAGCTTGTCCCGCTTGGGATCCCGGGTCTGGGCGATCGACTCCAACTCGAAGTCGAACTGCGCCCCGTTGACCACGTACAGTCGGTAGTCCATGAGCCCTTCCTCCCCGACGGGGAACTCCCCGGTAAAGCCGACTCCGAGTTCTGGCCAGGCGGCTTTGACGGGGATGACGGGGACGCCGCGGTCGACGAGGGTCCGCCGGGGCAGGTTCCAGCGATTGTCGTCGTGGAAGAGGTTGAATCGGCCGATCGGGACCAGAACCGCTCCCATCTGTAAGTTGAGCCAGGGGGCAATGGCGTAGCGGAGCCAGGCCTGCTCGACGGCGATCTCCGAACCTGACGTCCCTTCCACCGTGTTGACCACCTTCAGCCCGCCTGCTGTGGCCTCCAGCTCCTTTTCTAGCTCCAATTCAGAGAAGCGCTCGAATTCCAGCTCGAGATAGGCCTGGAGGCGATCGTGGGGGAAGGCATCCACGGTCAGGACAAAGCGGCGGAAGGTAAAGGTGTCCTTTTCATTCTCCAGATCGTTCGACTCAAAGCGGACGGAGCCGTAACCCCCAACTGTGACCCGCTCCCTGATCTCCTCCAATAAGGACTTGGGTTCGACCGCCTGCTCCTCCACGGCCTTCCTGACCTCGGCCTGCTCCTGCTTCTGTGCCTCCAACTCTTTCCGGAGCCCCTTCAGCTCCTGTTCCATGCGCCCGATGCGGTCCTGGATGGTCTCGGTCGCTGCCTTTGCTGGAGCTTGGAGCAAGGCACAGATGATGAAAAAAACAAAACACACCCAGCGTTTCATAGACACCTCCTTTCATCGTTGCCTCTTGTCTTTCCCTAGCTGGCGTTCCTGACGATGGAAAAGAGGTGGCTAGCTGGGTGACCGTTATTACTTGGTGAGGATCAGCTTACCGGCTTTAGTGATGCGCAACACATATTCCTCCCCCCTGTGAAGCAAGACAATCTTTTGGGCCCCTTGCATGAGGTCAGCGGTATGAATCCATCGCCTTTGGGACCGTGGAACGGGCAGCCCTAATCCCTCACGGTTCGGCAGTATCTCTTTTCCCATGGTCTCCTATCCTTCTCATCGATGGTTGACAAAAAATCCTGGCACGGGCTGGCACGAGGAGACACAACATTTCCCTTCACTGGTTGTGGAGGGCTTACGCGGTCTGAGAAATCCTGCGGGAGGAGCGAGCTCGAAACGACCGGGAAGATCCGTTGGTACGGCGAGGCCCATTTGGCTGTCAGTATCCGCCCCAGTTTGGCATCAGGAATATTATTGACCAGGATCAGCCCATCGATGGGCTCCCAGTAGACCTCGAGAGTATCCTTGGCTTCCCAATAGGCCTGCACATCTCCAGGCGTGTCAAACGCTGGCTGGAGGCCGTAGTCCTGGAGGACTCCGTAGCCATTGAGAAAGTTGTCGGTGACGGTGGCGATACGCCTTCCGTCAATGGAAATATGAACCACGATCTCCTGGCCTGCTAGGCGGACACCCGAGGGGAGGGCGAAGTCGTGGGGACGGGTATCCACAGCTACTTCGTATCCTTCGAGGGCAATCCGCTCCTGGGCCAGGGCGATTGAAGTGATAAGAATAAAGAGCAGGGTGAGCAACGTGAGCAACGTTCGCATCGTCTCTCCTTTCCGGGTGGGTTTATGTTGCAGACCAGCAGGTGTTCTCGGGCTTTACCGTCTCGACGGGACGCTCATGGAACACCCCCACGATTTTGCGATGGCAGGCCGGTCTGGTCTATTTCTTTGGCCCCTGATACTCGAACGTGTATCCCAGGCTAAAGGCATCCCACCACTCCGGAACCCCTGTTTCCTTGTCAGTATGTCGAGCAAGGCCCCCTGTCGATGGGTTTTCTATCGTATAGACCAGCTTGTACTTTCCGGGCCTGAGCTTTATGTTTCTGCCATAGTGGGGTCCATCTTTGGCCACCATTTGCCAAAGAAGGCCCCTCTGCTCTTCGCCTGTTTTAAGATGGCGAAGCCTGTACTGAACAGTGAGATACGGTATCCACTCTCCCGCACCAAAGCCGTGCTTATTATCCTTCGTGGCGTGGATATCCGCCTCCAGGTGGATGACTGCTCCTTCTTCTCTTGGAACACCACCCCAATACTCATCCTGGGATACTGCTGGTTCCACATAAACAGCGGCGATCTCCATCCCGTGCTTCTCTAACGGTTCCCCTATTGGAAACTCCTCGGCACTCGCCGTGACACAAAACGAAGAGACCATGACTAACCCCATCAACCCGTGAAGTAAGCTTCTAGCCATTTTCATTTTTTCCTCCAACGATTCAGAGTCCCTGCAGGTTTCGACCTCACATCGGTTCACGAGGCCGATGGCGAAGACAACCGGCAGGGTTCAGATCGGCTCGGGACGCTAGACTTGTCTCTACAGCCAACTAGTGCTATAAAGGAAAATGCTCGACCCAGGGACCGAGTAAAACCTCAGTCCTTGAGGAGGAGCCCGCGGCTTCACCGTCCTCGCCCGCCAGCCTGG
>JBHHYU010000151.1:0-5470 GCA_046757725.1 Binatia bacterium
GACCGACACATCGCCTGAACCTAGTTTTTTTAACACGCTTACGCCTCCGGATGCCTGTCAGCGGATATGAAAAATTTCCTGGTAACTTTTTACGATCTCAGGAAAGTGACTGCGTTTAGGCGAATTTTGTACGATTCGCTGGTACCCTTTCGGTCGCCGCAGCGTACCTCACCTGTTCAATCTCCCTACGGCTTAACGACCCACCAGCGGTCGCCGAGTCCCTGGCCCTCGGTACTGCCCACGCTGGCATCCTCGACGTAGGTATACAAAGGTCGACCCTTGTAGGCATACTGCTTGGAGCCGTCGGTACGTATGATGATGGTGAGTGGTGCGACCGGTGTGGGGTCACCGCGCTTGGGGACAAACGGAGGCCACGTCTCGGCACATCCGCCGTAACAGTTGCTTTTTCCGGGGACCTTGTCATTGTCGAAAAGGTAGAGGGTCATACCTTTAGGGTCCACGAGAAAAGTCCCGAGCTGCCTGTCTGTGGCCGTTTTGAGTGGCATTGGAACAGACTGGGCTAAGGCTAAAGAAGCTCCAACAAACGCGAAGCCCAATCCCAGCTGCAGGGTGAGTATTCTAAACAACGTTTTCCGCACAAGTTTAGTCATAATCACCTCCCAACGATAAAGCAAAGGTCAACACCTATGACCAGAAGAGAGAAATCCCGACATGAAAAGTTTCGGTTGCCCTATTGCACGGTACGGCAAGACAGAGAATGCTTTCCCGGGGCACGAGGGAACCGACTCTTTCCTGTCATCCTACCCATCCCCTGATTAACCAAATAACCAACAAAACAGCTCCTACCAGGAGCAGTCCAAGAGGACTGGTAGATCAGGTTGGGTGACGTTTTTCCTTTGGCATCGCGCACCTCTAGAGACAAAACCCTCGAACCGGGCTAAAAGTTCCAACTTTGTAAAGCTCGCTCCTTTGGTACAGACAGGCCACTGACATTCTCATTCGGCCAATGATGTGGCAGGGTTTACGTGTAACCAGGTCGTATGCGATGAACTCAAGTCACCGTCTAACCCCACCATTATCTCGGCCGATTTTCCGGACCAAGAAATCACTACCCATTCACAAAATTAGGGACCTCTTTCCCCAAAAACTCCCTTGGCATTTTCGTAGGCGATCATCCGAGCGGCCTTCGGGTCCAGTGTGCCCAACACCTTTCTCATCCGTCTATTCCTTCTCTTGTATTTTTCGGCATCCATGCGCCGGCGGAAAAACTTGTCATCCGTTCCAACCATAAAGCGCTCAGGCATTTCCTCGAACAGTTGCGCCCAATCCTCGTGCAGCTCTCGTTTTGCGTTATTTACCGGTTCTGTGTACCACCAGGACTTGAGTCTTTTAACGATCTTAAAATCCATCATGAGATTAGGATACCGTTGGAGCATCCAGCGCACATTGTCGGGATTGGTAGTTGACGTATGTGCAATGATCAGTTTCAGATTGGGATTGCGTTTGTACAGCAGCTCGATGCCAGCGAAAAATTTGTCCTCATAGGAGGTTCCCTTTGGATCGACAGTCTCGGCATGGAGTGTGATCCAGTACCCCCTCTTGGCGATTAAGTCGACGGCTTTCACAAACGGTTCGAAATTCGGCGGATAGCGAATGATCGGTTGTCTTCCATTTTTATTGAAATGATACAACCCGAACTCGCCGACACCCGTATAGATGCCGCTGTCGAGGTCCATGGCAAGTCGCTGGAGGAACGCATCCAGGGCTTCCTTGGTATAGGTGTCGTAATAGGCATGGTGAATCCATTGGCCAACGGTGTTGCCGCAACACATAACTCTGATAGTTTTTCCGCCGAGTTCTTTGAGTAGCTTGCGGTGCATGCGCCGTTTTTTGTGTCCGCCTATGCGCCCCTCATTGGGGGTTGGCATAACAACCGCCAGTTCGACCCCAGCTTCGCGAATGCCGTTGACAACCTCATTCAACTCCTTCAGCGACGTGTCTTTGTGGCTGCGCGTATTCAGGTGAACGTGTACGTCGATCATAGGCCCTTGGTAAGGCTTACCGTAAGCACGTGCCGGGCGGTTGTGAGAGAGAAGTCGTCGGTCGATTTTAAAAGGTAGTTTGGGCATCGGCATCATCACGTGCCGTCTTCTGACACGTCTCAACCTCTCTGGAGTGGGGGTCATAGTGTCGACGCCCTTCGGAACCGGGATGGGATTACCAAGGCTCGCTGGGACTCCTAACAACCATAAGCAGATAGAGAGCAAAACAATGCGTTCGTTCATTTTGAATTTTTCTCAAATTGGATCCTCAAATGGGGAAGATTTCTGACTCGGCCGGTTTTATTAAGCGACCCCTGATGGACCTCACACCGAAAGAGCTTCCCTATTCTTCGGTGTCACGGCTACACCGAGGGTTATACGAAAAATTTTATCTCACCCATGGACATAATTCAACGCTGCTTTCATTAGGCCGACTGCGGCTTGTCTTCGGATGAGTTTATTGACCCTCCTGCGAGTGGGCGAAAAAGAGGTTAGCAGGCTTTCCTTCACACCTGACCATCGAAAACTGGTCATTGACACTCGATACCGTAGAGGAATAAAGGTAATGATAACTCTCCGGGAGAGGATGGCTCTAGGTTGATAGTTAGAAGCTTGAATTTGGCGTGGAAGGTACCTGGGAAACATCATAACCAATAGTACATCACAGAGTTCGGAAAGACCGGAACATGATCGTCGTATCCAACCGAATCCCCGTAACCAAGGGTCACGAAAAAGAGTTTGAGTCTCGGTTTGAAGGTAGAGCCGGACTGGTGGATAAAATGCCAGGTTTTATCCGCCTAGAAATTCTCAGGCCCATACGAAGCGATTACTATGTAGTACTCACCTATTGGGAAAACGCAAAGGCTTTTCACGCCTGGACGGAAAGTCCGGAGTTCCAGGAGGCGCACAAGAACCGGCCACGCAAAGAGATCTTTGCGGGCCCCAATGTCTTCGAGATGCACGATGTGATTCAGATAGCGGAAAGGCGTTGATCGAAAAATCTTTGTCCCGTCAAGCGGAATCTGTCGTAAGTCATTACAATACTAGTGTTTTTCTAGATGAGGGGTTATGTCAGGGATCGTTCATATTGCCTTAAAGGTAGACGAACTCGATAAAACCAGCGAATTCTACGAGAAGGTATTTGCCTTTTCTCCCGTCGAGACGAGCAAAGTGAGAGACTACACCTCCCAGAAATCAGAAAAATGGACCGGGAACTTTTAAACGCGCACAGAGTTGTAGAGGTTTGTAATGCGAATTGAGTGATAAGTCATGGGACAGACCATTTCAGAGAAGATCCTTAGTGGACATGCCGGGCAACCCGTCACGGCCGGGGATATCGTGGTCGCTTCTGTGGATGGGGCCATGGGCCATGATGCTCGGACTGAGGCTACCATGGCCCTGTTCAACGAGGCTGGTTTGGAGTCCCGATTTCCTGGAAACCGGCTCGTCTTTGTCCTCGACCATTATTCCCCCCCACCTAGTCCGCAACTGGCTGATCTGCATCGTCGGATCCGCCTTTTTGCAGATCGATTGGGGGCCGTTCTCTACGACGTTGGTGAGGGGATCTGTCATAATCTCATGACCGAGCGGGGTCATGTGGCGCCGGGAGAGTTGATCGTTGGCACCGATTCTCACTCGATTACCTATGGGGCGCTGAACTGTTTCGCTACGGGCATCGAGTCCTCAGAACTCGTAGCCCTGCTTGCAACGTCCAGGATATGGTTCCGCGTTCCCGAGACGATCCGAGTAGAGTTGGAAGGGAGGCTCAGGCCCGGGCTGACAGCCAAGGATCTTACCCTTTGGCTATTGGAGCACATCCGAGAAGACGGCGCAGCCTACCGTGCCATTGAGTTTCAAGGTGGCGCCCTGGCCTCACTGAAAATGGATGCCCGTTTCACCCTCTGTAACCATGCAGCGGAGCTTGGAGCGAAAGTCGCTCTTATGCCCTATGATGACAGGACAGAGGCCTGGCTCAACGGACGGGTGCAACGACCACTTAATCCTGTAGTTCCTGACACTGACGCCACTTATGAAAAGACGATGACCTGTAATCTCAGTTCCCTAGAACCTCGGCTCGCGCTACCGTCAAAGATTGACCGGGTTGCCCTGGTCAAAGATGCAGGAGGTAAAACGGTAGACATGGCCTTTATAGGATCCTGTACCAATGGCCGCTTTGAAGACCTCCAAACCGCAGCGGAAATGCTAGCAGGCAAAAAAGTGGCTAAAAACACAAGGTTGCTGGTTAACCCGGGCTCCCGTGCAGTTTATCTCCAGGCGCTAGAGGCGGGGATCATCAAGACCATAGTAAAGGCGGGAGCCTCGGTTCTTCAGCCCGGCTGCGGGAGTTGCGTAGGAATGAACCGGCAGTATGTTCCCGCCAACGACGAAGTCATCCTTTCCACCGCTAACCGGAACTTACAGGGTCGCCTCGGTAATCCCAAAGCAGATATCTACGTGGCCTCACCTGCCACGGTGGCCGCCTCGGCGCTCACGGGAAGGATCACCGACCCACGGGAGTTCCTGATAGGGGAAAGACGGTAAAACAATGAAAATACAAGGGCGGGCTCACCTGTTGGGTGATTTTCTTAATACCGATCAGCATTTCACTAACAAGTACAAGTATGAAGGCAAAGGGATCGAATTTCTGGCCCAGCACGTCCTGGAGGATCTCGCACAGAATTACCCAACTCGGATCCATTCCGGCGATATTTTAGTGGGAGGGACCAACTTCGGTGCTACCTCCACCCGTGAGCAAGCAATCAAGGTCATGCGCCGGTTGGGAATCGGTGCTGTATTGGCCAAGTCATTCTCTCGCCTTTTCTATCGCAATGCCTTAAACAACGGCCTTATGGTTTTCCAGTGCGACACTTCCGGCATTAAAGATGGGGATAGCGTCGAGATTGATACGGCGACTGGAGAAATCCTGGTCTCGGCGCGACAGCTGGTTATCCAGGTCCGTCCGCTTCCCCCGTTACTCCAGGCATTGGTTTCTTCGGGAGATCTTCTGAGTTATGTCAAGTCTCACCTGGACTGGCGCTAGTGGGCGGATTAAGGAGGATAAGGGGGGCATTTTATTCGTTTGCAGATCGCCGGGGTTAGTGATAGGGGGATGAAAACAATCACCCTGGCTCAAAGATATGTTGGAGTCCATAAAAAAAGGAAGGAGGAATATTTTATGCAAAGGATTGTGAAATTTACTTTGTGTGCAGTACTTTTGGTGGCTTTTACCTGGCTTCCTGCCCATGCGGAGAGTGTCATGGATAAGGCCAAAAAGGAGGGGAAGGTGCTCTGGTACTCCTCTCTCACACTCAAGATCTCGCAGGAGGTCTGTAATCTCTTCAACTCCAAGAATCTGGGCATCAAGTGCGAGCTACACCGGTCTGGATCGAGCAAGCTCTATCGCCGGATCCGCCAGGAGGCCAGGGGGAAGATCTATCGGGCCGACGTGCTCCACACCTCCAACATCG
>JBHHYU010000152.1:0-5466 GCA_046757725.1 Binatia bacterium
TCGTCGCTGGCATCACCAGGCTCGGCTTGCCGGTTTCCACCTCCCAAGCAGTGATAGGTGGGGTTCTAGGGATTGGTCTTGCCCGGGGCATCCAGACCATCAGGATGCGTGTCATGTTGAACATCGCGTTGGGCTGGATCGCCACGCTGATCATTGCTGCTGCTCTAGCCCGGGTCATTCTACCCATCGTTACTGGGTTCGCCTGATCCGGGCCTTCCGGGGACAGCTTATAAAGGAGGGAAATATGAGAATCCCGCAAATAAGTTTGTAGCCGATCCCCCCGGACTGATCAACTTCTTACCTGCTCCTGTTTTTCTGGAGATGCTGCTTGAGGTAGCGGATATTTCCAGAGACAGCGTCCTTGATGGACTCTTCACCTATCTCCTCTGCTATCTTCAAAGCCCGATCAAGGTAGTGCAAGGCCTTCTGGTAGTTACCCTGCTGTCCGTGGACCATCCCAATACTGTTGAGGGAGATAGCGACACCTGCCTGGTTGCCTATCTCTTTCTCTATATCGAGAGACTGCTGGTAGTGGTTGAGGGCTTCCCTGTAGTTTGTCCGCTCCTGGTAGATCTCACCGATGTTGTTGAGGACCGTGCCGATAAGCCTCTTGTCGTCGAGCCTCTTGCCAATCTCCATAGATTGTTTAAAGTAATCCAATGCTTCCGCGTAGTTCCCCTGATTTTTATGAATGGTCCCTATGTTATTGAGGTTGCTGGCTACATTGTCTTGATCTCCCAGTTCCCGGGCAATCCCCAGGGATTGGGTATAGTAGGTGAGGGCCTCTGCGTAGTTGCCCTGAGCAGAGCGCACCCCCCCGATGTTATTGAGGGTACTGGCTATACCCGCCTTATTCCCTAGCTCCCTCTCGATCTTTAGTGACTCTCGGAGGTGTCTGAGGGCCTCTGCGTATTTGCCCCAATTTTGGTAAACCAAGGCGATCTCGTTGAGGCTCATTGCCGTATTGATCTGGTTCCCTGCTTGCCTCGAAATTTTCAAAGACCGGTTGTAGTACCCGAGAGCCTCGGCAAAATTTCCCTGGACCTCCTGGAGCGTCCCAAGATAGTTGAGGGCGTTGGTGATGAGGGTTTGGTCCCCTATATCCTCACCTATCTTCAGAGATTGCTCGAAGCGACTGAGAGCCTTGGAGTAGTTTCCCTGCATCTCGTAGAGTGCTCCGATGTTGTTAAAGGTGGACGCGAGGATGGCCGAGTCTTTTATCTCCTGGGCGATTTTTAAAGACTGGTTGTAGTGCAGCAAGGCCTCGCGGTATTTGCTCTTAGCATGATAGATGGTCCCGATGTTGTTGAGGCTCCTTGCGATCCCGGACCGGTTTTTCAATTCCTTCTCCAGCTTCAGAGACTGGTGGTAGTATCTCAGGGCCTCGTCGTAATTGCCCTGGATGCGGTGGCTTTCCCCCAGGTCGTTGAGCGTGGTAGAGGTGCCGGACTTGTCCCCCAGCTCCCTCTCTATCCCAAGCGCCCTCACGTAGTGCCGGGAGGCCTCCGCGTAGTTCGCCTGGGCCGTGTGAATATCTCCGATGCTCCTCAGGACCTTAGCCATCCTCTGCTTTTCACCGGCCTCTTCAGATGCGGTCAACGCCCTCTCAAACTTTTCCAGAGCCTCCCGGTACTTCCCCTTCTGCCGTAGCGCCTTGCCCTCTGTAAACAACTGATCGGCATTCGGGGCTTCGCTGCCAGCGCCGCAAGATGCGTTAAGCAAGGCGAAGAGACAAAGGATAACGATCGCCTCCCCCGAGAAAGGTATGGTCTTTCTTCCCGTTTTACTCAGCTTTCTCATGGGACCGCTCGGTGAAAGCACCTGTCCTTATTTCAGTTCAAGTCAGGGTAGGTTTGAGGGGGTGCGATTTACTCTGTCTCCAGCCTTGCATATCTCATGGCCACAATGACCAGGCACGTGGAGAATACAGATACCAGCACCCCTAGCGCAGCGACTGTGCCGAAGAAGCCATCCGAGTATAGCCAGAAGAGCAACGGCCCGATCGGCTCGTTCTCTGCGCTGGAGAGGAACAGCGAGGCGCTGAACTCTCGCATAAAGATCGTGACCAAAAGGATCCAACCCGCCAATATACCAGGGCGCATCAGGGGGATAAGAATCCGTCGAAAGGTCGCTACGAATCCTGCCCCGCATGCCACGGAGGCCTCTTCCAACTCGCTATGGATCTGAATGATAGTACTGGTTACAAACCGGAGCGCAAAAGGGAGAAAACGGGTGACGTAAGCGATCCCGATAATCCAGAGCGTATTGTAAATGGGAAGAGGAAATTTTACGTACGCCCAGAGAAGACCCAGTGCCAGGACGGTTCCAGGAAAGGCCCACGGGAGAAAAACTAGCCCCTCCAAGATGCCCCTGCCGGCAATCTTGGTCTTGACCGTAAGGTAGGCGATGCAAGAGGCAAAAAAGATGCAAGCTGTAGCACCGAAGATCGCCAGGCGGACGCTAGCCCAGATCGACTTGATAACCCGTTCCTGATAATAGAGGTCCGCCCAGTGCTTGACGGTCAAAGTCTGAAACAACTCCCAGCCGGGAGTATGGTAGTAGGGAAGGAAAGAGATCAGAATGAGAGTCAGAAGAGGTACGACCACCATGACAGACAACATCGCCAGCGCCACGCCCGACGCCACGCCTTTCCACTTGCCCAGGTCAATGCTGTGGGGCCGAAACCCCTTACCCGTGACGGTTGTATACCGCTCCACCCGTGAGGTCATGCGTCGGTAAACGGCCACAAATATCAAGGCGATAAAGAGAAGCCCCACTCCATAAGTAGCCGCCAGGTTATCGTTTGACGGGAAGGATTCGAGCGCCTCGCGATAGATCCTGGTCGTGAAGACCTCGATCCCGGCGGGAAGCGCAATGATCGCAGGGGTATCGAAGCTCTCCATTGCCCTGACAAAATTCAGTGTCCATGCCGCCAGGATGGCCGGCCGCATGAGCGGGAACGTGATCCTCCACGTAAGCCCGACCTCGGTGGAGCCTAATGTCTTGGCAGATTCCTCGAGCGCCGGGTCCATGCTCTTTAGAGCCGCCGCAATAATGAGGAAGGCCAGGGGAGCCGTGACCATCCCTTCCACCCAGATGAGACCGGTCATGGAGTAAATATTAAAGGGCTTGACCCCGAATACGTTGTTACAAACAACGTTGATTATGCCGTTCGTGGGATTCAGCAGGAGTACCCAGGACATGGAGACCAGCAAGGCCGGCACGACGTTTGGAAGAATGGCGGTAAGCTCAAAGAGGCCTCGAAAGCGTGCATTGCTCCTGATTGCTATCCAGGCCAGGGTCATGGCTAAAACGATCGAGAACGTCGCGGAACCGAAGGCGAAGAAGAGTGAGTTCAGAAGCAAGCCCCCGGCTTCTCCGGGATCTTCCACGTAGGCCTCGTAATAGTTCCCCAGGGTGAGACTTCCGGCAACCCCGATAGGTTCGTCCCTGAGGCTTCCGAAAAACAGGAAAAAGGTCGGGTAGAGACTCAGATAGGCGAGAATCCCTGCCACCACGACGAAAAAGAAGTTGACCGGCCTGGAGATCCAACTCACGATCCCCATGAGAGTCTCGGAGGCAGGGATTGCCCGCGGCAGTGAGATGGTGTCGTTACTCACAGCGCTATTATAAATTATTTCTTAAAGATCTTTCCATATTTCTTCTTGAGCTTCTTGTAGTCTTTCTTGCTCCTGCTGACCTCTTCAATGTACTTGATCTTGTCCGAGTCCTTCAAGGGCGGGTAAACTCCCGGTCTGTTCACAAACTCACCGAATTTGGCCATGATATTCATGCTTTCTTTGCTGTACCAATGATCTATCCAGAGTTTGGCAGCGCTCGGGTGCGGCGCCTTTGCACTGAGGGCAATATAATGGGAATCCCCCATGTAAACGGGAAGCCTCACATAATCCAATGGTGCCCCATCTTTGCCTAGAATATAGGTGAACTTGATGTAGGTGAGGCCCAGATGCGCCTCTCCCGCGGCAATGGCCTTCGAGGTGGGATTCATGGACTTCAGCATCCTGGGCTTCAAGGCCGCCAGCTTCTTGACATACTCGTCTTCTTTTTCCTTGCTGCCCAGGACTAGGTGCAGACTGGCGAGCCACTTAGCCGTAGAGGTGTGCCCCGCCGGATTGGGAATGGTCAGCCTTCCTTTCCACTTCGGATCCACGAAATCCAAGTAAGACTTGGGCGCATCCGCCGGATTGAGATATTTGGTATTATACATGAAACCGACAACGACCTTTCTGTAGCTGGGGCTGAAAAACGGATGGTGGTACTGCTTCTCAAAGTACTTGCCCACAGGAGTTTGGTATTTAGTAAACATCCCGTCCTTTCTCATAATGTTCATGGGGTCATTGCTGGTAAAGAATACATCCCAGGTCACTTTATTAGCGCGGAACTCGCTCATCGCCTTCTTCATGATGGCTGTAGTCGAGCCCCTCCAGTAGAAGGTCTTGATTCCCGGATACTTCTTTTCAAAGGTCCCCTGGATTAGCTTAACGGCTTTCTTGCACAGAGAACCGAAGACCGAGACCTTTCCCTCTTTCTTGGCGGCCGCGATCAATCCCTTGCTTTGGGCATGGGCCAGACTGCCTGAAAGGAAAAAGGTTAGGCTCAGGAACAACAATCCTACAAGAATTCCCTCATATCTCCGTTTAGAACAGACCATGTTTCAGTCCCCCTTTCTTGGAGCTTCAGCTAAGATTAGAAGGCAGCCTATAATAGTGCAATTTCCCGTGTCAAGCTGTTTTTCTCCGTCGGTTAGCCGCCAAGGCCCTTCACATTTCATCAACGGCTGACGCAAGGCCTCTGTCTTCAACGTGGGAGACGAACAGAAAACCGTTCGGGTAGACGATCTGTATATAGACTCCCCGCAGTTCCAAGTCTTTCAACCGTCCACTGATGCCGTACGGCTCTTATCGGTGAGAGCAGACGCCTAAAAAAAGCTTGATGCCCGTCAAGCAGTTTTACTAGAGCTTGACTCCAATCGCTAAATTTGAAAATATCCTTGCCAGCCTCACTTAACAATGCAGACTCTGACACCATAAATAACCTATTTTATTTTAAAAAAAGGATTGCGCATGGACAAACTGCTTCTCACTATCGCGTGTGGCGACTATGACAGGACTAAAGCGCTCCAGGACGGTACGGTCCAGCCGGAAGGAATTCGACTCAACTATATTCCCTTACAGCCGGAGGAGATTTTCTGGCGCATGTGCAACCACCAAGAATTTGACGCCTCGGAAATGTCGCTGTCGAACTACATAACCATGTTGAGCCGGGGCAATTGTCCCTTTACAGCCATCCCCGTATTTCCATCACGCTTTTTCCGACACTCCTGTATCTTTATTAATGTCGGATCGGGCATCCAGAAACCGGAAGATCTCAAGGGCAAGAAGGTGGGTGTGGCCGAGTATGCCATGACTGCGGCGGTTTGGGTCCGCGGCTTTCTCCAGGACGACT
>JBHHYU010000153.1:0-5388 GCA_046757725.1 Binatia bacterium
ACTCTACCACACTAAAAAACCCTAGCCCCTAGCTCTCCACCCTTGCCTGGGCCCCGAAAACAAATTGGAACCGTTCCAAGGTTAAACCCGGTCGACCACCAGATTTTTAACTCTGTAGTCGACCAAAAGGGCAAACCCGCTGCTGATCTCCTTCTCGATATCGCTTCGGTAGCCTAGCCGTCCCATGCACCAGAGTTCGCTAACGATTCATTCCCAAGGTTGTGCTGCAAGATACTTACCTATTCAATTTATCCAGGCAACGGGTATTCTTCTCTCTGCGACGTCCAGACGGAGCAGTGCTGACCGAGTTGTTGAAACCCGTAAGGGAAGTGGATAAAATTTTTTTAGGCCCATTCACGCTTTAAACTAGATAAGGAACTGCCGTGATCATCGATACCCATTTTCACGCCTTCCCAGCAAAATACCTGGAAACATTCCCGGAGGCCGCCGAGGCAGATCCAAGAGGAATTGGCTTTCATCCTTTTACCTACGAGGAGTATATCGGACACTTAGACAAGTACGGCATCGACATAGGAGTACTTTCAAATCCGGCTGGAAGGATCGAGGTCGGCTTCAATCGTAAGCGGGCTTTTGACCTCGCTGTCCTTTGTAACAACGCTTACGCAGAGTATTCCAACCGATACCCCAACCGTCTGAAGTGGTTTGCCCGAGTTCCGATGGTCCACATGGATGACGCCGTTGCAGAATTACACCGCTGCGTGAAGGAATTAGGCACGCACGGCGTGGTTATGCCCACCAACATCGGCGCAGAAAAATCGTTGGACGATCCGGACTATAAAACCTTCTGGGCGGAGGCAGCCAGCAGCAATGTACCCGTCTTCCTTCATCCCTATAATGCGGTCTGTCATTCCCGCTGGAACAAATACTCGTTAGTGCATAAGGTCAACTGGCCCGTTGATACGACTCTGGCCTTGTCCCGGCTAGTCCTCTCGGGAATCTTTGACCGTCACCCGAATCTCAAGTTGATTGGGTCCCATCTCGGAGGCTTGAGCCTTTTCTATCTAGATCGGATGAATTGGCAAGAAGGAAATCCCGATTGTATTGCAACCCCAGAAGACTATTTCAAGAAGATCTATTACGACGTTGCCGGGCCGGTGCGCGCTCCAGCCATCCGGTTTGTCTGCGATACAGTCGGTCCCGACCACGTCTTGTTCGGTACGGATTATCCTCACGGCCGCGGAGGAAGAGATGACCAGTTTTGCACCTTGGCCTTCAAAGCCATGGAAAAGCTGGATATTTCCCCGGAAGACAAGGAGAAGATTTTTTACAAAAATGCTCAGCGCATATTCCGCTTCTGAGATTCCTTCCCAACCTATGCCAGGCTCCTTGCCAAGCGTATGGTGACAAGTAGCTCGCGCCATTGCCCACTAGCCTACCTCACAGGTCGGAGACGGGAGGGCTTTTTTCCGCGGTCCACCGTATCTCCTTTCACAGTTCAGTATCAGCCGACAAAAAGAAACGTTTGTAACATGTACGGATGTGCCCGCGGCGAAGTTCATAGTCTAGAAGTAGACGTTCCCCTGCGTCTCTTTTAGTCTTTTTACTCTTGTTGCTCGAGCCCTTATAACCCAGTGCCTGGGCGATTCCGTTAAGTTTCTCCGGCTCCCTTTCTACAACATCGATGGACTGGTCTCGCTCCAGCCGCAAACGGTGATCGAGCCGCCGTAGGAAAAGATAACCTTCCGAGAGTAACTGGTAATCGTTCTTCTTGATAATTCTATGCTGTTGGAGCGCAGTCAGAGCCTCCAGGGTTCCTTTCTTCCGGAGTCCGGGGTGCTGGCACCCATAGGATAGCTGGAGCATCTGAACTAGGAACTCAATGTCCACCATACCTCCCTTTCCCTTTTTCAAGTTAAATTGAGATTGGTCTTCCTGCGCGAGTTCTTTTTCCATCCGCATCCGTAGATGATTGATCTGGGTTACCCCTTCTTGTGTGAGCCGTCTGCCATAGGCAAAACTTTCAGCCACCTTTTCCGCGTGGTGTCCTAGGCTCTGGTCCCCGGCTACGCCACGGGCCTTGATCAGCGCCTGTCGTTCCCATAGTTCGGAGCTGGACTGATGATACGCACGAAATGATTCTATAGAGGACACTAAAGGTCCCGCTCGCCCAGACGGGCGTAATCGCATATCAATCTTATATGCAATTCCTTCCGCTGTGGGAGCTGAAACAAAAGTAATAAGCTTTTGTCCCAGCTTAACGTAGTACTCGTGGGCATCCATACACCCCGATTGACCCCCATCACTTCTAGCCCCCTCCGGGGCATCATAAATAAAAATGAGATCTAAGTCTGAGTTATAATCGATCTCTCGTCCACCTAACTTTCCCATGCCGAGGATGGCAAACCGGCCTTGTGGGACTTTGCCAAAACTCCTCTCTATCTCGCCGCCTGCCAGGATCAAAGCCCCTCTGAGGCAGGTGTCCGCAAGATCTGAAAGCTGACAGATCACCTCTTGGAACTCCAGGGTCCCCCCTAAATCATGAAGTCCTATCCGGATAAACTCTTCCGCCTTATATCGTCGGACATCGTTGAGCTTCTCCTCGAGATCACCCGTTTCCCCAAAGGTCGCCATCAGCTCTCCCAACATTTTTTTCTTTGTCTTTCGAGGCTCCGTGAGATCGACACGGATCAAGCTGTCCAGCAACTCGGGGCGTTTGAGAAAGATCTCCGTCAGAAACTGACTGCCGGCGAAAAGCCTCACAAGCAACCGCATAGTCTTTGGATTTTCCGCAAGAAGCGAGAGAAAACCGGTCCGTGCTCCTACGCGATGGCTGAACTCTGCAAAATTAAAGAGGGCCCGGTCTGGAGAAACGGATCTTGCCACTTCCGTTATCAGTGGGGGACCCAGGGTACGCATTACTTGTAATCTCCTCGGGCTCGGTGGGGTATACGTCGCCCCATCACGTATCGCAAGCAAGTTTTGGTATGCCTTCTGGGGCTCGGGAAAAGCCAGGTTGTCAAGGTCCTTGAGAATCAACTCCTCCTGATCCAAATCCTTCCATATTTCTCCCAAGCCGGAAGTACCCTGAGACAAGTTCTCTTTCTGAGCTCCGTAAAAAAGCCGGTCAAAGGCGCGGCGCACAGAGTCAGTATGCCTCCGATATTCCTTCCAAAAAAGATCCCTCTCGTTTTTCCCTTTGCTTCGGGAAAAACCGAGGCGGCGAGCCAAAGTTCGTTCCTCTTCATCCCCGTCAGGGATGGAATGGGCATGAGCCTCCTGAACCATTTGGATCTTGTGCTCCACCTCACGGAGAAAACGGTAGGATTTCGCCAAGCTGTTTTTCTCCCGGGACGGGATATAACCGTAGCGAGCCAGCAGGTCCAGGGCCCTAAGGGTCTTGTGAGTTCGGATCCGTGTCTCGTATCCGCCGTTTACGAGCTGCAATGCCTGGGCGAAAAATTCGATCTCTCGGATACCCCCGCGCCCTAGTTTCAGATTCCTCTCTTCAAGGTGAGGGCTCAGCAGTTCCTGCTCAATTCGCAGCTTCATGTGCCTGAGTTCTTCTACGGTTGTAAAATCCAAATAACGACGATAAACGAAAGGCTCGATAGCCTTGAGAAATTCACCTCCCAACTCGCGACTTGCCGCAACGGGCCTGGCCTTGATCAGGGCGGATCTTTCCCAACACTGGCCCCAGGACTCATAATAAACAAGGCTGGAGCCAAGGGATTGCACCAACGGACCGTTGCGGCCTAGAGGCCGGAGTCGAAGATCGGTACGAAAAACAAAACCCTCTTCTGTAATCCCACTCATGACTCGGGTGATTTTCCCCGCCAAGCCCGTAAAGAATTCGCGCGGCGAGGCTTTTCCCTTACGTCCGCAACCGCTTTCACCCTCGTCCTCCTCATAGAGGTAGATGATGTCTATGTCAGAGCTGAAATTAAGTTCCTCTCCCCCTAGCTTACCCATCCCGAGCACTACAAAACGGTTTTCCTTTCCCGTGTCCGGAAGAAGCAACCGCCCAAAATCTTTCTCCACCTCGGATCGGCAGAAGCGGTAAGCTATCTCAAGCCCAGCTTCCGCTAAGGCCGTCAGTTCCCTCATGGTCTCCTCCACCCCTACGGACGAACATAGATCCCGAGCTCCGATACGGAGGAACTCTCGCTGTTTGTGTTGCCGCAGGGCCGTGGCGAGTTGTTCAAGAGACCCCGGCTTACTAGGCAGGGAGTTGAACTCAGCCAGGTGTTCCAAGACAGTTTTCTGGGGCACCTGAATCTGCTGTTGAAAAAAATCAGGCCAATTTGGGCCACTCCGGATTAAGATGTCACTTAGGTAAGCACTGCTGCCTAGGAGTTGGAACAGCGCTCGAAAAAAGGGGCGAGGGAGTTTTCTTAAGGATCTTAACCCACCGCTTTCAATCAGTCTAAGAAGGTTTGTGCGAGCTAGATATGGGGCAGGAGATTTCTCAATTAACCGTTCTACTCTATTCCGATCTGAGGGAGATGAGAAGACCTTTTGGAGATCGTTCACACCCTTAAACTAATAGTCTTTCAGAAGATCTGCAACTCCGGTGTGATTGAAGTCTTAAAAAGGGAAAAACCTTCCGGCTTTTCAAACAAATAAGAGTGATGCGGATCATTGGACGTCCATGTGGTAAAGGCCTCGTAGAGGGGGCGGCTAATGGCTGGCCTTTTCTGTTCACCGTGGCAAGGCACGCTACGCGGACCGAGCTAATAAAACTCCCCTCGTTTCCAGCCAGCGCTAGAGTTTGAACTCGCCGATGACGTTGGGTGCAAACAGCTCATCTATCTCTATCGACTTTTCTGTCAAGCCCTGCTCGTACATGTATTGGATCAGGGTTTCAAGGGTATGCCGGTTGGAACCAATCCCGTAAGGCCACCAGTCGGTGCCGAAAATCGCCTCGAGCTGCTCTCTCTCTGCAGACAGCCAGGGGAGGGTGTAGGGAAGAGGATTGGGGATGTTTATGGTTTGGATGGCACGTTCTTTGGCCTGGCAAAAGGCCTTGTAAAGGCTACGGGCAACCCAAGGGTTACGGTCGTAGATCCGTTTGTGGACCACAAGGAGGTGCATGATCGGGAAGATCTTGGTCCGTTTATAATAATCGACTTCCACAGCTTTATAATCTGGAAATAAACGACGGACCTTGGGAGATCCCTGGACAAAGCAGGAAGGTACGCGGGCGGCGATAAGACCATCGATTTCTTCATTCTCTAGCATGCCATTGAGAGTTTTATCCGGTGCAATGCTGCTCACACTGATCTCCGGTGGAAGGTGGAGATCCATGCGCTCCTTCCTCCCTGGTTCCTCTTGCCCTCCAACAGACCATTGGACATCCTGGACTCTCACGCCGTAGTCGTCCTGGAGAAAGCCGCGGACCCAAACCGCCGCAGTCATGGCATACTCGGC
>JBHHYU010000154.1:0-5333 GCA_046757725.1 Binatia bacterium
TAAGCCGCGAAAGAAATAAAGACGGAGAAAACGTTGGCGGCATTGACGGTTGCAGAGTCCTAACTTGACTTGATAGTTTAATAAGATAAAATCAGGATTTAGTAAAGCAGCGTGTATCCATTTTTACGTATGGGAGTGGGGTGATATAATTATATGACTGGTGTTAGGGTAAGAGATAATGAATCCATCGAAAGCGCTATCCGACGGTTCAAAAAGCAATGTGAGAAAGCAGGCATACTGGCGGAGCTACGTAAGCGAGAGCATTTTGAAAAGCCAAGTGTCAAAAAAAAGAAGAAAGCGATAGCGGCAAAAAAAAGGGCCTTGCGGCGGACTCGAAGCCATTACTATTAAACAGACCTCTATCTTTCTATACGTGCAGAGGCATGGGGCTTAAGGGTGACATCCAAGATCGGATGAAGGGGGCGATGAAGGGTCGGGACCGTTCAACTCTCTCTACCCTACGGCTTCTTCTTTCAGCCATTCATAACGAAGAGATCAGGGAACGCAGGGAACTGAGCACCGAAGAGATCTTGAAGACCATATCCTCTCTCTGTAGGCAAAGGCAGGAGGCGATCGATTCTTTTCAAAAAGGTGGAAGGATGGATCTCGCCGAGAAGGAAACGCTCGAATTAAGGCTTCTGCGCAGTTTTCTCCCGCAACCGTTGACTGAAGATGAAGTTCGAACCTTGATCCACGGCTCCATAGAGGAGGTGGGTGCTAGGGGGATTCAGGATCTGGGGAGGGTGATGAAGCAGATCATGCCTAAGGTTACTGGTCGCGTGGAAGGTAGGCGAGTAAATGAACTGGCCAAAGAGATCCTCAGGGGATCAATGGATGGGGGTTCTTCCATCTGAGGCTAACGTTCCATCGCTTCCGATGACGGAAGTAACCGATTGGTGAATATCATTGATCTGATCTTACTGTTTCTTCTATTCCTCTTTGCTCTGAGGGGTTATTTTACAGGTCTTTTCCGTGAGAGCTTCTCGCTCGTGGGACTCTTTGCCGGTTTCATAGTGGCAGTGCGTTATGGCGAATCCGTGGCGGCCCTCTGGAAGGGATACTCGAACTTCTCGCCTATCGTTCTCAAGGCCATAACCTTTGTTGCCCTTTTTTTTCTTGTCTACTTCACCTGCAGCCTAATTGGTTGGCTTCTCCACCATTCTGCAAAATTTCTCTTCCTTCAAACAGTCAATCGCGCTGGGGGTGTGGTGCTTGGAATGGGAAAGGGTGCAGCCATCCTGGCTCTAATTGTTTTCTTCTTAAACTCTTTCCCTGTGGTGCCGCAGAAAATAAAGAAACAGATTCACGACTCTTACTTGGCCCCTCCTTTGCATCAGTTTGCTCAAAGGATCATCCGGTTCGGAAAGGTGAATCTCCTCAAGCGAGCTGCGTCCCAAGGCTCCAGTGAGGAGCGCCTTATTTTTTTAGGCGGTTACGATGATCGCAGATGGCAAAATCATAGAGATTCGTGAACGCGCCTCGGTCGTAGAAGTGATTTCCGATCATCTGACGCTCAAGAAAATGGGTCGGAACTATCTCGGGCTTTGTCCGTTTCATGCGGAGAAAACTCCTTCTTTCACGGTTAACGAGGAAAAAGGGATCTTTCACTGTTTCGGTTGTGGTGTGGGTGGAAATGTGTTTCACTTTTTGATGCAATATGAGCACATGACTTTTCCGGAGGCTGTGGAGCAGGTAGGAAAGCGCTACGGTATCTCCGTAGAACGCGTGGACCGCCCCGGGGCAAAGAGAGAGGCGGAGCAGCGGGAGTCCCTCTATCGTCTCAATGAAAGGGTGGCCGCCTATTTTCATGAAGTCTTATTTAGTCAACCGGAGGGCAAACGGGCGCTCGGCTATCTCAAATCGAGGGGGATAGACGAGCAGGCAGCACGGCGCTTCAATCTTGGTTATGCCGCACCTTCAGGCCGCGGATTAATTAGTTACCTGAAAAGGGAGAGGCTTTCTTTAAAAAATGCAGTACATCTGGGACTTTTAAATGAAAAGGGGCCGCAGTTTTTTGGGGAAAAGTTTTTCGATCGCCTCGTCTTCCCGATTGTGAGTCCAGCGGGAAAAGTGGTGGGATTCGGTGGTCGCGTGATCGACCAGGGTTTCCCCAAGTATCTCAACTCGTCCGAAACCCCCCTTTTCCGAAAAAGGGCCAACGTGTATGGTCTCTTTCAGGCTAAAGAAACGATCCGAGAGCTGGATCGCGTGGTTGTGGTTGAGGGATATCTGGACGTGCTCGCGTTGTGCCAGTTCGGTCTCCCCTATGTGGTAGCTACGCTGGGTACGGCCCTAACACCGGATCATGTGCGGATCTTGGGACGCTATACAAAAAACGTGATTGCTCTATTCGATGGCGATCAGGCCGGTAGGAAAGCAGCAGCACGAAGCTTTGAGATTTTTGTTGAGGGGGGATTGTTGGGACGGGCTGCCTTCCTCCCGAAAGGAGAAGACCCGGATACCTTTGTCCGGTCTAATGGGAGACAGGCCCTGGAGGCGATTATCGACCAAGCGATCCCTTTGGCGGATTATTCCTTTACGTGGCTGGCATCACAGTATGGCAAGAGCCTCGAAGGCAAGGCTCGGATTGCTCAGGAGATCAGTCGCCTCCTCACCAAGGTTCGCAACCCGTTTGAGGTGGATCTGTTGATCCGGCGTGCGGTTGACTCGCTGGGAATCAGCGAAGAGCTTCTGCGTCGATCAGCACATGTCGCGAGCCCATCAAACCGTTTCGTGTCGTCAACAGAGTCTCCTAAGCGCTTGCAAGAGGAGACGCAGGGTGATCTTGCGGAACGATCCGTGGTGACTCTCCTATTGCGATTCCCCTCTATGATTGAACGTCTGGAACAGTTGGATCAGATAGAGCACCTGTTTAGTCCAAGGTGGAAAGAGGTGATCGAGAGAATTCTCTTGGAATGGAAAAAACAGAGAACGGTGGATGTGGCACGTCTCGCGCAAGCGTTTTCACCGGAACGGGCGTCTCAGGTAGCTGCGCTTATGCTGGCAGGAGACGCCGTCGCCGAAGAGGAATGCGAGCAGATGCTGGCGGATTGTCTCTCCCATCTTCGGCGAAAATATTTGAAAGGTTTAGAAATAGATCTTTGCCAGGCGATCCGTGTAGCAGAAGAAAAAAGAGATGAGAAAGCTATCAGAGAAAGGATGCTGGAATGGCAGGAAGTCGTGCAAAAAGAACGACAGCTAGACCGCGAAAGCTTCACGTCCAAGACAAAGATGCCGTAGGGGTCGGAAAAGCAATTGCCCAAGCCCCCGTGCAGTCCAGTCGGAGGAAGCAACTTAAAGAGGTCAAAAAGCTTATCGACCTCGGTAAGGAGAAGGGTTATCTGACCTACGATGAGGTTAATGACATGCTCCCTGCCGATATCGTGTCACCGGATCAAATTGATGATGTCATGTCCATTTTTGGGGAGATGGAAATCGATGTTGTTGACTCGACTCAGAGGGTAGCCCTGGTTGGTCAGACCGACGAATTACCTGAGGAAGATGAGGAAGAGAAAGAGAAAGAACCCGACGTGGAAGCGGAGGCGGACATTCTTGGTAAAACCGGCGATCCGGTGCGGATGTACCTCCGAGATATGGGAACTGTCTCCCTCCTCAGTCGAGAAGGTGAGGTTGTGATCGCCAAGAAGATCGAGGAAGGGGAGAAGCAGGTTATTGAAGAGGTTCTGACAAGCCCGTTGGCGCTGCGCTATATCCTGAACCTCGGAGAGCGACTCTTCCGTCATGAGGTTCGGGTACGTGATATTATTAAAGACGGCGACGAAGATCTAGACTGTCTAGAGGAGGAGGAACTGCATGAGAGGAGGCTCTTGGACCAGATAGCTAAGTTGAACCGACTTGGTAATGAGAGAGAAAAGATCAAGAAGCAACTGGCAAACAAGCGCTCCTCAGCACAGAAGCGAAAAAGTTTCCAGCAAGCGTTTTTCAAGCAGCAGGAAAAAATATTTAGTGGTCTAAAGGCCATGCAGTTGAATCGGAGACAAACCGAGGCAATTGTTGATGGTTTAAAGAGCGTTATGAATCAGGTACGGCGCCTTGAGAGGCGGGTGTGGGAGTTTGAGCGTAAAGCCGGAAGGTCGTCTCAGGAAATTCTCAAGATCGTTCCTAGCGGTAATGGACATAAAAGACACTGGCAGAGGGCCATTGGGTCCCTTCGTATGGGTCAGGGTGCCATTTTGAAAATGGCGGAAGGCATCCGAAGCGCGAGGCGTGAGGTCAGGCGGATTGAAAGAGATCTGGAGATGTCGGTAGAAGAGATCAAGCGTCGGGTACACTCCATCATTGAAGGAGAAACCAATGCCAATCTGGCCAAGAAGGAATTGATTGAGGCTAATCTCCGGCTGGTCGTAAGCATCGCCAAAAAATACACCAATCGAGGGCTTCAGTTCCTGGATCTCATTCAGGAGGGAAATGTCGGTCTCATGAAGGCGGTGGACAAGTTTGAATATCAGCGTGGCTATAAGTTTTCGACCTATGCGACATGGTGGATCCGCCAAGCCATCACCCGGGCCATCGCCGATCAGGCCCGGACCATTCGGATCCCGGTTCATATGATCGAGACCATCAATAAACTGATCCGCACCTCCCGGTATCTGGTGCAGGAGATTGGCCGAGAGCCGACTCCGGTGGAGCTTGCCGCCAAGATGGAGATTCCATTAGACAAGGTGCGTAAGGTCTTAAAAATCGCGAAGGAGCCGATCTCCCTCGAGACACCCGTAGGAGAGGAAGAGGACAGCCACTTGGGTGATTTTATCGAAGATAAGCGAATCATCACTCCCTCGGATGCGGTGGTCAACATCAACCTTCAGGAACAAACCAAGAAGGTATTGGCCACCTTGACCCCGCGCGAGGAACAGGTCCTGCGGATGCGATTTGGTATCGGAGAAAAATCGGATCATACTCTGGAGGAGGTGGGGCAGAAGTTTACGGTTACCCGCGAACGTATCCGTCAGATCGAGGCCAAGGCACTACGCAAGCTCAGGCATCCCAGCCGGAGCAAGCGGCTGAAGAGTTTCATGGAGAGTTGAGGTCTGACTTTACACTCGATTTCTACAACTGGAAACTAAAAAACGTAAAACTGATCAGGATCGGGCCCATAGCTCAGTTGGTTAGAGCCACCGGCTCATAACCGGTAGGTCCCTGGTTCGAGTCCAGGTGGGCCCACCATAGTTTTCAATCGCTTCCAGTTCGTTTTCCAAAAGGTTTCGGTTTTCCTCTCAAATAGAGGTCTTAATAGGGCCTCTCCGTCGTTTATTCTGCGTGTCCGTCCAAACCGGGCTAGCTGAGAGAAGGGGATAGCGGGTCAGGCTTGAATA
>JBHHYU010000155.1:0-5256 GCA_046757725.1 Binatia bacterium
TGGAGACGTTTCTGCCCAAGCTTCGCCTGTTGGTGTCGATCGATTGGCGCTGGAATGCTTCGGCTCTTTATGCGGATCTGGTATTGCCGGCCTGCAGTTGGTACGAGAAGACCTCTACCTTTCTCATGGGGATGCCGGTCCAACCTTTTGCCCATGTGGTCAACCAGGCCTCGCAGCCGCTTTATGAATCTATGGGGGAATGGCGGATGTTCTGTCTGCTTGCCCGGAGAGTTGAAGAGCGGGCCGCCGAAAGGGGGATTGAGACCTATAAAGATATTACGGGAACGGAATACCGCTTTGCCGGTCTGGAGGACAAGGTAACCTTTGGTGGTCTCTATAACGAAGACGACGAAGAGGGAATAGCCCGGGACGCTTTTTTGAATGCCAGCAACGTCGAGCAGGTGGATTGGGAGGAGGTCAAGGAGCGGGGATTCGCCTGTTACACCGGAGTAGGAACGGGGATGCGCTCCATCGGCAACACCTGTGAGATCGTTCCGGGTGAGCCTGTAGTGCCGTTGACCTGGCACACGGAGAGAAAGGATCCTTACCCGACGCTTACACGGCGCATCCAGTTTCTCATCGACCACGAGCTGTATCGGGAGTTGGGAGAGGACCTGCCGGTTCACAAGGACCCCCCTTTGGCGGGAGGGGACTATCCCCTGAAGATTACCGGGGGGCATGCCCGGTGGAGCATCCACAGCGATCAGGTCGATGAGACGCTGATGCTGCAGCTCCAGCGGGGCGAACCGGCGATGTTTATGAACGTCCAGGATGCCGCTGCGAGGAAAATCCAGGATGGGGAGTTGGCCGAGGTGAAAAACGATGTGGCGTCTTTCCGCGTCCATGCCGTGGTGTCACCGGGAGTCAGGCCGGGCCAAGTGATTATTTACCATGCCTGGGAGAACTATCAGTTTGAGGGGTGGCGGCATTTCAAGAGCGTGATGGCTTCTCCGATGAATCCGATCGAGCTGGCTGGAGACTACTTTCAAATCCGGCCTGTCACCATGAGCAACTATCCGGGCTTCAGTGACCGGGGGACGCGGGTAGAAGTAAGGAGAGTTGAGGCGTGAAGCTTGTCGTCCCCGCGATGTTTGATGAAGCATACCTCGGTTCGCTAGCGGCTTATCCTGTTCACTCTGTCTACGGTTCCTTGTCTGACGAGCCCAGCGGGAGGGCGAAGAAATGGCTTCCTGCGGCTGGAGAGCAGGAGATAGAGGAGCACATAGCCCAGTGCCGTTCCCGGGGCTTGGGCTTTGTCTATACCATGAATGCCACATGTAGCGGCGGCTATGAGTTTACGGCAGAGGGTCAAAAATGGCTGGCGGAAAGGTTGGGATGGCTTGTAGACGTGGGCGCAGAGGGTATCGTCAGCACCAACCCGTACATAATCGAGATGGTCAAGCGTCGCTACCCGGAACTACGCGTGATCGTTTCGAGCCTCATCCACCTCGACAGCGTGGATCAAGCTCTCTTCTACGAGCAGCTCGGGGTCGACGCGATCTATCTCCCGGAGTATATCAACCGCAATTTTCGGCTCCTCCGTGCTTTGAGGAAGCGGCTAAGATGCGAGCTCGTCGTCATTCCCAACCTGGCTTGCCTCATTCATTGTCCGCTTCGGGACTATCACGGGAACTTTATCAGCCATGCCTCGGATAGCCTGGACCGTGGATGTTACCTGGACTATTCGCTGTCCAAATGCCTCCATATGAAGTCTTCCAATCCAGTCGAAGTCATGAAGGCCTCCTGGATCCGTCCTGAGGATTTAGAAAGATACGAAAAGATCGGTATTACCCACTTCAAGTTGGGCGGGCGGGAAAAAGGAGCTGAGTGGGTATTAAGGGCGGTGGCCGCCTACTCTGCACGGAAATATTCTGGGGCTTTGAACGATTTGGTGCTCGGTCTCGACGGAGTCGATCCCTTTGGGCAGTTCCCGGTTCATCTGGACAATACCCGCCTGGACGGATTCCTCGATCTTTTCAGGATGAAAGACTGCCGCTTGGGCTGTGATGGCTGCAATCATTGCCAGGAATGGCTGGAGCGGGCCATCCAGGTCGATTCCAACAGGCAGAAATACGAGGCAGGCATTGATCACCATATCCGCCGGTTCACCTCTGGTAGTTTCAGGACACCCTTGGCACGGGGGCGCTGAAGTGATCCAAGGTCCCCCATGAATTTCTGCTTTTGGACCACAGGTAGTGGGGGAAAGAGACGATGATTACGCTATCGCTTAGGCAGGAAAGACTGACACCGGCCGATAGCTCCTGGGGAAACATCCGAGACTTCGACCTGCGTCGCTTAAGGCGGCAAGAGATCAAGTGGGACCGTATCGTTAAGTCTTCTCACCTGACCAATTGTTGGTATCAGAGGGCCTGCAACTACAATCTATTCGTCAAGGACGGCGTGGTGCTCCGGGAGGAACAGGTGGGAAACTACCCGGCGCCGAACGACCCCTTAGTTCCCGATCCGAACCCACGCGGGTGCCAGAAGGGGGCGTGCTACGTTCATCGTATATACGATCCGACACGGGTGAAGTATCCGTTGAAGCGGGTCGGTCCGAGAGGAAGTCGTTGTTGGCAGCGGGTCAGTTGGGACCAGGCGCTGACCGAGATTGCGGACACGACTCTTGACGTCCTGACCACTGATGGTCCGGACACCATCATTCAGGGTGGCGGCACGCGTGTCCACAGCCAGGGGAGTGAAGGGTTAGGGCCCAACGTTTTCTTCGAGACCCTCGGTTCTCCCCTCCCGAGCCAGAATACGGAAATCGGGGACGGACACCAGGGTGCCGGCGTCACCTTTGGTAAGATTATGTTCGCGGACTCAGCGGACAACTGGTTTCATGCGAAAACAATCTTAGTTTGGGGAGGGAACCCCTCCTACACTAACGTTCCCAACTATCATTACATTTCAGAGGCCCGCTACAAGGGTACGCGTGTGATTGTGGTTGCGCCGGACTTGAACGCATCGGCGATTCACGCGGACCTTTGGGTGCCGCTGAACATTGGAACCGATGCGGCGCTGGCATTGGCCATGGCTCAAGTGATCATCAAGGAGAGGCTGTACCGGAAGGAATTTGTACAGGAGCAGACGGATTTGCCTCTATTGGTGCGAATGGACAACGGCAGGTTTCTTCGGGAGAAGGATCTCAAGCGGGGGGGGCGAGAGGACGCGTTCTATATATTTAATGAAGCGACGGCACAGGTGGAGGAGGCGCCGCGCAAGAGTTTGGCACTGGAGGGGAGGGTGCCGGCCCTGGGAGGGGAATATGAAGTTCAGACGTTGAGGGGGAAGGTGAAGGTACGTCCAGTATTCGAGCTGCTCCGTCAGCGGTTGGATGAGGAGTATACACCAGCGAAGGCCGCTCAAGTTACCGGGACTTCACCTCGGCTAATAGAAGAGCTGGCTCGGGAAGTCGCTGTATCGGGCGGCGTAGTGAATATTACGACCTCCAATTGGGGCAAGTTTTACCATGGCGATTTGATCGAACGGTCGATGGCTTTAATATTTTCCTTGTGCGGCCATATGGGGCGGAAGGGAGATACGTTTAGCGCCTTCCCCGCTTTGACGCCGGACACCGCACTGGGGGCCCTTGAGCGCCACGGACACCATATGCTTCTTTCGGCATCGTCCACCGATCCGCGGTTCGCTGCGTGGAAGGAGGACGGCTATACAACGGAGATGATCCTCTACCAGTATACGAAACAGGCCACCGCTGCAGGGGCCGTCGGGTTGACTGCAATGGTTCAGCATTTTCACGGCGGGCTTCTGGAATTGAGCAAACAACACAACAGTTGGGACTCGTACCTCAAGAGGCCCCTGGGAGAGTACGTCGATGAGGCCATGGGCAAGCAATGGCAGACGGTGGTTCCGGCCCCGGGGAAAGAGCCGCGTATCATGTTTCAAGTTGGCGGGAATGTGTTTCGTCGAGGCCGTGGGACAAATCAACTTTTGAACACGCTGCTCCCCAAGTTGAAGCTGATGGTGACGGTAGACTGGCGCATGAGCGGAACCGGGCTCTATTCGGACTACATCCTTCCGGCCAGTAGCTGGTTCGAGAGAACCTCCACCTCGTTGTTGGGGTCCACCCAATCACCTTTTATGCAGGCCATCAATCGGGCCGTGGATCCGCTTTACGAGTCGCTCAACGATTGGGCCATTTTCGTCCGACTGGCCCGAAAGGTGAGCGAACGGGCCCGCGAGCGCGGAATTGAGTCCTACCTCGATAAAGACGGCAAAGAGAGAAGATTGGACAACCTCGAGGACAGGGTCACAGTCGGCGGGATCTACACAGAAGACGACGAAACGGATGTCGCCCGAGATGCCTTCGAAAACTCGACGAACCGGGAGGATATAAGCTGGGAGGAGTTCAGTGAGCGGGGAATCGCTGCCTATTCGGGGCTGGGAAACGCGATCAGGTCCCTGGGCAACGCTTGCGACTTGGAAGTCGGTGAGCCCATCGTGCCGCTGACCTGGCATACGAGCAAAAAGGAGCCGTACCCGACGCTGACCCGGCGCATTCAGTTTTACATCGACCACGACTGGTATCTGGAGTTGGACGAACATCTGCCCAGACATAAGGACTGTCCCAAGGCTGGTGGAGACTATCCGCTAAAGGTAACGGGCGGGCATGCCCGTTGGAGCATGCACAGCGATTGGGTCGATGATTCGATCATATTGAGCCTTCAAAGAGGGGAGCCTGTGGCATTTATCAGTTCGCAGGATGCGGAGAGCCGGAGGATACGGGACGGGGATTTCGTGGAGATGTACAACGATGTGGGAAACTTCAAGGTTCAGGTAACGATTTCTTCGGCCGTGAGGCCGGGACAGGTGATCATTTACCATGCCTGGGAGAATTATCAGTTTGAGGACTTCCAGCATTTCAAGAGCGTTATGCCTAACCCGTTGAACCCTATCGAGATGGTCGGGGGCTATGGTCACCTTTGTTCCGATGTGGTGAGTTTCAGTCCGAGCCCAAGTGACCGTGGGAGCCGTGTAGAGATGAGGGGGGTCCATTAGGAACCGTACGTGGTGGGTAACCAAAAACGCCATGATTGTTTTGGCTTGTTGCCATTAGATAAGGAGGTGACAAATGGCTACTGATCCTGTTTGCAAGAAGAAAGTCGACGAGAAGGCCCCGCCGGGCGGCAAGATCAATTATTGGGGCAAGGCCTTTTACTTTTGCACGGAAGAGTGCCGAAAGACCTTCCGGCGCGATCCTCCGAAGTACGCGCCTGAGACGGCGGAGGGAAAAGGACC
>JBHHYU010000156.1:0-5256 GCA_046757725.1 Binatia bacterium
TGCTCCGAAGAGAGGGCGACGTCGAGCCGTGATCGCGCTCGTCACTGGTGCTCGGTGTCGAACACAAAGTTCGATCACGAGCCACGAAATGGGGTCCCACTGAGGAACCACACTTTTCACGGACGGGCTGTTCCGAATCTCTGTCCCTAGAACTTATTAATGGAGGGGTTTAATCGTCAGTTTGTCATCTGAAAAGCATAGCAGAGATTTTCTCTCATTGATCACGGTTTCCAACATCACCTCTCGTCCCCAGAGCCGGTGCAGATACTGTAGCGTCTTCTCGGCGTATTCCAGGTGGAGGTCCCTTCCGTCATGGTGATGGCGCACCAGGAGGACGCGGTTTTTATCATAATCCGCATCCTCTATCTTGATCACAGGGATCGTCCCCATGCCCACATTGCGGATCAGGGTCTCTTTGATCTCCCGCCAGTTCTCCTTATCGGCGACTCGACTGATGATCCGCTCGTTACCTTGGATCTGATGTTCAAAGAGATTGAGTTCCCGTACCAACTCCTCGGTGAGATAACGCCGCAGAAAGGAACCATCCCTTTCCACCTCCCGCGCTTCAAATATCTTGTCCCTGCCGCTTTTCTTCCTTCGGCCGAATTCTTTTTCCTCTTCCGCTGTTGGCTCGTCCCAGCGCTTCTCTATAGCTTCCCATATTTTGAATCCCAGGTGATAAGGGTTAATCCCTCCCGGCATGGGCCTCAAAACTTGATTATGTCGAACCATGAATTCCATTTGCATCCCCTGGGACAGATCCAATGCTTCCAAGACGCGCTTGTGCCACAGGCTGGCCCAGCCCTCATTCATGATCTTTGTTGCGATCTGTGGAATGAAATACTGTGTCTCCTCATGGACGATGGTGAGAAGATCTTTCTCCCAGTCACTGAGATGCGCGTTGTGGTCTCGGATGAAGAGTAGCATGTCCTCCTCCGGATAAAGAGGAACTTTGTTTAGATCCGGCGCCGGCGCCTCCCGGCGCCGATGAACGGATTGAAACGGGTCGGCCCGTGGCTTGGATTCCTCGATGCGTCGCTCCTTTTCCTCTTGCGTGGTCTGTTTGCGAACGGCAAGGTTCCGCCGGCACTGGAAAGCGAGGGCGTGGGCCGCATCTAAAATCCACTCGACCTTTTCCAGACCGATGCTCGGATCCTCCACGTACCTGCGGATACGGTCCGCATGGGTCTTAAAGGTTTCCAGGGTGAACTCGGAGCGAATAGGCTTGAAGTTGAAGTTGTTTCTGAAAAAGTCGTTGTGCCCATAAACGTGGGCGATCGTGAGCACCTGCAGGAGCAAACTGTTATCCTGAACCAGATAGGCTATGCAGGGATCAGAGTTGATCACCATCTCATAGGGAAGACCGCTGATACCGTAGTCGTAAAGAGTTTTTAGTTTTTCATAGCTTTTACCATAGGACCAGTGGGGATAGTGGGAGGGCATGCCGGAATAGGCCATGTATCCCAGCATCTGTTCGTGATCGCAGAGCTCAAATTCCTGAGGATAGGGGTTTAGGCCGAACCGCTCCACTTGGGTAAGGATGCGCTCGTTCCACCTCTTTAAGTCCTCAATGGTGTAAAACTCCGCCATGGCTCCCCGTGATTACGCGGATTCTTCACGACCCCGGTCTTTGGTCAGAAAGCCTTTGAAGGAAGGCCAGATGTCCTCTTTGCCCTGGATTTGGACGGTTTGGAAGTTATCCGCTTGAAGCTGGGCGAAGAAATGGATCATGCTGCCGCCGTAATAGCCGGAACCCAAGGGTTTGATCTCTCCATAACCGAACAGGTTGGCGATCTCGGTGATCTTCTGAGCGGATTGAAGAGCCGCCGGGTTATCGGATTCGAAGTTGTCGCCGTCGGAGCAATGGAAGACATAGATATTCCACAGGGAGGGATGGTATCTCTGTTGCATGATTTCCAACGCCTTCCGGTACCCTGAGGAAATAAAGGTCCCGCCTGACTCCCCCTTGTGAAAGAACTCCTCCTCGCTGACCTCGCGGGCCTCCGTATGATGCGCGATAAAGACGATCTCTACATTCTGGTACTTGGTACAGAGAAAACGGTAAAGCAGAAAAAAGAAGCTCCTTGCCAGATACTTTTTCATGGTATCCATGGACCCGGAGGTATCCATGAGGCAGAAAACCACGGCGTTGGATTCCCGTCGGACTTTCGTGTCCATGTGACGATAGGTAAGATCGTCCCTGTGAAAAGGAAAGCGTGGGCGATCGGAGCTTTCAAGTTCTACATGGTGCGAGGCCGTCTTGCGCTTCAGCCGGGAGAGAGCCGTTCGTCTCTTGTCCAACCGTACGCGGACTCCCGTCCTGCGGTATCCTTTCCGGCGAAGTTTGTCTTCGATCTCGATCTTCCTTAGTTGTTTTTTTTCCAGGAGGGGTAGCTCCAGATCCTCGAACATGATGTCAACGAGCTCTTCCAGGGTCAGCTCCGTTTCGTAGTAGTCGACACCCGGCTGATCCCCTGCCTGTTGAACCGCCGCGCCTTTCTCCCCCTTGCCGATCACTTGACCGGCCTGTAGATCCTCGCCCGTGCCTTGGCTCACTCCCGGGTTGTTTTCGCCATAGACGAACCGGTACTCTTTGATACCTCGGATGGGTACCTTGATGATCCGGCTGCGATCTTTCCCGATAATCGACTCTTCAGCGATGATGTCCGAAATGTTTTCACGGATGGCCTGGCGCACCTTCTGCCGGTGGCGCAGGCGGTCTCCCGCGCTACGGTCACTCCGTTGAGCAGAGGATGGTTGGTAAGAACGGAAGATAGTTTCCATCGCTTTAGCGAGAAGGCCGGGAAGCCCGGACACGGAAATACCGGGGTGCTAGGAAGTTAGGCGTCCGGGAACAGCTGCCGGCTTTCCGAGTTCCCGGTGTCGCCTAGTCCTTCCACAGATTATTTGCTGCATACTTGAGCACCACGTCGACGCAGCTGGGGCAATAGCCGTTATTCAGGAGATTTTTGACCATGGCGTTATACTTGTCCGATTGATCCTCATCACGGGTTCTAGCCTTAGTGATGATACGGCTCAAGTCGCGCACCGAGGTCATCAGTTTTTTCTCGATCGCCTCCTTGAGGGGTTCGTAGCTGCGGTAGTCGATCTTTTCTCCCCTGCGGTTGGCAGCCCACAGATAAGCGATGACCTCCTGGCGGAAACCGTCGGCCGCAGAGCCAATGATAGCGATTTGCTCCTCAATGGACTTCATGAAAGCCTCATCCGGGGCCAGCTCCTCATTGGTGTTTCGGTCTTTGACCTTACTCTTGTTCACGTACGCCTCGGCATGGTCCAGGTAATTCTGGAACAGGGACTCGGCCTGTTCGTGATACGAGTACACAAAGGCCTGGGTGATCTCTTTTTCCAGGATCTCCAGGTATTGCTTGTGCAGGGTGTCTTGTAGAAACTCCAGGTATTGCTTGCGGGTATCGTCCGGCAGATCCGCCTCCTTGGTCATGTGGATCAGGGCCTCCCGGACATTGATGGGATTGATGCAATTGCCTTCGGTATTGTCCGAAAGCGCATTGTCCAAGGCCTTCATGATAAAACGCGTGGAGATCCCCGTCATGCCCTCCCGTTTAGTCGCTTCACGCAGCTCCTCCACATCCACCCTCTTCGTCTTTCCCTTCTCCACCACCTCTTCGCCGTTGTAGAGTTTCAACTTGGTGATCAGGTCGCACTTGTTTGTCGGTTCCAATCTGGAGAGGATGGCAAACATGGAAGCCACCTCGAGGGTATGAGGGGCCACGTGGGCATGAAAATCGGAGTTGCGGATAATCTTCCGGTAGATCTTGACCTCCTCGGACAGTCTCAAGTTATAAGAGACCTTGACCACGACAATCCGGTCCAGGATGGCCTCATTGGTATGGTCGGACTTGAACCTCTGCCACTCGGCTTCGTTGGAGTGTGCGACAATGACCGTATCCACATAGACCAGGCCATGGCGGCCCGGGGCCGGAATCACCTTCTCCTGCGTCGCCGTGATCATGCAGTGCAGGTATTCGATCTCGTTTTTAAAGACCTCAATGAACTCCACCACCCCACGGTTGCCGATGTCGAGGGCCCCGTTGAGCTCGAGCACCCGCGGGTCCCCTTCCGAATAGAGATCCAGCTTGGAGATATCTTCACTGCCGATAAGGACAGAGGTGTCCTGGTTGTTGGGATCCACCGGGGTGACCACCGCGAGACCTACCCGACCCCGTTTCGAAAACTCCGTGGTGGCTACCGGAAACTCTTCGTAGCGGCCGTTGAAGTCTCTACTGAGCCGATATCGGCACGCCGGACAGAGATCTCCTTCAATGTGGACACCGAGCATCTTCTCGAATTCTTTCCGCAGTTGGCGTGGAATCAGGTGGAGGGGCTCTTCGAACATGGGACAGCCTTCGATGGCGTAGAATGGTTCATTCTCCTCCAGACCCCGATGCAGCTTTTCTATGAGAGAGCTTTTTCCGGATCCCACCGGTCCCATGAGATAGAGCACCTGGCGGCTCTCTTCCCCCTTCAGAGAGGCGGCATGAAAATAGCGCACAATCTGTCCAATGGCCTTTTCGATGCCGAAGAATTCGTCGGCGAAGAAGTTATAAACTTTGATCGACTGTTCTTTGTACGTTCTCTTGATGCGCGCATCATCGGTATCTTGAAGATCCCGGACACCGGCTCTGCGGATCATGTCGTAGATACGGGCATGGGCCAGCTTGACTACGGAGGGATCTTCCTTGACCTTTTCCAGATAGGCCAGGAAGTTCCCCTTCCAGGATTTCACGTGGTGGAGGTCCCGGTCCTTTTTTATAAGGGTCTCAAATTCTCTATTATTATCCATTTCGGCGATGCCTCCTTTCGGAGCGATTTCCGACTGCAAGGACGGTTTGGACAAGTTTTAGGAATAGTTTGGACCGGGATGGGCAAGTGGTCGTTTTTTTCACCCATGAAAAACACTAGGGGTACGCTTGCCGATTTCGTTTTTTATTTTTGAAAGCGAGGCAAGGAAGCAGGCATGGAATGGTATGGAACCAAGGTTGGACCAGCAGCTTTTTAGGGCCTGCACGCGACCTCCTGAAAATTCTCGCCGGCTCGCATCGAGGGCTCTGTCCATTTACCCGCTTACTGTCTCTATTGAACCGCTAAACGAACTCAAAGTCAAGAAGATTTGAGTTCAGTTTGTTGCCGCTTCGCTTCCGACACCGAGCACGAGTGACGATCACGGTTCGACGCCTCCCTTCTCTTCAGAGCCTACGCCCTGCGCCTAACCGGAAC
>JBHHYU010000157.1:0-5225 GCA_046757725.1 Binatia bacterium
ATGCTGATGAGGTTGGCGGCGGCGTCCTTGGTTTCGCGCTTGATGGGGCGGCCGAGGCCGTCGGTGGTGGTGACGGTGACAACATCGTTCATCGAATCAACGGGCATCGTGGAGGTGACGACGGGCAGGGCGGAAGAATCATCGTAATCAGTTATCAGTTGTTCGTTATCGGGGCGGATGATCACCCGCAGGCGGTTCATCGTGTCGTAGGTAAAGGTTGTGGTGTTGTCGTTGGCATCGGTGGCGGAGAGGACCAAGCCGGTGGCGAACTCGTAGGCGCGGCTGACGATGAGCTGCGTCCCTGCCGGCCCGCTGGTGATGGTCTCCGGGTAAGCGAACTGAGTAGCCGAAGTAAAGCTCCAGGTGCGCTCCTGGCAGCAATCGAGGTCGGCCTGGATGAGGTTGCCCAGGGTGTCATAGATGAAATTGCGGGTGATGGGCCCGGTGGCGCCTTCTCACCAAGAGCTAGTCTTTGCTCGTATCACGTAGCCTGCGATGAGCTAGATTCAACACGATCAAGGCAAGAATGGGATAACCAGTGAATATCGTAGGAGCTATACCCACGTTTGCCGTAGGGAAAGCAGTTACAATACTAGTTCCAAGAGCCCCGCCGTTTATAAGGAGGAGTGTCAGCTCATAAATTATCATTGACACGAATAGTGTGTTGTTCACACGGACAGCGTGAGCTCGCAGCCGGAGTAGCAAAAAGCCCGCAAAAAACAGGACTGCAAGGAAGATGAAATTGATAGACGTCATCAGGAAAAAAGCCTCTGTAACGTACGGAGCCGAAGGGTCGCCGAAGCGAGGATACCGACCTAAAGAAACGAGGCTGAATGTAACGAAGCCGAGCTGGTAGAAGCCGGCACACGCGAAGAACAAGTTGAGGACACCGAAGAGCTTTAGAAGAGCCTTGGGCCACCGTAACTGTCGGTGAATTGTCATTGAGGGCCTATTGGGTCGCAATTGGGGAGCGGATCGCACTCTTGCGATAAACAGCTGTCTCGGTCATCTAGGGATTCCCCAACGCATGCCTCCTTGTCAAACTGCATTACCCCACTTCCCCCTGCATAGCGACTGAATAGTCCTGCAACTGCTCCAATGGCCATATTGCCGACCTCAACCCCGGCGGCTTTGACCCCGCATTTTCCTAGATCGGCGTAATACCGTGCCTGACAGTTGGCTGTACAAGAATTGCAAGGATTGAGCAGGGATAGGGGAAAGCCTCGAAAGTCGGGGCCGGGACTGCCGCCGCCGCCCCGTTCAAACCCGAACCCTCCGATGGGATTGAGATCGATATAGTAGCGGCATTCTTCAACTATAGTAGCCTCGCGTGACTCATCTACACCTACCGTACCCAAATATCTCTCACACCCCAGAAAATAGATAAATAAGCCCAAAGGATCTATTAGGTTGGTGGGGTTATTGATTACGTAGGAATAGCGGTTCAGAGATTGGGGATTAAAAATCGTTCCGGCAAGCGGGTCGGGGGTCAGGAACCGACCCAGGCGGGAGGAGTGGTAGCGGAAGATGGCGTAGTCCAGGCCAGACTCCGCATCGCGTTCATAGCTAGTGAACTGCCACTTGGTCGTATTGCTGACCGAGTACCAAGACTCGCCGAACGGATAGTGGCCCTGTTGGCCGAGGACGGTGCCCGCGCAGTTAGTCGTAACCACCTACTATTCGACGATTTCAATCCAGACCCAGTCGGATTCAACCTCAGCCCACCAAGGCACTTCCAGTCTCTTCTTCAGTTGCTCAAACTCCTCGTCCGTCACCGAATCTCTGTAGCTTGGTTCATGATATGTTGCTCGCAGTCGGTAGTTGCCAGGTTGGTCTAGCTCGAAGCCGAGGCGGTCAAGCGACATCGTAAAGCTGCGAGAATCGCTTGGTCGAAATAGACTGCGTGTACTGTGAATGAACTCGTACAGGCACATGTCTCCCCGCCATCCCACACTGGAACCCAATCCCCTTTCCCTTTTCAACGCTTCTCCCCTTGCGTTTCTAACCTCAACCTCTAAGATGCTCAGTATTCCTCGATTCATGGGACGAGTTACCGGCTCTGCAGTCAAAAGGAGTGTTTGCTCTCCGGTATTGCGAATCGCAATCGTAACAAGAATAGCTTCTCCGAGCTTGTAGACCTTCTTGTCCGTCGTAACTTTGAGTTCGAGTCCCATAGCCTTCGACGTGGGGTCTCCTTGACGAAACTCACCGATTCCAAAAGACAACTTGGGCGCGGCGAGGAATACAATCAAGGTAGAAGTGAGTATCTTGCGTCTGCAATCGGGAACCATGACTTCTCCTTGGTTAACTATTATTCCCTATGGATTATGTCAATCCCTTGCCTACTTGCCGGGCATTGGAACTTCCGTACCACACACTTCAGCTATTGCGCCATGTGTAAGGTGCTTTTTCTGTCCCGTTTGGTGTACAAATTCGTGCATTACGAGAGTAGCTTGGGCAGAGATTGACTGATCTTGGAATTGCCATCCATAGAAAATAGGATCACCTATGTTGAAGCCCGTGAATGCGTATGTAACAGTACGCGGTGTCGGTCCAGCACCGGTTGCTACTTCGAGGAGCTTTCTTGCCAGTTCACGCGGATCAAAGTCGTCAGAGTAGCGTTTGAACACGTCACCAATATTCTGGGGCGTGACTTCCACGGGGTTGAACTCATCGAGTAACCTATTCACATTCTCTGTACCGACTAGAGCAGCACATTCAGGATTTTGAAGTGCTTTCTTGAGCCGCTTCTTAAGCTTTGCGAAGTGTTCTTCCGGCGTATTTCCGACCAGGCCGGCGGGGTCGAGGCCGGTGCGGATGATCCATTCATGCCGCAATTCTTCCTGAGCGAGCGGGTCCCAGTTTCCTGGCAAATCATAATATGAGTATCCCATCCAAGCCGCAGTTTGGGATTCCATGATCCACAGGCCAAGGTTGGTGCCGTTGCCATAGAACCCATGGTATTGCGCGCTGAACAACTGGTCGAACCAATCTAGCCCAAGCGGGTCGGCGCGGTTGATGGGATCGTTCCCTACGTAGGCATAGAGGTTTAGGCGCTGGGGATTGACGATGCTGCCCGCAATCGGATCGGTACTCATGAACCGCCCCAAACGGGAAGAATAGTACCGGAAGCCAGCGTAGTCGAGTCCAGACTCTGCATCTCGTTCATAATTCGTAAAAGCCCACTTGCTAGTTTGTCCATTCTGATACCAAGCTTCGCCAAAAGGATACTCGCCTTGCTGAGCCACCACATTGCCGCTCTCGTCGGTGATTACTCGTGCAGACAGATGGTCTCGGTGGTGGTATTTCGTTACCCCGTTTTCAATAGTGGCCAGAAGCTCTGAAGTCGTGTAGATGTACTCCTTGTTTAGGCTACCGTTGATATATTCCGCAATCACTCTGGTCCCCGAAAAGAGGTAGACAGTTGTGGTTGCACCCGCCACCTTCTTCACGCGGCTCCCACTGCCGTCATAACTGTACGTAGCGATCAAGGTCCCAGCCTGGTCCCGAACTTCAGTAACCCGGTTCTCGGCATCGAATGTGTATTGATTTACAGTGTCATTGGTCAGGTTGCCGGCGGGGTCGTAGGTGTAGCCCGGGTCGGTAATCCTGTTCGTTGATTCGTTAATCGTTAATTGGGGGGCCGGGGCCGAGCCCGCGAGGACGTTCTGGTTCTTGCGATTGCCGTACCTATCGTAGTCCCAGCCTAGTTTCCAGGTGGGGCTGGCAGTAGGTCCCGCTGTCGCAGTCTTCAGCCGCGCCCAGGCGTCGTAGGTGTAGGCCATGCTGCGAAAGCGGGTTCAGAATCTTATGATCTCGTTCAATTTCCAAGTAGAATTTCTGTAGATAAACATAAAAGCAGGAAATTGCTTGCCCGAGGTGACTTCACTCGGGTCTGGGTCTCCTTCCCACTTTACGCCGACACCGCCCAGGCGACCTTCAGGAAATTCGTACGAAAGGGAAGCAGAGATTTTGAGATTGTGAGCGCTACGGAACAGGTCGCGATAAGATTTGTAACTGTCATTACCCGATTCTTCCTGTAGGCACTCCGTGTCAAATAACAGGCAGTACAATCCCTTTTTTTGGCGCATCTGGTTTCTGATGTCATCGATTGTTAATTCTATATCGGGCTCCAGGCCGATTCCATCGGAGTCGCAAAGGCGAATAAAACCTTCTGTATCGGCGTCCTTGATTATTTGAACCAGCTTCTCTCCTGCGGCGTTTAGGTCTTCCAGGAGTTTCTTGTCTCGCTCAGAAGTTTGACCCTCCTCAGTCGTTGACTGAGGCTCGTCTTTTGTTGCCGTCCTATCTAAGCCATCACAAGCACTCAGCAAAAGAAGTGATGCCATACTACTCGTCGCTACTGCTCTAGACAGAGCTAACATAGTGATGTCTCATCTCGCCACGGGGTCCATCAATCTTTCACAGCCGTCGTCTAGATACCCTTGAAGCTCGGGATCAAGAGGATTGCGTGGTTGCCCTTGCGGATAGATCTTGTAGTGAACATGCGGTCCTGTGGTGTTGCCCGTGTCGTCAACGTATCCAATCACGTCTCCCTTTTTCACTTCGCTCCCGGCTGGTATCTCCTTGTTAGGCGTAGTATGAACGAACACGTGAACAAGCTTGGTGTTAGGATCAAGCACTTTAGTATAGTTTTCCTGTCCACCAGGTTGGCCATTTGATTCCCCGGGCAGCATGATGCCTGACACGGGGGAGAGGACCGGATTCCCGAAACCAGTCAATCCCTCCCCACGCTTAGGATTGGTCGTGATGTCCACTCCGGTGTGGCCCGGGAAAAAGCTTCGATAAATCCTGCATGGAGTTACCGGGAGGTCATTTCTGCACACGATCATTCGCGAACAGTAAGGACCGGCGCGCTCACCTCCGGGGGTACAGGTCACGACTTCCTGACAGAGCTCACCTGACCATGGGTCCAAACTGTCCCTACCTGCCCGGAGAGGCTCTCGGCCCCCGCCATCGGGCAAGCCGGGGTCGCTCGCGTCGAAACCGCTGTCGCACTGGCATACCCCCAACAGGTTCTTGGTGCACCCGGGCGCGCAATCATCATCGCCGCCACCCGGAGGACCGGTGGGATGAGTGAGTCCGAGGGGGTCAATCAGGTTGATAGGGTCGTTCAAGACGTAGGCATAGCGATTCAGCGATTGAGGATTTCTGATCGTGCCCGCCAGGGGATCCGGAGTCATAAACCGGCCGAGGCGGGAGGA
>JBHHYU010000158.1:0-5214 GCA_046757725.1 Binatia bacterium
CCATGAAGGTGTTAAGGAAGTGCTGGAGTTCCGCCTCGAGCTAAAGGAAAATGGGATTTCTCCAAGTTCTATCTCCGACCAGATTCGTAAGGCTATAGAAGACGCCTTTCCTGATATGTGGAGGAACTACACGAAGGGAATGTATAATATAGCGTTTGTCTATCACGCTAGGGGCACTCTAAGAGAAAAGAGAAAACTCCGGAGATTGGTGGATGAGCGAGAAGAAATCACTGCCTCCCTCCGATGATGACCGAGGATGGTAGGGAGTAAACTTCGGGAAAACTTTTCTCACTGTTCTCGAAACTCATCCCGGTATATTCGCATTGACATATAGAGAAGCCATTAAAGCCGTATGACACGGAAACGCCTCGTACTCCTAGGGTTACTTTTAACTTCGATCCTTCTGCTGTTTGTCGTCCCGCGTGTCTACCGCCGGATGGATGGCTCCGGGAATGGTGAGGTTTTTGGCTTTCAATTGCAGGAATCGGCCCACTCTCTAGGCATAGAGTTCGTCCATGAAATCTCCCGGCTCGACCCGAAAATCGCAAACGTCACGCCGATGATAGCCGGTTTTAGTGGGGCTTCAGTTTCGATTGCCGACGTCAACAATGACGGCTGGCCCGACCTTTACGTCACGAACAGCCGAATTGGTTCCAAAAATCGACTCTACGTGAATCGGGACGGAACCGTATTTGACGAAGAGGCGGTGCGAGCGGGAGTCGCCGACGTAAATCGACCGGGCACAGGTGTATCCACAGGTTCGGCTTGGGCGGATTATGACAACGACGGCCATGAGGATTTGCTTCTAGTAAAATGGGGAAACCCCGAGTTGTTTCGGAACAACGGAGACGGTACTTTTACTCGGGTCACCCAAGAGGCCCGACTGAGGCCATGGATCTACGCGAGCGATGCTATCTGGTGGGACTTCAATCGCGACGGTTGCCTTGACATTTACATGGCTGCCTACTTCAGGCCGGAGCATAATCTTTGGAATCTGGATACTACTCGAATCTTGCAAGAAGATTTCGAGCAGTCGCGGAACGGTGGACGGAACCAACTCTACGAAGGCCATTGTGACGGGACTTTCAAGGAAGTCTCCGAGAAGTACGGCCTCGATGATCCCGGATGGACTTTTGCTGTAGGCGCAGCAGATCTTGACGGCAATGGGTTCCCGGATCTTTACGTCGCTAATGACTTTGGACCCGACGCGCTGTTCCTCAACATCGATGGCTCCCATTTTGAGAGGGTCGTCGAGCGTCACGGTATCGGGGACGACACCAAGAAGGGAATGAACGTGGATTTCGGGGACTTCAGAAATTCGGGCCGGCTTGGTATCTATGTGACCAACATCACCGAGCCGGGCTTCTTAGTGGAAGGCAACATGCTCTGGGAAAACCTTGGCAGCGGACATTTTCGCGAAGTGGCCTGGAAGGTGGGGGCCGCCGACGGCGGGTGGGGATGGGGGGCGCAGTTTGGGGATCTCAACAACGATGGGTATGTTGACATCTATGCCGTGAACGGCATGGTATCGGCAGGTCCCAAGGACGAGTATTGGTACGATTTAACTAACATGAGCATTGGTGTGAATCTCATCATCGAAGACGCGGCAACGTGGCCTGCTATGAAGCACAGGAGTTTTTCCGGATACCAGCGTGCCCGCGTCTTTTTGAACGATGGAAAAGGACGATTTCGAGATGTGGCCGATAAAGTAGGGGTCAAAGACCGCTTTGACGGACGTACGGCAGCTCTGGCTGACCTGGACCGGAACGGCACCTTGGATGTGATTGTGGCTAACCAACGCGGCCCACTGCTCGCTTATCTGAATCACGTCGATTCTAAGCGGAAGTGGATCCAGTTTCGGCTCAAGGGCACAGAGAGCAACCGAAGTGCCATCGGCGCTGAGGTCACGCTCTACTGGAACGATCAGAAGCAGGTCCAGGTGATCAATGGCGGCAACGGATACGGAGGGCACAGTGAGAGGCTCCTGCACTTTGGCCTCGGAGAAAATCCCAAAGTCCATCGTGCAGAGATCCAATGGCCATCCGGAAAAATGCAGGTCTTGCGCGGTTTAGAATCTAACAAGTTGCATGTCGTTGTGGAGCCGAGATGATGATCAGCCTCACCAGAGAGAAAAGGCTATAAGGGCGAAAGCATCCAAGATCGGGACCTAATGGGATGAACACCGAACAGGCTGTCCAAAAACTAGGGTCTGGGTGGACCGAGCCGCGTTACTTATCGACAGGGTTCCAAACGCTGATCGTGATTGTGGGCCAGGTCTGGCTGAGCTTGTTGGAAAGTTGGGGGCAGTTTGCCACGGCCGTAGTTTTCAGTATCGCAACCGAGAGCATGCTGAGTCGGCTGTATCGGAGCAAATGGCCCAATCCTGTCAGCCCCTACATGACCGGCGTGAGCATCGGCATCCTGGTGCGGTCCCCGGCCTGGTGGCCTTACGCCGTAGGAAGCGCACTCGCCATCGCTCAGAAATACGCCTTTCAATTCCGGGGTAGGCACCTGTTTAACCCCTCGAATTTTGGCTTGTGCCTTCTTTTGCTGGCAGTGCCCGAAACAGTGGTAGCCTTAAGCAAGCAACTGACCAATATGCCCGGCGTGGTGATCTTCCTCTTCCTGTTTGGCGTCGTGGTAATCGGTCGCTTGGGAAGGCTAGATGTCGTCTTTACCTATGTTGCCGCTTTTATACTGCTGGGTTTCCTGCGAAGCGCCATCAACGGCACCCCGTTAGCAGCCGAGGTGGCTCCAGTTTTAGGGCCGCTCTACCAGATCTTTATCTTCTTTATGGTCACGGACCCGCGGACTACCCCGGCCACTCGAAGAGGCAGAGTCATTTATGCCTTGGCCGTCGCTGTCACCGAGGGACTGCTCCGGTTCCTGCGTAACCAGAATGCTCCGTTTTTTGCCGCTTTTGTCGTGAGCCCGGTCGCTGTCATTTGGGAGGCATCAGCGGAGAGGTCGGGAGGGGAGATTTGAAGCCTCCACAAGCTCCTGGGCGGGGTGGGGGCGGGGACCTCCCGCAGAGGCTTTTCTTGCTTCGATAGATAGTCCAGTCCTACTGCGCTCACGTCCCGGCGCACGAGCCGTCCACCTTCGAAATAGGACCAGAGATCCACCCCACCGTCGCTGTTAAGGTCCCTCTCTTCCCTTATCACAACTTCCGCAGGCTGGTTGGTGTCGTAGTAGACCCAGAGGTCCATCTTGCCATCCTGGTCTAGATCCTTTTCCACCCGTGCCAGACGACCCTTTTCATAGATGGCCCGAAAGCTCGATCGACCAGCGCCCCTTTCGTCTCTCTCTTCCTTGGCAAGGGAATCATCTTTGTAGAAGAAGAACCGGTCACTCCTGCCATCCCTGTCAGTGTCAACCTCTCGGCGGATAAGTTTGGCGCCTGCAAAATAGCTCCAGGTATCGACCCTGCCATCCCGGTTTGTATCTTCCTCTTGGCGTATGATCTCACCTGGTTTCAGAGGGTCATACGTGATCCACAGGTCTGGGACCCCGTCTCCGTTAACGTCCCTGACCTTGACGTTTTTAAAGGGAGACGTCGGGGTTGCAGGATCTGTTTTTCTTTTGCCCAAGGAGGCAAGGGAACCGATCTTCTCTTTTCTCTTGACTGATTGGGTCGTCTCGGTCTCTTTTGCGAGTCCCAGATCCCCTGCCGTATGCGTATCCCCCTCCCTCTGTTTTTGCTCCGAGGTATCTACACTTTTTTCCAGTTGAGCCTCCAGTTCTCTCTGACGCTCTATCTCCTTGTCGAGTAGGGCTTCCAATTTCTTGTCCTTCGCCTGCTCGGCCTGGATCTGGCCGTTGAGTTGATCATAATAAGAATCGGCGGTGGAAAGGCCGAAGATCAACCCAAGGACTAAGCCCCCTCCCGCTCCGAAAGGCCCGGCCACGGAACCTCCCATGGCAACCCCCTGCATGGCCGAGTCCCAGGCGTACTTCCATCTTTGGGAATCGCTCACCTGCGGGGTGGGTTGAGACCCCGGTTGGGCAGGACTAGGCGCCTGGGCGGGTGATGGGCTACTTGTGCTGGGAAAGGCTCCGGGACCAGATTGGGGAGGGTATTGCAATGGTACAGGTTCACACCCTCCTAAGAGAACAAAACAAGACAACGCCAATCTTAATAGGTTAGACAACTTCATTGCACTCTCATATCCGAAAAAGGCTTTTGAACCGTCTCCACAACTCTTTTTACCTTTTCCAACTCCCCGCCATGGACTTCATCCGGTCGACTCAACTCCTTTTGCGTTGAGGAAAATGGTGCGGGCTGCGGCGTGGGCTCCTTTTCAGCCACCCGCTCTTGCTTTTTGACTTGATCGTCTTGGAAAAAATAGCGGGCATCGATTTTCCCGTTGTAATTTCGATCCTCGTCCTGCTGAATCTTCTTGGAATCTTTATAAATAACCCACACATCCACACGGTGGTCCCGGTTAGTGTCGGCCTCCTGCCGTACTCTTCGTCCGTTCTTATAGAGGACCCTTAGGTCAAAATAGCCATCACCGTTCGTATCCCTTTCTTGTTGAACTAGCTGGTTATCCGTGAAACCGTACAGATTGTCAAACTCTCCATCTCCATTGGTGTCTCTAAACCGCCTGATTAAGGATCCCTCTGAATAGATATCAATGAGATCAAAGGTTCCATTTCTCTGGATGCTCTCTTCTTTGCGCGCGAGTTCTCCTCCTGCGAAGGTGAGAACCCTGTCCATCGTCCCGTCACCGTTGAGATCCTCCTCTTGTCGTTCCAGATCACCATCACGATAATAGCCTACGACATCCCTCCTGCCATCGTGGTCTTTGTCCATCTCTTTTTTGACCATCTGACCCCCCTCAAAATAAGACCAGGTATCTGTCTTTCCCCTGCCATCGGTGTCCTCTTCGATGCGGGCTACCTTTCCAGCCTTAAAAAGGACTACCCGTTCGAACTGCCCGTCGTAATTCTTGTCTTCCTCGCTCCGTACGGGCTGCTTGTTCTCATACATGACCCGGATGTCCGGCTTGCCGTCGCCGTTCGTATCCTGCTCTTTGCGCTCGATCTGACCCTTCGGGTCATAAAAATACCATACATCAGTCCGGCCCTTGCGCTCTGCGGAAACCTCCTGCCGCTTCAGTTTTCCCTTCTCGTAAAAGAGAGTTAGATCAGGCTTCCCATCGTGGTCTTTGTCCATCTCTTTTTTGACCATCTGACCCCCCTCAAAATAAG
>JBHHYU010000159.1:0-5213 GCA_046757725.1 Binatia bacterium
TGCAGTTCATCAACCTCGATCGGGTGGCCCAGAACCGCCTCAGCGATCTGCTGACTTCATACGCCCACGGGACCTTCTCCCCTCCGCCGTCCTCCCCGTCCGACCCGGACCCACGCGGCCAGACCTAAGGGTACTCAGTGGTGCCGAGGGCGGGATCGGCAATCAGACCACGTTGCGAGCGCTGACGGGGACTTGCATATGCCCTTATCCCGGAGTAAGAGCCCCTCTCCGCCACGGGCCGCGCTTGGGATCAAGCCGGTAGCTGATCAGAGCGCGGAGGGTGATTGATTCATTACAATGTATCCCGGATTTTCGATTTGACGGAATGAACGGATTGGGCCATCATTCCTTAAGTTCCGCAAACGACGTGGCTCCCAGGGGCTCCTTGCTGGTTCGGAGGGCACCACCCCATGGGTGACGCTAAATCTGGCCCGTTTCGCCTCTCGTTCAATCCGCAACTCCGAGTTTGGGCTTGACTTCGTCGTTGGCAAGACGGAGCTGGACTTGACGGAAAACATCATCTTCGGCGGGGTAGCCTATCACTTCTAGCGGTGAACTTGCTGAACAGCAGGGCGATCCTCGGACCGCATTGAGGAGGCCGGGTACTAACACGCCTGCCGAAAGAAAGGTGGACCATGTCTCCACTCATGCCCCGCTTCATCGAAGAGGTCCGGGCGATCGTGCGAGCTGGGCGAAATGGGCAAAAAGGTGACGCCCTTCGTGTCGGGGTGCGACTGACACGACCGACGAATCTTAGTTGGAGGTAGGATCCATGCCGGACGTTGGACACATTTCCTTCGTTGGGGCAGAGGAATCAGGGTCCTGGGTTAGAACACTCACGCGCAAAAAGCGAGAGGCGATACGGGAATTGCACCGAATTAAACCGATCTGGAACCTGGTGCCACTTTTATTTTTGGCGATCTGGGCCGCAGCTGGGGCATTAATTGTCACATTCCCTTCCTGGGCAATACGACTACCGGCCTATGTAGCCATCGGCGTCGTGATCCATGGCTTTGGGAATCTCATGCACGAAGGGATCCATGGGAATCTGTTCCGTAGGAGGAGCCTTGACCGATGGTTTGGGTTCCTGTTTGGGGCGCCGGTATTCTTCTCATGCACCGCGTACCGGGTTACACATCTGCTACATCACTGGTACAACCGGACTGAACGAGATCCCGACGAATTCACCAACCTCAAGTTGCCTCACCCAGTGCTCTCGGTAGCGTTCTACGTATGGATCGTTATAGGTATGTTGCTCTATTTGCTGCATGTCCCCTTGACCGCTTTGACTCGGGGGACGCCACGTGAGCGCGGGCAGGTCATTATGGAGTATACATTGCTCGGTGTAAGCTATAGTGCGCTCTTTCTCTCGGCCGTGAGTTATGGCTTTCTCGGCACCGTCGTGCACTGCTGGATCGTTCCGCTGGCTTTCGCGGCAGTCATTGGCAATGTGCGAGGTTGGGCGGAGCATATGTTGACCATTCCCGGCCATCCGCTTACCCAAACGCGCACTGTTACCAGTAGCCGCATCTTTTCCTTTCTGAATATTAATCTGAACTATCACCTGGAACACCATCTTTTTCCAGGAACGCCGTGGTACAACCTTCCAAAGCTACATGTGCTGCTGCAAGACGAATATCGGGATGCAGGCTCTTTTATCTACAAGTCGTACCTCAAGTTCTTATGGGATGCATTCAGAGCTGGGGTGCACGGACTCGCGCCAAGCCGGAGATAGTGAGCGTATAACTCGCTGCTTGAGGATGAGCAAGCTACGAGACTATTCAAACGTTCACAAAGCACCGGCGGTCTGTAGGGGGCTGCATGGTCCAGGTCAGCGGCTGGGATGGCGCGGCTTTTCCAGAACCGAGAAACCAGGAAGGAAATGGAAGGGTGATGGGTGATTACCGAATGCGAGGAGAGGAGTTAGGCGATGCGTCAGATCAGCATTAAGGGCCTGGGCCTGGCGTTGGGATTCACGTGGGCAGGGGGATATTTCTACTCGGGCTGGCCGGTTCGGTAGGGTGGGGTGTAGCGCTCGTGGAAGTCATGGGCTCGGCTTACTTGTGTTTTCAGCCGAATCTTACTGGCAGCCTCATTGGGGGAATTTGGGCCTTTGTGGATGGGGCTATTGGAGGTATTGCCATTGCTTGGCTCTACAACCGCTTCTGTGAGTAGGTGGGGACCGACAGCAGACGGGGGTTCGCAAAGGCATTGTTTCTCCGACAAGCGAGCAGACTTTTAAAGTTAACGAGGCTCCGGGCAACCTTTTGGCAACCTCTTCTTCGGGGCAGAGTCTGAGTCTGCATTGTGGAGAGGTCAGAGTCATATATCCGCCGATTCAGGCTCAGGGTGGTTGGGGGAGCAAACCGACGGATGAATCGCTGTTACCCAGCATACACCATGTTGGGAATCGTGTACCTCCTGCTGCTGGCTTTCGGTTCTGAATTAGCAGCCTTCAGCTTCAAGATGATGAGCCGGCTGGCGTATTTAGTTTATCTCGCGCCCGCCCTAAGAAAGCAAGCCGACCGCGGCTACTTTACAAAGCGGTATGGCCTGGAAGAGGGATTTGGACGATTCCGGACGTGGGCGGTCTTCATTTTAAATAACGATACTGTTTCATTCGTGCTGCTGTGCATGCTGACGAGGGACACGCTACCAGCAGAGATTCCTCATTGGGTGACGCTTATCGCTGGAATCCCGCTCGTTATGATCGGTGTGGCGGTCAAAGTATGGGCGGCGATGGCCCTCGGTGCCAAGCGCTACTACTGGTACGACTTTTTCGACCCAAAGGGAGTAAATTATACCAATAGCGGGCCCTACCGTTACCTCAAGAATCCATTGTATACGATCGGGTATGCTTATATGTACGGATTTTCACTGGTCTTCTCTTCATCGTTGGGTCTGCTTGCTGCGATCTTCGACCATATTGTGATCTGGATCTTGTACCTCTGGGTTGAGAGGCCCCACTCGCACAGAATGCGTCAGGAGGGCGCTGATGGCGAGGGGGTGCCGAACCAGGCATCCCACCAGGTATATCGGGAGGCATAACCACTATGTCATTTGGGAGGCAACCCGGAAAGCTGCTGGAATGCAGTGACTGCTGACTGGGAGTGAGAGGACGGGATCCAAATTGGAACGAATGTGTTCCAGCCCTGACTGTCGTCGCCGTGATGATTTTCCAGGGGCCACGGGGGATGTCCTTACGGATGCGATCGGGGCGACTTGCCGTAGCATAAGGCTCTTGCGGTCATGGCGAGACTAAGATCAGAAAAATAGTAGCATAATACATTACCTTTGGACGCTAACCCAATACGGCCTTTTTGATAGCGATGAGCTCGCCTCTAACCCTCCTTGACCAATCTCATCGAACGATCCGTCAGCAGGCCGTCCACCAAGCGGAGATGGATGTGTATACTTCTCTTGGTGCTGGTAAGTCTGGGTTGGGTGGAAGAACGAATGCTCTTCAGGAACGCATGGCATGAGGATCCTCTTTCTCACCTTAGATATCGGCTTCGGGCACCGACGGGTGGCTGAGGCCGTGGAGAAGGCCCTTCGCCGTCTTACTCCCGGCCTAGAAAGCCACTCTTACAACATCCTGGACCTCCTCTCCCCTTCCCTCGCCGAGGGGCTCGCCCGCTTCTACTTGGACCTGGAGAAGGAGGACGCGGCCCTCCATACTCTGATCTCCAGGCGGATTAACGAACTCAAGAGGGGGCTTGGCCGCCAAGGAGGGAAAGAAGAGCTGGTGGCAGGGATGCAAAAGGCAGCGAAGATGGCTGGAACGTACCTGAGGCCTTCCATGAAAGAACTGAGGCAGGGGGAGTTCGGGCTGGAGAAGCTCCTCTTTTACCTCTACCTTCGAGCGGTGGCCAGGTGGCCGGAGTTGCTCAGGTATTTTACCGACGATCTTGAGGAGGGCGCGAGAAGGCGCCCGGGAAATAGGCTTCAAGGTCTCCTGTTTTATAGCCTCATCCTGAAGGCACTTCACCGGGCCATCCTGGAGAGCCGGCCCCATGTCATCGTGGCCACCCAGCACTACCCCAACATCTTCACCGCCAAGCTCAAAAAGCAGGGAAAGCTGACAATCCCCCTGGTGGCCATACCGGCCGGTTTTCGTCTCAGTCCCTTCTGGGCCCAGCGGGAGGTGGATCGCTACCTGGTAGCCACCGAGGAGATGGGGGAGGGTCTCTGTGAGCAAGGTGTTCCTCCAGAGCGGATCCGGGTTTCGGGGATCCCGGTGGATCCCGAGTTCAGCCTCCCCAAGGACCGAAAGGAGTTGCGAAGAAAGCTTGGCCTTCATCCGGAGCTGCCCGTGGTCCTGGCCATGGGTGGGGGGGAAGGGATAGGCCTTGACGGAGTGGTAGGGCCCCTGATGCAGGAGGGGCATCCCACCTATCAACTGGTGGTCATCGCCGGCCGGAACCGGGAGCTGTACCAAAGGGTCCAGGCCCTTCGAGGGGCTTCTCCCCGCCCGGTGCGGGTTCTTGGCTTTACCGAGGGGATCGATGAGTGGATGAGGGCCGCTGATCTCCTGGTGACCAAGCCCGGCGGGCTCACGGTGGCAGAGGCCCTGGCGGCTGGGCTCCCCATGATCTTCCACACCTCCCTCGGAGGCCAAGAGGAGTTTCACAAAGAGTACGTCGTCCGGCACGGCGCTGGAATCACCCTGAACCAGGAGGCCCCTCTGCCTCATGCCGTTTGCCACCTCTTGGGGGAAAAGGACCGGCTGGCCAGGATGGCGGAGCTTGCCCGGCGCCTGGGGAGGCCCCGTTCGGCATGGGAGGCCGGCGAGGAGATCTCCCTCCTGGCCAAGGGGACGGCGGGCTGAAGGGGGAGCGTGCCGAGATGGCCTTGGGGGAGGGCCCGGTGAGTCTCGTCCTCGCCACCATCTGGGATCTTGTGGAGTGGTCCTACCAGAAGATCCATCACCTTCGAGAGGTAGGCCCTATCCTCCGGGTCGGCCTGGACCGCCACCGAGGAGAACCGTTCACCTGTTCCGATGGAACCATCATCAGGGAGGGGGAGCCGGTTGGGGAGCTCCATTTCCACAACAGGCGGATCCTCAGCTTCCCCGGCCAGGGGCCCCTGGCGGCCGTCCGGCTCCGGAGGGAGCTGCAGCGCTCCCTGGAAGCACTGGCCTCCCTGGTGGCCTCGGACTCCCGCTATCAAGCGGTCAAGGCCTGGAGGGGAAAGACCTGGATCACCAAGGGGGT
>JBHHYU010000160.1:0-4946 GCA_046757725.1 Binatia bacterium
AAACATCACTTGTGCGCTTGGGACTCGAGGCCCTCATCGCTAGAGAGAGTGCCCGCCGCTTGGCCGACCTTGGAGGAACCGAGAAACAGCTTCGGTCGATTCGAAAGCGCCGCTCGGGCAAGGCCGCATGACCCTGGCGGACATTTCAGTTTGGATCGAGCACCTCCGAGCGGGAAGCAAAGGTCTGATATCTTTGCTTTATCACGAGCAGGTCCTTTGCCATCCACTTTTGGACATCTTGGTATAAAACCCGGCGGAGCGATAAATGGCAGCTTAAGCGGTTGTGCAGGTTAGCCGCAAAACCTTAGCTGGCCGACATCGATCAAACCACATTCGGACGCTTTCTATAGGTTTGTGTCAGCATGGATGGTTCAGGACTCCTCATTCTCGACTTGCTATTCGTGTCACTTTTTTGGGGTGGCGCGCTCTGGCTGTTTCTTAACCGGGATTCCCCAGACAAACTCAGCCAAAGAATCCCGCTCATTCCCAAGTATCGAAAGCATCGCCTGCACCCCTTGTTCAAAGACCGGGCAGATGTTTTGTCGTTCGCGCTCTGGCCCTTCGTGCCGGGCTCCATATTTATTGTTCTACTTATCGTAAACTTAATGTGGAGGTAGGCTGGGAAGGAATAGCAGAATAAGATGTCACTCATGAAAAGCTTGTCAAGGTTCGTTTCGTTTTGATATTATTTTTCGGGGCCAAATTTGCGCGGTCCTCGACGGGAGTTTTCAAAGGGTATGGCTGAGCCTGGCGCGCGAAACACCAAGAAGTTTAATCTCGTTCTGATCAAGCCGTCCCACTACGACGACGACGGATACGTAATACAGTGGTGGCGCGCATGGATCCCCTCCAATTCTCTCTCGAGCGTTTACGGACTAGCGCGTGACGCCGTCCAACGCCTGGCGCTTGGCGATGTTGATATCTCCATCGAGGTGTACGACGAAACCAACATCGTCATCCCCATCAAACATATCATTCGCCGCTTCGAGAACCACAACAATCAGGGGCTGGTCTGCCTGGTGGGGGTTCAGTCCAATCAGTTTCCCCGCGCCATGGATATCGCACAGCAGTTCCGCGCCGCCGACATTCAAGTAGCCATCGGCGGTTTTCACGTGAGCGGTTGCATTGCGATGCTTCCGGAAATGCCCGAAGGCCTCAAAGAAGCGTGTGAGATGGGGATTACATTGTTCGCCGGCGAGGCGGAAGGGGGCCGCCTGGGTGAGATTCTGAAGGATGCGCATGGACGCGGTCTCAAACCGATCTATAATTTCATGGATAATCTGCCGCAGATGGAGGGGGAGCCGATCCCGTTTCTGCCCAAACGACTCGTTACCCGCTACTTCCGTGATCTCGCCTGCTTCGACGGGGGGCGAGGATGCCCGTTTAGCTGTAGTTTCTGCACCATTATCAACGTCCAGGGGCGGAGGTCGCGTTACCGCAACGCGGACGATGTGGAGCGGCTACTCCGCGCCAACGCCGCCCAGGGTGTGCATCGTTACTTCATCACCGACGACAACTTCGCGCGAAATAGAAATTGGGAGCCCATCTTTGATCGTATAATCGAGTTGCGAGAAAAAGAGGGATTCCAGACCAACTTCGTCATGCAGGCGGACACGTTGTGCCACAAGATTTCGAACTTTGTAGAGAAAGCCGCCCGCGCGGGGTGTAAGCGCGTCTTTATCGGCCTCGAAACCATTAACCCTGATAGTCTTAAGGGTGCTTCTAAAAACCAAAATCAAATCACGGAGTACCGCAAAATGCTGTTGGCCTGGCGCAGCGCCGGTATCATTACTTACTGCGGCTATATTCTCGGTTTTCCGAGGGACACACCGGAGACGATCGAGCGCGACATTAAGATTATTCAGCGTGAGCTTCCGATCGATATGCTGGAGTTCTTCATCCTCACGCCACTGCCCGGATCGCAGGATCACAAAGACCTTTATCTCAAGGGCGCGTGGATGGACCCGGACATGAACAAGTACGACTTGGAGCACGTGACGACCGACCATCCGGTGATGTCTAGGGAGGAATGGCAGGCTAGCTACGACAACGCCTGGCGCACATACTACTCGTGGGAGCATATCGAAACGTTGCTCAAACGCGCGGTCGTGACGGGGATCAGCCCGTTCAGGCTCGCCGACATGATATTTCAGTTCTACGGGAGCTATTTTTACGAGGGACTCCATCCGCTTCAAACCGGCCTCATCCGGCGCAAGGTGCGCAGCCAGCGGCGTCTCAATTTACCGCGAGAACACCCGATGGTATTCTATCCCAGGCGCTTGTGGGAAGTCCTTACAACCTATGTTCCCGGCCTGCTCTTCAAGGTCAAGCTCGACCGGTTGCGCAAGCGCATTGAGCGGGACCCCGAGGCGCGCAGGTACACGGACGTTGCAATCACACCGGCGATGGATGTTGAAGAAGAGAATCTACAAATGTACCAATCCACGGACGCAGCACGCGCGGCGTTCGCGAAGGCCAAGGCGCGGGACGCAAGAAGGCGCACGCGACTGGAACCGATCTCGGCGTAACTGCGGCTTACAGAAATCACTACAGCCTTCGATGAGTAGACCAGTTTCTCCGAGCACGTCCATACAAATACATCTGCGATCCGCTCATGATAGGAAAGTACTTAACCTCAGCACGAAAAAGTTGTCGGATCGAGGTTCTGCCACGGTATTTCTCATAATTGCTCCACTGAATAGCCCTTGTGCCTCAGTAATTCGATAAGGCCGTCCCGACCCAGTAAATGGCCGGCCCCGACGATCACCATGTAGTTTTTCTCTTGAGCCAGAAAGGTTTCGATCTTTGGCAACCAGTTTCTGTTCCTATCAACGATCAGTCTTTTATAGACTTTCGGAACTTTTTTAAAAGTCCCCAACAGTAGAGTCTCCAACGCCTCGATATCGCCTGAAGCCCAAGACTCGACGATCCGGCTGACCTCTTTTTCTATCACGTCGAGATCCTTCAAGGTTTTGAGCAGCATTAACCCTTGCGTCGCGGGGGTCATTTCGTCAAAGAGACTGATCTGGTATTCCGCTGTTTCAAGACCCAGTATTTCCTTCTTTGTCTTCTTAGCCTCGTCGGCGAAATGTCGATCGACACCCCGCTTTGGGTCAAAACCTAACTGCTGCAATTTAAGAGCCGCGATGGTCAAGGCAGCAAACCAGGGCTCAAACTTGTCGAGTGCTTTTATATTGATTCCCAGCTCCTCCGCCCGTTTACCAGCTAATCGATAAGTTGCTTTCGGTACACCCGCCCGCAATGTTTTGCCTTTTTCATAGGTGCCTTTTGTCAGCATCACCCACTGAGACTTCTTTCCCTCTAGGCTGGCCGGGTCTATTTCCAAAACCAGCTTCTCCGTGTCCTTAAAGGCATCCTCGATGGTCCGCGATAGTGGATAGTTTTCTTTCTTTAAAAGGTGAACCGAACCTAAAACGTAAACGGTATTATTTTTTGACTGAACCTTCCACAGGAAATGCTTCGCGGAATCTCTAGGTGTTACCTGGGCGGAGAGGGATACAGCGGGAACAAAAAAAAGGTAAAAGACTACGACCGCTCTCCGGAGCGTCACGCTGGTCACGTCGCGTGTCCTTTTTCAGTTTTTGAGAAAGCTTGCAGGCATCGGCATCTTGAGAATCTCGATCTTTTCCGTCTTTTCCACATGGCGGATAAAGCGATACTTGTTTTCCACTTCATCCATGGGATAAGGAGGCACCGTGGCACGAGACAACTCAATCTTTACCCCGATAAAAGTCAAGGTGTTCCCCTGTAGGGCCTCTGTGACGGCCCACCTAAACTCCTCGAGAGTGTGGGCCCATAGAGCTTTCTTAAAACCTGCGGCGGCGGCAAGACCGACCAGATCTGTATCGGAGGCTGTTCGCGTACCGATTTCCCCCGATGATTCATAGGCCTGATTGTCAAACACAATATGAATCAAATTTGGTGGTTTCTTATTTGCAACGGTGGGAAGGGAACAGAGATTCATTAGCAGAGAGCCGTCTCCATCCAATGCGATGACCTTTCTTTTGGGAAGTCCCAACGCAATCCCCAAAGCGATGGAAGAAACAAGTCCCATGGTGCGAACTCGAAGGTTCCCGTCACTAGGCCGACAGGCGTTCCATTCCACCGTATTCGCCCCGGCACCCGTTATCACCAGAGCATCGCCCGCCAATTCGGCCAAGTTTTTGAGGCAGTCGATTCGTTTCATCCCCGATCCTCCGTAACTATTCTCCTGGTTTTCTCCTACCGAGGACATCCTTGGTCAAAAGGATCGCGACGGGCCGCTTGTAATCCTCAGTCAGGATCTGTGCTCGTCGGATCAGTATCGTCGCCTCATCTGGGTTTCTAAGGATATAGGTGCGAATACCGAGGGCATTCAGGATGGGTTCCGTCATGGCACCGGTGGTGCTGAAACTACGATCCCCCACATCTCCCGCATAATAAATAAGAAGAAGAAGTGGAACCTGATAATGTAACAGCGTGGAGACGATACCGTTCACGCTGTTGTACAGCCCTCCGTTCTGCATCAGGAGCGCACACTTTTTCCCAACGAGATACCCTCCGGCACAGATCCCGGTCCCCTCTTCTTCCCGGCATAGGGGAACATGAATTATATCTCGATCCCCCTCGATCAACCGAAGCAGGGCGGCTAAGTTAATGTCCGGAACCGTTGCGATAAGGTTGATACCGGCCTCCTTGAGTCCTTCCAGGATAGCCTTGGGTCCTGATGGCGTTTTCATGACCTACCCTTCCACGACTGCCGGCATGTAGAAAAATGAACTGCCCCGCAGCAAGCTGCAGGGTCTCAAAAGGAACGGACTCATGTCAACACATTTCTATCGCGCCAAGAGCCTACTCCGCCGAAGCAGGCGCTTCCGCTGCGAAGGCCGGGCGCCAAGGGCGCAAAGAAAAACATGACCCTATTTCTCCGAACTTGGCGTGCTTTG
>JBHHYU010000161.1:0-4868 GCA_046757725.1 Binatia bacterium
AGATGAGCTGTTTTTACGCAGCAAGCTGCGGGGAATTAACCCGTAGCGATTAAAAAAACAGACCACAAAAGGGCACAAGGACTATCTCCTCATACCCTCACGAACGCCTCATAGGCCCCGTCCGCAAAGATGCGCCGGGCAGTAATGGCTCGCCTTAGGGCCAGAAGTCCCCGTATTTGTTGCTCATCGTGTGCGGCAAGCTTTTCCAAAAGTTTTACGGCCTTGAGCGTATGATCCTCCTCAGCCCTGAAATGCACATAATAGAACTCTAAAGCCTCGCAGGAAATAGCGTAGTGGGTCTCCAGCGCAACTGCCATCTTATGACAGTGGGTGTCATGGATCGATTCCGTGGCGATGTTACCACCACATAGGGCTTCGAGAACTGAGGAGCGTTGAAGTAAAAAAAGTTCATCCTTCTCAATCAACGTGGTCGGGAGGTATTCGGTAGCAAAAAGTTCCTCTCTGGAAATACCTAAACTCTCTGCGACTTTAACGAAGAGATAGGAATGGGCAGTCATCTTTCCTCCTACCGTGTCCTCCCCTCCTTCGGATACCACGAGAGGGATCAGCGCGCGTTGCTGCTCAAGGTCTTCAAGGGTGGGGCTGTATCCACCCACGGAGATGATCTTCCACGCCGCGTGCCTCAGGGTATCGAGATAAAAGCAACCCTGCTGCTTTATGATGTTACAAAGCTGGGTTTTGTTTAGCTCACCCCGATAAATCATCTGATACAGGGGGTGATGTAAGAAGGGATGAGTTTTTTTGGCTTCCTCTAGAAGCGCGTTGCAGAATTCGAGTGGCGGCAGCGCCATGGGTTTTTCTCCTTTCACCATTTCAACGGCTTCACTAATTCTACTTAGTTTCAAAAAACCGGCCCTTTAGAAGCCCATAAGCATGGAGGAACGCCCTTATAAACAAAGTGTCTACACAATCTATTAGCAAAATGGAAGCCTTGCTGGTAACGGGCTTACTGACAGAAGCCTTCTGGGAAAAGAATCGTGCGGCTGACAGTCTATACAGAGCGGCTGAGGGAAATATCTATTCTATTTCAACCAGGCGCAGTTTTCCGGTCTTAGCGTCAGTGGGGCTGTCTTGAACTCGCCGGAACTCAAAAGAGGTCCGGAAGGCTCCTTTCATATCGAGCCAAAAGGGCTTCCTTAAAATCTGTATTATGACGTCCCTGAAATTCACCATGGTCATGCGTGTGAATTGCTGGGAAAGGTTTCCTCTTTCCAGGATATCCTTCTCCATCCCGAGCGAAACAAGAGGTTTAGTCCTTTTTTTAGAAACTCTATTTTTCGCTTGCTGGTGGGAAACCAGATGAACTCGCTCTTTAAACCCAACCGGTCCTCGACAATGGTTTGCTTTATCTCCCGCTCACCACGGTTAAGAACTAGACACTCTTGCCAGCGATCCTCCCTACTTTCCACTATCTGCCCCCTTTTCGCGCCGATCTTTGCCTTTATACTTCTAAACAAGAGGTGGCTGATAAAGAGTTCCACGGTGGAGTCCCGCAAGGGGTCGGAGAAATAAATTCGCCCATTTTTCAGGCGCTTTTGCCTTTCTGCCAGGCCGTTACATTTTTTCTTACTAATTTGCTAGCTATGACCCCGTCCATGGGCATCCCTCCATGTTAACCATTTTTCCAATCCACCAGCTCCGACAGCACCATCATGCCATCGTGGCTCTGGCCCGAGAAAACGCTACCACTGTGTCCCAACTCCAGCACATTGCTGACCCCGCGGGCCGCAATGCGGTTACGCAGCGACAAGTAACGCTCTCTGGGATAGATGCTGACCGTGGATACTCCGTGATGCATGCGTACAGATGTTTCTGCAAGATCCTTGACCTTGCTCAGGATGATCATGCGGCACATGGGGTGAAGAGCAATATCGAATTCGTCCTTGGCCACCACTACGCCCGAGGTAAAGAAGCCGTCACGCTCATTCACATACCAGTCTGCGTCCAGAAAGCGCCCTTTCATCAAGCGTTTGACCTCGCCAATTTGGGAGGGTTTGAGTATATTGGGGGCCGCTTGATCGAATTGCGCCAGTACCTGTTGCACCGTTTTCGCCAGCGCCTCTAGTTGAGCATCATCGCCTTCCACGTAGATCACCTGGGTAGCAATACAAGCTTTCTGATTAGCCACCAGCGCATCACAACAGACACGAATGGCAATGGGCATCAGGTCGTCATGAAAGGCTTCACGCCCGATCAGGCTTACCCCGTAGCATGGGTTAAAGGTAAGTACCTTGGTAAAGAGCGTCCGGCTCTTCAGCGACAGGACGGCATCGGGCGCTCCCCAGACTATAATGCGATCGAAGGCATCGGGAATGAAAAGGTCGGATTCAATCTCTTCGTCGCCACCCCGCCAATAAACGATTGAGAGATGGCGGGTAAGCGGATGGTCCGGCGCTGCCGCAACGGCAGCCAAAGCCAGCAGGGCGCCGGGCGTGGTTGCCCCGAAGGGAGATTTCACCACCGCGGGCGATTTGGTGCTGATGGCCCGTAAAGCAGAAATAATTGGAATCTGGGGTGTGTTGCCTGCGGTAATATGAAGCTGGCGTGTGGGCGTCGCCCTTAACCGTGCTCGCCGCGGGACGAAACGACGCTCGTCATTACCAAACAACGTATCCGCAAGCATATGAACCGGCATGGGCATGATGGGCGCGTCCACCGGTTGCCACTCCTCCAGCAAGCGACTGCCGGGAATACCCCAGACCGAGAGATCAGTATCTATCCCTTTGAGAATCTCCTGGCGGTTAAACAGCATGGGTATGGCTGCGAATCCGGCATCATGCCAGTGGTCCGGCTGTTCGGCGGTCTTACGGGTATTCTCGCGTACCTGATGGACAAAATCTCCATCAACCAGGATGGCTTGCCGCACTCCGTCCACAAACTCCAGTATAGCATCCACCGGGAGATTATAGAGCTCGTCGGCTAGCCCATCGACATCCCGTTCTATCAGTTCATCGGCAGTAACAAGCGGCATAGCGGAGTAGGTGTATTCGCCGGTTTGCTTCAGGGTCTGCCGGTCAATCACCGGTTCACGCAACACCTGGGTCTGTCCAATACGGCAGTGGGTAGCTTTAGCATCGGCTGGACCGGCACCGAGTTCCTTTTCCGCAAAGGCCGCTTCTATGACACCGATGGACACAATTTCAGGTACCCGCAACTGCCCTTTGATAAGAAAGGGAACACGAATAACGTTATTTTTATCCAGTGCCAGTAGATTGTGCTGTGCGCAAACGGCACCGACGGTAGCCGATGATTGAACAACCTGCGGTTTCCTGCTCATAATTCTTCCCTTCTACGCATTCACCGTCGCCATAATGCCGCCACAGCCTTTCACGTCCTTCCCCGGGGAGCGAGCCACCCGCATGATCCAAGTTCCGGGCAAGCCACACTCGCAAGGGGTCTTTTTCAGAATGACGTTATCGCCGGTGAGTACAAAGCCGGGATAGGAGGTGGCAAAGGGATCGATAATGCCCAGGGTACCGGTGATTTCATCACCACTTTTCGGCGTGAGATCCTCGTCGTAAACAATAGGCTCAAGAAACGGCGGAATGTGGAAATGGCCCCTGGAGCATTTCTGCATCAGCCCGTTGATTTCGCTCATGGTGTAACCTTCAACAATAGCAGCGCGTTTTACACCAAATGTGCTTTGCATGCGACTAAGCAATTCCTCTTCGCTGACTTGTATGCCGGTAAATGATTTCCAGCCGCCGCCGTGAGAGACAATACTGCCCTTTGGCAGTTTCAGTTTCAGACCCAGTCGCGCAACGGTACGGCAGACCTCCAGCATCAATGCCGGTGTGCCGAACAGCATCACGCGATGATTGCGTTGAATGGAGCGTTGTAGAGTCTGCAGGAGCTTTTCGTAGTTCTTCTCCTTTTTGCTAACCGTTGTATCAAGAAACTCATCCACCAAACGAATCTCCTCCTCTGTACGTGCTCCCTGCACAATGGCCCGCACCGCCGTTGCCGACATTGTGCGGTTATAGAGAAAGGTGGCGGAGCGGGTCCGTTTGCCCAACTCCTGCATTGCCAATTGCATTCCCTGATTACCGCCGGAAAAATCAAAAAAATAACCATCTAGTGATCCCAGACCAAACCGTTGGATAAAGTATGCAAAGGTGGAGGGCGGCAGCACCCGCGCCATTTGCCTCACCAGCAGGGTTTCCCAGCGAGATAACAGAGGGCGGGTGCCTAGAAAAGGCATTTCGGCAAAAGCCTTCCAGGTGCGCTCGTCCTTTGGCACAAAGGAGAGATGGCCGGAGGCGCCAGAGCTGAACACCAACCGCAGTCCCACCTGCTTCAGCGCAGCCAGCCATTGGTCGAGGGTTTCTATTCCAGCGGTATCGAAGTTGAGTCTAGCGGTACTGATACTGCTCACCCACCGGTTCATGCCGTCAAAGTCGCCCTCGTCCAACAGGGACTGGGGGTAGGACTTGAACATATCGTCGGGAATCAGCAGATCGTTAACAATAGTCTCGAAATCTGCCTTCTCACCCACCCCCATGCGCTCGCAGATCTGCCGGTAGAAGGGGATGTGAAGGTAGTAATGCTTGTGCAACTCCAGAGCAGCTTTGTGACGCAGGGCAGCAGCCTCCTGTCCGTCAAGGGCTCGCTGGCTGGCCCAAAGCATGGTGATACGCTTGAGCCGGTCCTGGGCATTCAGCAGCTCGGCAGACAGAGGTAGCGATTGCAATGGGGCTTTTATAAAAGACACTCTTGGCGACAGTGCGTATTGACTCATCTAAAAAGACTCATAAATGTAACCTGCCTGGGAGAACCGCCGACTGTACATGCCTGCCTGTCAAGCCATCAAAGAATCTAACCCTAGTCGGATACGTTGCGTCATGAGA
>JBHHYU010000162.1:0-4865 GCA_046757725.1 Binatia bacterium
CGGCTCTTTTTTTCCGCTCGTAGCATATAGAGTCCCAAAGGCGTTAGCAACACGGAAACGAAGGCGCCTTGCGACATCGTTATTCAGGGAGGTCGGGTAATCGACGGCGAGTTCACACAGGTGCTCAACCCGGAAAGGTGATCCACGGACCGGAGAGAAAAGAAAATTGAGAAACTTGCGGTATAGGAGGTATGAGACCCGGCCGCGTTTGACAAGCCGCCGAGGACTAAGTAACGTTTAATCGGCCCGGCGTTAATCTTTAAAGCCGGGGCTATTTTTAAAGTGTGAGCTAAAGACCTGTGACTGGGTTCCAGAACAACGTAAGATGAAGCAGCGAGAGATTATTGAAAAACACAAGCGATACCTTTTTCCCTGCGTGGCTAACTACTATGAGGAACCACTCGTGGTTGACCATGCTAAGGGGAGCTATGTTTATGACCTGGACGGCAAGGAGTACCTCGATTTTTTTGGTGGTATCTTGACGATCAGTGTAGGTCATTGCAACGAAACTGTAATTGCAGCCGTCCAGAAACAAACCGCTAAATTGCAACATATCTCAACCCTCTACCCGAACGAACCTCACGTAAAATTGGCTGAGAAGCTGGCGGAGATCACACCGGGAAAACTGCAAAAATCTTTTTTTTCCAATAGTGGCACGGAGGCGAACGAAACCGCGATCTTGGCCGGCCAACTTCACACCAAGTGTCAGGATGTCATTGCCCTGCGTCACAGTTACAGCGGCCGTTCTCATCTGGCCATGAGTCTGACGGCGCATTCCCCCTGGCGGCTTACACCTAGTCCAACCCCTGGAATTCACCATATTCCTAATGCCTATTGCTACCGTTGCCCCTTCGGGCTCACCTACCCGAGCTGTGATCTCAAATGTGCTAAAGATTTAGAGGAAGCGATCCAGACGGTGACCTCCGGACGTGTGGCGGCTTTTTTTGCCGAACCGATTCAGGGAATCGGGGGTTTCATCACCCCACCCAAAGAGTATTTCAAGGAGATTGTCTCTATCGTACGGAAGTATGGAGGCCTCTTTATCTGCGATGAAGTACAAACGGCGTGGGGTAGAACGGGCGGCAAAATGTTCGGCATCGAGCAGTGGGAAGTGGAACCTGACATCATGACCTTCGCCAAAGGGATGGCCAATGGTACTCCTATTGGTGCAACCGTTGCAACGGCTGAGGTTGCGGACAGCATGAAGGGAATGTCCATCTCCACCTTCGGCGGAAACCCGGTGACCGGCGCAGCAGCGCTGGCCACCATTCATGTCATTGAGGAGGAGAATCTCGTTGAGAACGCCCGCGTCATGGGACAGCGCTTGAGAAGCGGACTAGAGGCATTGCAAGAAAAATACCCCGTCATCGGTGATGTCCGAGGCATGGGACTGATGCAGGGACTTGAGCTTGTAAGAGAAAATAAACGGCCCGATCCTGAGACCGTTGGTCGACTATTTGAACGAACCAAGGCCCATGGCCTTTTAATCGGTAAGGGAGGCCTCATGGGAAATGTCATTCGTATTTCCCCGCCCTTGAGTGTCACCAAGGATCAAGTGGACGAGGCACTGAAGGCATTGGACCGCTCGTTTTCGGAGATGGGCTTGTAGATTCGCAGGCCAACGACAACAGCCCACACTCTGTAGGACCTGGAGACAATCATGCTTCGGCGTAGGCTTGTGGGAGCAATCCCCGTACTTTTGGGTGTCTCCTTTCTGGTCTTCATCCTCATGCACCTGGCACCAGGAGACCCGGTGACTCTGCTTCTCGGAGAAGAAGCAGACGAGATCGATATTCAAGAGACTCGCCAGGAGTGGGGACTGGACAAACCCATTGGGGTCCAATACTGGGAGTTCCTCAGGCATGCGACGCAGGGAGACTTGGGTGACTCTCTGAGATATCGCGAACCTGTGGTCAACCTTGTAGTCGAGCGGTTACCTGCAACTCTAGAGCTGGCTCTAGCAAGTCTTTTCATTGCCATTCTCATTTCCGTCCCCATTGGCGTCTACTCGGCTATCAAGCACAATTCTATCTGGGACCATGCAGGTATGACCGTCGCCCTGATCGGGGTTTCACTTCCCAACTTTTGGCTCGGAATAATGCTGATTTTTTTCCTTGGCGGCCAGCTGAACCTGCTGCCGGTGGCGGGAAGGATCGATTACGGAATGCAAGTGCCGCCTATCACTCATCTCTATACGGTGGACACCTTGCTCCATGGCAACCTTGAAGCCTTCTGGAGTGTTCTCAAACACATGATACTCCCGGCAATAACACTCGGCACGAGCTTGGCGGCCATCGTGACCCGGATCTCCCGATCGAGCGTCCTGGAGGTAATCCAGCAGGACTACATCACCACGGCCAGGGCCAAGGGTTTGAGCGAGCGAAGGGTTATTTGGAAGCACACGTTGCGAAACGCCATGGTCACGATTGTGACCATCCTGGGCTTACAGCTTGGTGCGCTGCTCAGCGGATCCGTCATCACGGAGACCGTTTTCTCCTGGCCCGGGATCGGGGGTCTACTGATCCAAGCCATCTCGACGCGGGATTACAAGCTCGCCCAAGGAGTTATCCTGTTCTTTGCCATGATGTACTTTGTTGTCAATCTTCTGGTGGATCTCTTTTACATGTTGGTAGACCCGAGGATTAAGCTGTGAGGCGCTGGACGAGGTACGTCAAGGTAATGGTCGGGGGAGCGATTCTTGTTTTCCTGGTTGTCTGTGGTATTGCGGCGCCGCTGATTGCCCCTTACGATCCGCTGGAGCAGCAACTCGCGATCAAGCTTCATCCTCCCACTTGGAGCTTGGGCATCGATGGCTCCTATTTTCTCGGAACGGATAACCTGGGCCGTGATCTGTTGAGCCGCATCGTTTACGGATCGCGGATCTCTCTTCTTGTGGGGGCCGTAACGGTAATCCTGGCAGGGTTTGTTGGCTGTCTCCTCGGGGCGGTGGCGGGCTACTTTGGAAACTCAATTGACGAGGTTATCAATAAGACAACAGAGATTTTTCTTGCGTTTCCATTCCTTCTCCTGGCGATCTCCATCATGGCCTTCCTTGGCCAGGGTCTCTATAATCTGATTCTAGCCCTTGTACTGAGCCGCTGGGTGCAGTACTGCCGTGTGGTTCGCGGTGAAGTTTTGTCTCTTAAGGAGCGGGACTTTGTCCAAGCGGTGCGTGCTCTAGGGGGCAGAGACCTCTACATCATCATGAGACACGTACTGCCCAACACCCTTCCGAGCGTCATGGTTATCGCTACGTTTGCCATGGCCCTCGTGATCATAAGCGAGGCCAGCCTTAGCTTTCTCGGGTTGGGAGTCCCTCCCAGCATCCCCACTTGGGGCTCTATGCTGAGCGAAGGTAGAAGCTATATGTACCGGGCTCCCTGGCTTACGATTTTTCCCGGCATGGCTATCTTTATCACCGTTCTCGGGATCAATCTCCTAGGGGACGGGTTACGAGACCTTCTCGATCCGAAACTGAGCCGCTGGCGTTAGAGTCATCCTTTTACGCTTGATATTTGATCTCGCCTCCTACCACGGTCATCTCCACGTTAAGGTCCTTGACCTTGTCGGGCTGTAGATCAAACGGGTCCTCGGCTAGGACTACGATGTCCGCTAGTTTTCCAACTTCCAACGTTCCTTTCTCCTTCTCCTCGAATCCTGCGTAAGCCGCCGTCGTGGTATGCATGGCGAAGGCCTCCTGGAGGCTCAAGGCCTCATCGGGAATCCATTGCTCGCCCCAGAGCATCCTGCGCGAGACACACACGGAGATATCGCGTAGCGCATCCGTCGGCCAATAGCCGGGGGAGTCCGAGCCGCCGGCGATGGTTACGCCGTTGCGCAGCAGCGTCTTGAAAGGGAAGGCTTGTGCCATGCGTTTTTCGCCAACGGAGTTTCGGATCGACTCCCCTGTAAAGTATGCGAGGGAGATGTTGGGTATCGCGATGAGTCCTAAGCGTACCAGGCGCTCCATACGTTCCTTGCTGGCAAGCCAGTTTCCCATGTGCTCAATGCGATGGCGGTGGTTGCTACGGGGAAATTTTTCCAGAGCGCTTTGGTAGGCATCTAGAGCCATGTCGAAGGCGCGGTCCCCGATAGCGTGGACGCAGCAGCGAAGGCCCGCCTTGTGACAGTTCAGGACCGTTTCGTTCAGCTCGTCCTGCTGGATCCGAATGAGACCGCAGTTGTGATGATCGTCGTCGTAGGGCTCATAGAAGGAAGCGTTGCAGCCCGTGATACCGCCGTCGATGCTCATCTTGGTCCCGCCGATCTTCAACCACTCGCTCCCGAAGCCGCTTTGGAGCCCTAGCTCGATGAGACTCTTAGCGGTCATGTCGGATTCGATAACGCGGATGAGCAGGCTCACGCGCATATGGAGACTGCCTTCCCTGACCAACTCCTGATAAGCGCGAACCGACGCGCCATCCTTGACAACATCGTGGATCGTTGTGACTCCGCGTTGGAGACACTGATTCACCGCGTAGACGATGCCGCTCTTAAGCTCCTCTGCGTTGAAACGCGGCGTCACCTTGCGGAGGATGAGCTGGGCGCGTTCTTTCAGGAGCCCCGTGGGCTCTCTGGTCTCGGGATAGTGCCGGATGTGTCCCCCTGCCGGGTCCGGCGTACGCGAGTCGATCTTTGCAAGCTCAAGTGCCTTGGTGTTTCCGACCGTGATATGAGCACCGAAAGAAATCGAGACGAGATGGTCCGGTACGACCCTATCGAGATCTCTCTTGTCGGGGAACCGTTTGTCCCTGATGCGGAAGTCCTGCATGGGACTTCCTTGAGCTACGATCCAGCTCCCCTTGGGCAGCTCCGCGGCTTTTTTTGCGAGCCGCTCCTGGATCTCAGCGATCGTGTGGACGTCA
>JBHHYU010000163.1:0-4403 GCA_046757725.1 Binatia bacterium
CGCGACGGCGACGTCATCTCGGTCGGCAACCAACTCCTCCAGGTGGTGGGGGAAAAACAATCCTCTTGACACAGCAGCGCCCTCGCGCCGCTATTGTTTGGCCAGCGTGCGCAGGTAATTTACTAGATGCCAGCGCTGCTCCTCACTCAGCTTTTCCACAAACGAAGGCATGGGGTCACGCCCCGTACTCATCTTCCAAAAGATCTCACCGTCGGTCATGTCGTTCATTTTTTTCCAGTCCGTGAAGTCCGCCGGCTTGCGGGGCAGTTTTCCTGCCTGGGGACCGTTTCCGTCCCCCTTTGCACCGTGGCAGACGAGACAATTCCCCGAGTAGAGCAGTGCCCCTTCCTTGACCGACTCCGGCGTGGCCGCCACCGGGTTCTTGCGCCTCTTGGCCTTGTCTGGCACCGGCCAGGGCTTGGCACCATGCGCCAGCAGCAGGCTGGTCGCCAGCAAAACCGCCATAGCTCCGATCAGAACTCTGCTCACAATCCCTGGGCTTCTCCGGATCGTTGAATGAATTCACGCATCATGATGTCTGCCCTCTTAGCTTGCGATGACTTTCGATAACCTCTCAGGGGACCCTTGAAGGCGGTGTCCCGCCAAGCCGTATCATGGCCGCACGGGAAGGCTTGCCCTCGCCATTTACGTAGAACAGCATATAGTAACCGGGCGGATTGGTATGAGGGTTGGTCGGCGCCGTGAACGTAACTTCGCCTGTGTCCAGGTCCTGGGAGAACTCTAAGTCTGCAAGTCGTTGCCCGTTATCCCATCCATGGGTGACCGAGCCAAGTTTGATCATGACTAGGGAAGCTTCGGATGTCACATCCTTCACTGTGAGGCTTGCCGATTCGCCGTAGTCCACGACTTCCGGCGCTTGAGTTATCTCCGGTCGCGGTCCGGGGATAAAAAGATACGGCGGGCTGAATATTTCGATCTGCCAGTTTTCGGCTGGAATTACAAACTCCCCTTCCTGAGCAAACTGAAAGACGCCCTCCGGACTGCGCTTGACCAAAAGATTGACAGAGCCATCATCTGGATTCCTAGCGGCGCGTGTTGCATTGCCGCCCGCGGTAAAGACGCGTCCATCGGGCAAGAGCAGGGCGGCGCCGTGGTAGAGTCGCGGTTGATTGGCAGCCTTCATGCGCTTCTTGCGGTAGCCCCCAGGAGCAGAAGGATCTGGGGTTAAAAGCAGGGGATGATATACGGGGCGGTGGAAGGAGTAATTACCTCCATTGATTACCAGAATCTGTTTCGTGGGGAGAATCACAGCCAAATGCATGATACGGACATCTTCTGGTTCATCCCCCAGAAAGTTCTTTGTAAGTTCCACGGACCAGTCGTCAGGCGAGTTGTGTACCCGCACACGTTCCAGGTCGGCCCTGACATATTCGCTGGGAATGGTATACATGCCCGGTCCATGGTTGATGTCAGCGCTACCCTCCTGCCCGCCGATGAGCAGAATATCGCCGTTGGTCGAGTTCGGATCAACCACGGCTGTGCCGTACGCCCTAACTTTGCCCTTTCTCCGTGGCCCAGAACTGAATGACACCTCGGGAGGTTGATCGCCGTTGTTCGGCGAAATAGACATGAGATAGGAATTCTGGCTTTCCATGTTTCCCGCACCTGCGCCGTCACCGGTAATGAACAGACGACCATCGGAGAGCGGGAATATCCGTGGATAGAATTGTATGAAGTCGAGGTTCGTCGGCCCTTTGCCTATTGTGGAAGTGAAAGGGCCGTTGGGCAGTGTTGCTATATTCACCGCAGTCCATGCTTCCCCTGCAGGTTGATGCGGATCGTAGAATTCCACGAGTGGGCTGTTGACTGGTGCATCATAAGAAAACCCAGAGAAAACTGCAATCCGCCCATCGAACAGCGGTACTAGCGTGGGATACCAATGCCCATCGCTGGTTCTGCCCGCCGATTGCCAGGTCATATTTTCCCAGTCGAACACCACCGCATTCTTATGACCACGGAAGGATTCGGGCGGATAGTACAGCCGGGTTCCGCTCACAAACAGAACATTTCCGTTCCAAAGGTGCAAATGGCCGCTGCAGAAAAGATCGGTAGAATCACCATCCTCGTCGGGCGTGGCTGGCGATGAAATGCGCGTAAAACCATGATTCCCCGGTGGTGCCTCTGGGTCGAAAATTGCTGTGTTGTTGACAGTCGCATAGTCTGTTACGTCAACCCCATCCAATATTTTGTCATCTTCAATTCTATTGCGATTGCTGCTGCCGTTGACTATCAGGACCATGCCGTTTGGCAACAAAACCGTATGTACAGCCTGCATCCGGTCGTGAAGTGGAGGGAGCGGAGGCGTATACCAATCCCCCTTCTCTCGTTTCTCCAAGTTGTCGTCGCTCGCTGCCGTGTATGAAACCTCATAGGCTGGCAACAGGGCAAGCACTGCGACCATCAGGGTCCAAGCCCAGAAAACGTGTGGATTGTTCTTCCGTGCCCGCATACCCTTTTCTGCTGCCATCACGCCTCCTCCCCATGTCACGGTATAGGGATTGTTCTCTCGCTACTCGATTTGCCTGAGAAATCCGATGCTGGGGGAAAAAAAATACTCCCCACCCTTCATAGAAACAAGACCTGAAAAATCGAAGTGCACTAGATCATTCGAATCCAGCCCGCTGCCCCACCTTCTGGGCCACAACTGTCCGCCCGTCAACTGCTCCCCGAGGCCACCTATGGGATCAAGACCAGTGTTCTGCCGCGGGAAGTGAAGTTTGTTTGCCCATGAGCTCTGCATAAACTCAAACTGCTTGACAATGCTGCTTTGATAGCACATGAAGAGCAGCCCAACACCCTCCGTTGGCTCCAACGGCAGGTTCTGTGCCCCAAAAGCAGTGCTACGACGAACAATACGATGGCGTCGCTCTCCACGTACGCCATCAGGACTGTCACCCCGAGGGTTTGTCTTTCTTATGTGAGCATGGAAAGGACATTTTGTTCCGTCCCTGTCGTCAGCGTAATCGAAATTATTTGAAATGTTTTCCAATTCTGGCGTGGATTGGAGTGCAACCGGCGTTCCATTTCGGAAGCGTCCCACGGCAAGAGCTCCCGCCAGTTCTTCATCTATTCCGAGTTTCTCGGCAAGTGTCCGCCGGCGTCTCTTGAAACCAGCCACGTTTTGTTCCAGTTTCCGGTACACTAGATAAGTCCCAAAGCTGTGTCCGGTCGGACCGCCGGGGTCCTCTAGGAGAACAAGGGCCAACGGGGCAGACGGATCCCATTTACTGGTTCCGTGGCTTTTTGCACGCTCAATGGCACCTTTCAGAAACAGAGGCTGGCTGATTCCATCCGCGTAGCCAAAAGGTTCGATTCCCTGCCCATTCCTTTTCAGCCTGTTTCCGACCTCCACTGTCAGCACATTGGCAACCTTCTCCACCTCCTCGCGGATTATGCCTTCCTCATGGTCCAGCTTTTCTCTGCTGTCATCAGCCAGCAGAATCAATGCATGGATTTCATCTTGAAAGCCTTCTTCCCAGTTGCTGACTTCCGGATCGTTTAGTTTGCTACGCGTGCCATTACTTTTCATGCCGCTGAGAAAGCTCCGGTCACTTGGGATTGTTTGAAGAGAAAATCCCAGCGCTACATAACCTCGCGCGGACAGAAAAAAATTGGCAAACAGACCGCCTGAAGTTCTTTCGTGTCGAAAGCGGTCCGCTTCGCTGGCCTGTTTCTTGGCGGATGTAACGTAGTTTCTAGCAAAACTCCGGACCCACTTCTTAGCCGTATCCGGATCCGAGTTGAACTGCAGGAAAATATGAAGGCTATGGTCCCGTCCATGGCTCGAGAGAATGTTGCCCTGTAATTCCTCCAGCATGGGTCGGAATCTAGGATCGTTGGGATCGATATTGGTTTGATCCAAGAGATCTTCTGACCCGTGAAGGATGCTGATATTGGTCCCGATCCCGGCGGCCAGCGCCCCTACTCCGGCTGCCCTAATGAAATCTCGCCTCGAGATCCGTCCTGACTTCTTCTCTTCACCCATCGGCCACCGTCTTGAATCTTCAAGGGAACTAGAACCTAAATGGGATTCATACCTTCCCTCATGTGGGGCTTGGTTTGGCTTGGTTATGTTTCGGTTGGTTCTCACGAAGGCTGTGCTCTCTCTCGCGTTGGGCGCATTGTGCTGTCATGGAGTGGGGGAGTCAAGAAGAAAAACTAGGGGGCACGGTGCCAACCGCTGCGCTTCCAGGACCTGCTGCGGCGGATGAACTTCCCGGAGTAGGAGGTTCGCCACCTCTCTAGGCCGCGACGGCCACCCCGGCCCGGAAGGGAATCTCTGGCCGGACCGCGAGCGAAACGGAGCGGCTCCGCCCCCCGGCATACCGAAACCCGATAGTCGCCCCGCCCGTTGAACTCCCTCCCCTCCGGTGCTAGGATGG
>JBHHYU010000164.1:0-4389 GCA_046757725.1 Binatia bacterium
CAGGAACTCGGAATCCGCGTTCAAAGACGCGGTCCGGCGGAGGGTGATCCCCAGCTCTCGGGCCTTCTCGTGGACGCTCTGAGCGCTGAAGATGGTGTGGCTTCCCTGACACTCTGATTTCGATCATAGCTATACCTGCCCGCCGTCATTGCTCCCGAAGAACCATCGGACCATATTAACACGCAGGAATGTGACCAATGATAGCACTGGCAGCTGAGCCTGCTTGCCGAGGTGGAGGCATCCCCGGTGGCCGCCAGGACCGAGGAGAGGAGGTGATGGGGAGCGATTTGGTGGCGCGCTCTGGAGTTAGAGATTTCTCAAGGAGAGGAGATTGGGAACGTGGGTCGAGAGAGAGTGCGTCAGAGGCGCAGAGGGCGGGTTCTACGCAGAATAAATAGCCTGCACTGCTCCGGGAGGGATGGAATGACTTCGTTATGGAAGGGGTTCCTATACGTTCTCGGTGGATTGATCCTGATCGGCCCATCGACCACCTGGGCGTATGACGAAGGATCGGTGGAAGCCGGGGCAACGATCACCGGGGTGGTCCGATTTCAGGGATCGGTCCCCCAACCGCATGTCGTGTCGTTAACAAAGGATGTGGGCGTTTTGGGCGAGACCGTTCCCGACGAACGATTGCTGGTCTCCAGGCAGGGTGGCATCAGGAACGTGGTTATCACGATTGAGGGCATTCGGCAGGGAAAGCGCTGGCCCGTTCTCAAGCAGAGGGTGGCCTACGAGCGGGGACGCTATATCCCCCATGTCCTTGTGGCTCGGCAGGGGACCAAGCTTGAAATCGAAAACCGAGATCCAATCTTTCACAACACACACGCGTTTCGGGGCAGCCAACCCATTTTCAATCTTGCCCTGCCCCTCTCCCATTGGGATGGGGCAATCTCCCGTACCCTGGCCGAAGAAGGGGTCGTCAAGTTAAGCTGCAATGTTCACCGCTGGATGAACGCGTGGGTGATCGTGCTCGACCATCCATATTTTGCCATCACCGGTGAAGCTGGAACCTATGCGATCACAGGGATCCCTCCGGGGACCTATACGGTGACGGCCTGGCATGAAAAACTGGGGAAAAAGGAGACGCAACTGACCGTTAAAGCGAAGGGCAATTCCAAGGTTGATTTTACCTTTGCCCCGTAGCGCGTCGCAGGGTTCGCTCCAAGTGCTCTTGCTTCGTTCGCTTAACAAACTCGTCCCACCGAATGCTCTAGGAACTCGGGACCTGCATTTAAGGACTCGTTCCGGCGGAGGGTGAACCCGAGTTCCCGGGCATCTGCCTGGGCCTCGATACCTCTGGTGGCCTTCTTCGTTGGGATCTCCTCGGTCTTCGCGCCCCTGTTCGTGATGCTTTAAGCCGCCCACGCGCGGTATCAAGGGCTCATTCGTAATGAGATCTCACCAACTGCACTAAATGAGGATGCACAAAAAATAATAATAAAAAGCAACACTCCTCTTGCCGCGTAACTACCTCAACCTAAGTTCAAGATGCCCGTCCGAGACCTTCCCCTTGCAATCTTTCCCTTCGTACACTCCGAATATGGCTTTCTTCCCCAGCTTTCCGTGTCCTTTGTAAAGCCCCGGGCACTCCGGTGCCGTGTTCTCCATCCGGAATGCGAATGTTTCCCCATCCTCCCAGATGCTCGCCTTCACTGGCCCACCTTCCCCGGTTCCGAGCTGCCAGACCCCGTACAGGGTCGCTGCTCTTCGCACGAGGGAAAATTCGATCTCCCCCTCGCCCCGGCTGTCCCGATACCGACCAACCCACACTTCAGTGCTCACCGTCTTGGATGATTTCAAAGGGGACGCTTTGCCATTCTTGTCTTTGCTTGGAGACAGTGCGACTGCTGGATCGAGTGAGCCCGGCGGAAGCGGGGTGCAGCCAACGAAAGCACCGAGCACGGCTAGCAAAAGTCCACACTTCACCCGGCTCACTTCAGTTACCCCCCTATTCTGGCTCAACAATCCAGGAGCCCTGTGGCGCTATTCGCGAACGGGCTATGCTCGTGCACCCTGCGCAGCTCCACAAGATGTTCCCTCAATGCAGCCCACACTGGCCCACTTGAGCTGATAAGGAGAGCCCCCCCAATGCTTTCTCTCCGTGGGCAAGCCTGCGAATCGCGCATTTGCGGCTCCTTTGCCCCAAGGTCAAAATAGGCAAGACGAAGATCGTGTTATGAGGGACAGATGTAAGGAGACCAACTGGCTGGGCCTGGTCACTATGGAGGTCACGGGCCAAACGCTGCTGCTCTTGCAGCAGAAGCGATCCAGATCGCATCGCCGGACAGGGAGGCGGGGCGGGCGTCATTCGCTCATCCCCGCATTGGGAGCCTCTGTCCCGAGTTGAGCGGAAAGGGGGGGTCAGCTGTGGGGAAGAAAGTGAAGGCCTCACGGGATCCTCGCCAACTCTGCAACCTCTCCGCACCGCGAGGAGCTTTCTCATCTCCATAGAGACATGATGTAATGGACCAGGTGCCAGACGTCGTCCTTCCTTCCTTCAAAGGCGTCGGCGTAAGAGGGCATCGGAGTCCCATTGAAACCGGTCATGATGCTGCGGTAGATGTCCTCTTGGGTGTTGCCGTTCTTAAAATCCGTGGGATTGGTGAGATCTGTGACCGGCATGTGAAGCCCTCGGTAATCCTCCAAGTCCGGCGCAGACGGCCCGTCTCCTCTGCCGCTCTCGCCGTGGCATTCACCACATCCGGCGTCCACGTAAAGCTGCCGGCCGATGGTGATATGTCCGTGCGTCGGCAGGTGAGGCGCACCTATTTCAATTTCAAAACGCTCCGGTTTTGCTGTCTTAAACTTTGGGTTAAAGCTTTTAACGTAGTAGATCACTTGCCATCTTTGTATTTCGGTCAGCCCGGCGAAGGTGGGCATGTAGCCAGGAACCCCCCTCGTCACGATCCTGAAGAGGTCATCGTCGGTGGGGAGCATCCCGGAGGGGGTCGAGCGTAACTTGAAGTTATCCGTGTTGAAGTTTTGCGGCCGGGGAGCCCCGTAGGAGGCGATGAAAAAGGCCGCCGGCCCGTCCCCCTCTCCATCCGCCCCGTGACACAAGATGCACGATCGCTCATAGATTGCCTTGCCACGGGCCACCTGTTCTGGGGTCTCCGGTGGCTTGATAGCCCAAGCCGTCACGGGAAGGAGGAAAAAAGCGGCGAAGGTAAGACTTCCCGTTAGCATCTTTTTCTTCATTGTTTCCCTCCGCTAAAAGGCCAGGTCCACCCCGACCAGGAACGTATTGCGCAGGTTCTGGATCGGGTTATCCGCTGCACCCCTGAGGTTGATATCGTCTCGGATATACAGGCCAATATTATCCCACGGGTAGAACTTCAGCTGTAACCCCAGGACTGAATTATTCTGCTTCATGGCGAAGAATCCGCCAGCGTTCAGATAGTCGTACCGCACCGAGGCGAGCAACCAGTTCGTGACGATCGTGTCCAGTTCCACGGTAAGGCCGGAAGCTTTGTTATCGAAGATCGCCTTAGTGGCGGGAGAAAGGTCCTTGATATCGTCCCAGATGAAGGTTCCATACAGATCGAACATCCGCCAGCGGACGTTGGCCCCGATGCCGTACCGGTTCCAGTCTACCGTCTCGTCTGCGACCTTGGCCGAATTATTCCCGAAGTAGTAAAAGGCGGAGACGTTGGCAGAGAAGAGCTCGGAACGCGCCCAGTCCAGCCGTCCCATAACGTAGATATCCTTCTGTTGGTTAAAGTCGCCCTCCTCTTCATCCGCCCCGTTCGCGATGCCGACCTGGTACAGAAAGATCTCGCCAAAGGGGCGACCATGTACATCGAGAGCAAAGGTGGCGGGGGTATGATAGAGGATGGGCCTTAAGGGCAGGATCGGATCCCCATGGTTATTGCTCAGCCCGAAGAACTTGGCCACCCCGGCATTGGGGACGAGCGGTGGGCGGACGAGCATATCGCCCTCTAACTCGGGCCCGACCGGGAGCAGCTGCTGCCGGTGGGTGGGAAACGAGAAGTAGGCGGACGGATCCAATTTTCCGATGCGGAGGTGAGCAACATTGGACCCGACCCAGTTGTGCAAGAGGTTGTTGAAGGTGAGCATGCCCCGCTCGAACTCCACCTTTTCCTCCTCGAAGTTTCCCTCCATTTCAATAAAAGTGCCCACGTTCTCAGCGAGGGTCCCGGCGAAGAAGACATTGAGTATTTCGGGAAAGGCAAGCTCTTTCGTGTCCTTCGCGTCGTTTTGTTCGTCGAAGTCGAACTGGCGGTAGAAATTTCCGCGGAGGCGGACGGCAAAGTAGTTATGGACGAGATCGAGGCTGACGTTGCCAAGCTTGATCTTTTCTACCATCCCACCATCCATCGTACCCGGGATCTGGTAGCCGTTCTCCAGAAACCGTTCCCCGAAGGA
>JBHHYU010000165.1:0-4298 GCA_046757725.1 Binatia bacterium
TCCCCCTCCTCTTCGGCGACATCGCGGGCAAGGAGCTGGAGCGGCCCATGGCCTACGTTATCCTTGGCGGCCTCGTCACCTCCACCTTCCTCAATATGCTGGTGGTTCCTGTGCTGTACATGAAGTACGGATGGGAAAAAGAGGAGGTGTTCGTTCGCCAACTGGCCATCGAACGTGGTGAGTTCCTGGGCGTGACAGGGGATTAAAAGGAGACGTGTATGAACAAAATGATATGGGCGGTAGTCCGATCGGATAAAGTCGAAGCTATTGCGCACCAATTGAAAATCATCGGTGTCACCGGGTGCACGATATATCCCGTGCGCGGTTATGGCGAGCAATGGCGCCTCTATGAGCCCCTGATTCACGGCGGGCACCACAAATTGGAGGCGATTGTGAACGAGGAGCAGGTAGAGAAGGTAGTGGACGAAATCGCAGAACATGGCTCCACGGGGAGAGAAGGAGACGGTATTCTCTCAGTTTTTGATCTTGGGCCGGTCGTCAAGATTCGCTTAAAGCAAGAGGTGAAGAACTCGTAGCGTAGGACCCCGAATAGAGCTAGCAGCGCCAGCTTGCATTGGAGCGAGGCGAGTTATTGGATTTTCAGGAGCCTGTCCCTATTCGTGGCGCAGGAGCTTCCGATGACGGTGAGAGAGACCGTGTTGAGGACAGCGATACGTGAGCACAATGCCGACGGAACGTGTTACGCCCCTGAGGGAAAAGGTCAAAGCCGGAGGGCATGTACTCTGAAAAGGATCCCGCACTGGATGGGTGGGCGATGTATACCCTGCGAGGGTAGGGTAAAGATGTCCCAGCGAGGCACCCATGTCCCATTTCGTTGAACGTGAAATTCCAGCTACTTAAGGGGATGCCTACCCCTCCCCCTGGGGAGGGGATGTCCCAGCGTTCGCGATCGCTTCTACATCCGCAAAACACCTCTGAGCGCAGAAAATTTGGCAAATCAATAAGTTAGAACGATCCACTAACAAGGGATCACCGCTGGCACGTACGTTGCCCCCCATCATATAGATGCACAATCGGAAGCGACAAGCCGCAAAAGAGATCTGGGGGGAGGCATGGATAAAAAAAAAGAAGAAGGCTTGAAGCGGCTTAAAACGATTGAGGGGCACATCCGGGGCGTGGTGCGGATGATGGAGGAGGATACCTACTGCATCAATATCCTCCATCAAACCCTGGCGGTCAAGCGGGCCATTGACAAGCTGAACCGCGATCTCCTGGAAAGTCATCTCCAAAGCTGCGTGAAGGAGGCCATGCAGGACCAGAGCGATGCGCGCCGCGAACGGGTCATCGGGGAGCTCCTGGATATCTTTACGGCCTCCGGCAAGCGCTAGGTGCCCAGCATTTTGTCTGGTCTTGCCGCGGGCACAGAAATGCTCTGACCCAATACAGCGGGTGGGTGCAGGGAGGGAAAGGAGATAGCGATCATGGAATGGTTAGCGAGTAACTGGCTGTGGATTCTGCTCGGAATCGGGTTCATCTGGTTCCTGTCCCGAGGGCACGGCGGGATGGGGTGCGGCGGCGGCCACTCGCTCGGCAGCCACAAAGAAAGCTCGGAAAAAGAAGCGGAAGCAAAGACGATTTCGAGTAAGGGTGGCTGTCACTAAGATTCGCCCTCTCTGCCTTCTCGTACTTCGTCGTTGTGACAGCATTGCGCCTTCCGGTCCAGACAAGCGCGGATCGGCAATGCGCTTGGAGGTTACGGGCATGTGGAAGAAATTTGAGTTCTACCTCGAGTGTTACTGGCCTATGATTCTTGGAGAACTGGCGCTTCTTATGAAAGAAGGGAGAGATGCTTTTGATGAGGTGTACCTTGTCTACCGGTAAAAGGCCAGGGTTTCAACGATGTGGTCGGCAAGGAGGCAGAGGTGCTTCAGGATCTCAACCCCGATGGGGTCATCCGGCACCGGGACGAACTCTGGTCTGCTCAGGGCGTTGAGCCGATCGCGAAAGGAGAAGAGGTGATCATCCTGGCCGTGAACGGGTTGGTAGCGACGGTAAGCCGGCGGTGATCACTGAGGAATAAAGGAAGCACCAAAGGAAGTAAGGAGGTAAGTGGGATGGTGGTACTGCTGTTAGAACGAGACGAGGAGATGCAGCGGCTCTATGGAACATGGCTCAAACACCGACAACATGCGGTGTTCAGGTGTCCCGGCATTTTCGAGCAAAAAGATGGGCGAGGCAGGTGTCTGCTTCTCGCGGGGTTTCCCTGTCCCTCCTGCCGCCAGGCAGACGTGATCCTGTACGACCCTACGCCGGGCGAGGCGCGGGAGCAAGAGGATGTCAAGGTTGTCCGGGCCATTCGCCAGAGCCTTCCCGGCACCTCAGTCCTAATTGTCGGAGGACGAGAGTGGCTGGCCCCAGGGATCGGGCAATTGATCTTGCAGGATAGGGGTATCCGGCTGGCTTCGTCCAATCCGCCCGACCTGGCTTTACAGGTATCAGCACTCGAAGGGCGGAAGGACAGAGAGTTCCCAGACATCGAGGGAGATGCAGGGAGTGCATTGGGGATCGGGTCGTCTGGTTCTTGTCCCGAGGACACGCGTGGATGGGGTGCGGTAGCGGTCATGCCCATGGCACCCGCAAACAAAGAGGAGGGAATGTCCCACTCTTCGAGGTCTCTTCCCTGGCCAGGCAGGATTTCAACGCTCAGAAATGTCGATGAGCCAATGGGTTAGCGCGCTTCACTCCCAAGGGTTCCCTGGTGGCACGTCCATTGCGTTGATGGGAAGCAACACGCAGGAACTGATAACGCCAAGAGGAATACAGACGAAGCATGGACAAAGCAGAAGCCCTGACCCGGCTGCGAAGGATCGAGGGGAACATCCGGGGGGTCGTGCGTGTGATGGAGGAGGAAGCGTACTGCATCGACGTCCTCCAGCAGATCCTCGCGATCCAGCGGGCCATCGAAAAGCTCAAGCGGGACCTCCGCCACGCTCATCTCGAAGCCTGCGTCACCAAGGCACTGCGGGAGCGAAATTATCAGAAACGGGAAGAGGCCGTCCGGGAGCTCCTGAATCTTTTGGGGTAATAAACACGTGCTGAGATGCCCAAAAAAGATGCGGTGGGGCGCCGGGTATGCTCCTTCGATTCCGAGGTGTTGTAAGAATCACACTGCTCATACGTCTCCTTTGATGAAGGACGAAGAGATCAGGACATAAGGAGGAAAGAGGGATGGTGAAAGATCCGGTATGCGGCATGGAGGTGGACGAGACGAAGGCGGCGGCCACGTCGGTCTACGAGGGAACCACCTACTACTTCTGCGCGCAGGCCTGTAAGAAGGCCTTCGAGAAGGCGCCGGACAAATATCTGGAGGAAGAAGAGTAAGATTCTTAGTCGGCTGGACGAAAAAAAGACTTGACACGAGCAGATCGAGCATTCATACTTAGTTCGATAACGAAATATTCGTAATGGAATGATATGGCGAAGCGAACCGCGCGTAACAAGCTGATGTTGCTCGACACGTACATTCGAGTCCTGGCCAAGCGCCTTTACATGAGGCCGGTGGCAAAGGGGGTGGCTGCCGATCTGGCGAATAGTGAGATTCTCACCTGTGAGGCGCTCGGCCGGCAGAAACGGTGCATGATGACCGAGCTCGCCAAAGAGTGTGGGTTCCCCTTGAGTAGCATGACCGGGATCGTGGATCGGCTGGTTGCAAAAGGATGCATCAAGCGGTACCGGAGTGATGTGGACCGGCGCTCGGTCTTCGTCGAGCTGACCAAAAAGGGGGAGCACGTCTACCAGGAATGCCTGGAGGCAGAGATGGGATTGATTATTGGCATGATGGACGCCTTAGACCCGGAGGAGCAGGATGGCTTGCTCCAGCTCTTGGGGAAGGCGGTTGCCGGGCTTGGAGATTGATTTTTTTTGGGAAGAAACTTCGTATTCGAATAATTCCTGTTCGTATGTTGTGCTGGGGACATAGGACGGACGAGGAAGGGAGCCTTTCGTGAAGTATGACGTCATCATTGCTGGCCACAGTTTTGCGGGACTGGCTATCGCGAGCCAGCTTAGGGGGAGAAGGGTTCTGCTGCTTGACCCAAAGCCGATTGGCAAGGGTCAGACCTCGGCGTGCGGCACGCTCTTGGGCGTTCCAGAGCGGTTGGGCCTGATGGACAGCGTGCTTCAAGTTCAGTCCTTTCTAGCGATTCACACCTCGACCCGTACGGAACGCTACGATGTCCGGGAGCACTCTTTCTGTACTTTTGATTACCGCCGCTTCTGCGAAGGGATGGCCGAGGGGACTGACGCCCATATCCTGCGGGCCGCGGTGAAGGGGGTCG
>JBHHYU010000166.1:0-4298 GCA_046757725.1 Binatia bacterium
CAGTGGCACACTCCATCACCTTGGCCGCCTCCTCGTAGCTCAACTCCTCAATATCGACCAGCACAATGGCCGTGCGGTACTCCTCGGGCAGTTCCCTCATAGCCATCTCCACCTCTTCATCCATGAGCCGAGAGATTAAGAAGCCCTCCGGATTTTCCCTCTCTGCCTTCTCTCCCTGCTCCACCATCGACTCGTAAACCTGATCGATCTCCTTCCAATCCACCCTCTCTGCCTCTCTCTTTTTCTGCTGGTAGCGGTTGATAAAGAGGTTTCGCAGGATGGATAGGAGCCAGGCCCGGCAGTTTGTCCCAGGTTGAAATTTATCGAAGAAGCGAAAGGCCCTGAGATAGGTCTCCTGGACGAGATCTTCGGCCTCGGTCTTGGCCTTGGTGAGGTAAAAGGCCGATGTGTAGAGATGGGAGAGCTGGGGAAGCGCGACTCGCTCGAACTCCTCCTTCATTGCCTTCTCCTCCACGGAAGAGAGCAATAGTCGTCCCGTAGAGAGCGCTTTGGTCACCGCATTCATCGATTTCGTCCTCCTCTTAGTAGATCCTTGATCAGAGCACAGCAGTTGATGACCCGTATTTTTTTGTCCGGCATCTTACCCAGCATCTCCACACCGCGCCGATCGACAAACGTCACCTCGGAGAAGTCCAATACCACCTTTCGATTTTTCTCCATAAACTTCAGGCACTCTTTTTCTAAGAGGGAGACCCAGTCTGCTGTGATCGTGCCCTCCAGCTTCATAGTGACGAGTGAAGGGCTTTCAGTCACTTTCGTAATACGAAGCATGGTTTATTCTCCTTTTCCAATGCTATCGGCCTGGTATAGAAAGAGGGTAGATCTTGCACCATGATAATCAGGTAGACTTATCTCGCAGCTATGCTTACTCGTTTTTCCTCTGAGCACGGTAACCCGTGACTAGTTTTTGGACAGATGGGGCCGGATGTGCGATAGCAATTGCTCCTTCGGCAATGCGCCCACTAGCCGCTCTATCAATTGTCCGTCCTTAAATAGCATCAAGGTAGGGATGCCTTGGATGCCATACCGGCTTGCCGCTATGCAATTCTCATCCACATCCACCTTGGCGATTTTTAGCCGGCCGTCGTACTCCTCGGCGATTTCTTCTAGGATGGGGCCGATCGTCCTGCACGGTCCGCACCATTTCGCCCAGAAGTCGGTGAGAACGGGGATATCGGACTTGAGCACCTCCGCGTCGAAGGTGTTATCCGTGATATGAATAGGTTTAGCCATTGTCTTGTCTCCTCTCTCGGTAATTAGATGCATATTTTTATATTTGAATATTCGCTCTTTAGATCAGTGCCCTAATGTCCTTTATCGTCATAATAGAATCCCTTCTAACAAAAGAACCAGAACCCCTTTGGGTCCCGAGAGCTCTTCCTGTATAAGTCCGAGGTCCATGGCAGTCCTACTGATGCCAAATCTATCCACCCAGCTGACCAACAATAGACTCCCCGCGCCATCATAAAGCTCCAAGTAATCCACCGACCTCATAGTTTGAGGATCATCATACGTGGCCAGTGCAGCCACGATTTCTGCCTCGTGGGCTATCGTGGCAAACGAGACCAGCATGAGCCGATCTATCGAGGGTGCCGACGAGGGGAGAAGGACTGTCTCCCCGCGAAGATTCTCCGTGACTTGTATGGTTTCAGCATGAAGGCTTCCGCTGAAGAGTAAGATAAGGGAAAGTCCCAATGCCCCAGCCAAAAACGGTCTGATAGTTTTCATTGCTTTTCACTTCCTTTCTGATTCTTTGCGGCCTTGAGGAATCTATGAGCAAGCCTTGTGCCAATTCCGAAAGGGCCATCTAGAGAGCACTCTAAATGGCCGATAAGACTAGAGATGGTTGGAATTCGAGGGTTTGTAGGCGGGGCTCAGAGGGGTTGTCTAATCCCAATATTTTGGGAGCGGTACAACATATTGGGAATTCTCAGCGTTTTTTCCTGATCGCGAGCTTCCGTCGAGGTTGGGAGCGAAGACCCACCAAAAGAGGCTTCGCTTTCCATGGCACGGCACTAAACTCCGGCCGTGCATTTTGGATCAAAGCGTCTAAAACTGCTGTTTGTGATCTCTATTTAACGAGGGTATCAAGTCACATGTATGTAGATAGTGTGAAAGCCATGACCTTCAATGTGTTCGACTTGCGCAGCAGCATCATCGATCACGCCCGATCTCACGCGGGGCCTTACCAACGTCAGCGATTATTGCTCCCTCCCTAAATGCTCAGCCAGTTGTGACTCCTGTCCCCTATTTTTTAAACCGAGAAATCTTTGCCAAGTGCCCTTAGGTTTTTCCCAATTGACCCTCCCATAGTCTTATTTGACCGCCTTTTTGCTCATGGGCAAGATCACCTTTTGTTAATTCAAGGATTCGTCATAATGCCACGTCCAGGTCATCAAAGCTCTTGACGACCAGGTCAGGTTTGGGCCCCAGGGGGTCCAGGGGGGCACTTGTCCTGTTGATCCAGCAGACCCTGAACCCGAAGTTTTTGGAGCCCACCACATCGAAGGAGTTCGATGAGACAAAAAGGATCTCGCTCTTTGGCAGTCGCATGTGCTTCGGCGCAAGCTGATATACCTTTGGCGACGGCTTGTAGAGCTTGACTTCATCTGCGCTGATCACCCACCGGAAGTGGGGCCTGAGCTCGGTTTGCTCCAGACCGGTCCGGAGCAGTTTCGGGTTCCCGTTGGAAAGGACGGCCAAGAGGTAATTCTCCTTCAGTCGGGGCAGGGCCGCAGCGACTTCGGGGTAAGGGGTGGGACGTAGCCAAGCTTCCATCAGGCGCTGCCGTTGCTCGGGGGTGACCTGTAGGCCGAAACGCTGGATCGTGAACTCCAGGGCCTCCGCCGTCACCTTCCAGAAATCACGGTACCTCCCCATCAAGGTCCGGAGAAAAGTATACTCGAGCTGCTTCGTCCGCCACTGGCTGTTGAAGGCGACTGGGTCGGGAGCCACTTCTCTGCATGCTTCTGCCACCGCCCCTACATCGACTACTGTCCCATACATGTCGAACGCAATCCCTTTCACGCGCAACGTTGCCATAACACTATCCTCCTTCTGACCCCCTAACATCCCGAGCCACCCGCACGTCAAGGCCCATGTCATTGCCAACCTTCATCTCTGTATGTGCTGCTGGCCCCCTGGAGGCACAGCGGTGCTCACCTCGGAGAGGCGAGACTCAAGCGCTCACGGTCATACGGTGCGGTGCAGTCCACTTCGGGCCCTTTTGGAACGATACCGGTTGGATTCAGGGATTTATGGCTGCTGTAGTAGTGCGCCTTGATATGGTGAAGATTTACCGTCTCGGCCACACCCCGCACCTGATATAGCTCCCGCGTATAAGACCAGAGATCTGGATAGTCCACCAGCCGACGTTTATTGCACTTGAAGTGGCTGTAATAGACCGGATCGAAGCGCACCATTGTGGTAAAGAGGCGCCAGTCCGCCTCGGTAATACGGTTACCAACTAGATAGCGCTTGCGTGAGAGGCGCGACTCAAGCTCGTCAAGCATGGCGAAAAGGGCGTCAAATGCCTCTTCGTAGGCCTGCTGCGAAGTGGCGAAGCCGGTTCTGTAAACGCCGTTGTTGACGTTGTGATAGATGGTTTCATTGATGGCATCAATCTCGGTTCGTAGGTCCTGCGGATAAAAATCTACGCTGTCATCGCCCCAGGCATCGAACGCCCGATTGAACATGCGGATGATCTCTGCCGATTCGTTGTTGACAATCGTTTTTTGATGCTTATCCCAAAGGACCGGCACCGTGACCCGCCCGGTGTAATCGGGTTTGGCCTTGACGTAGACCTCGTACAGGCGGCTAGCGCCGTTCGCGTGATCCGGGGTGCATCCGGCACCCTCGCGGAATTCCCAGCCGTTCTCGCCCATGTGCCAGTGAAGAACAGAGATGGAAATCACGTTCTCCAAGCGCTTGAGCTTCCGGAAGATCAGCGTGCGGCTCGCCCACGGGCAGGCGTAAGATATGTATAGGTGATAGCGGTTCGGTTCGGCCTTGAAGCCGGATGAGCCGTCGGATGTTACCCAGTTGTGGAATATGCTGCCCTCGCGCACGAATCGACCGCCGGATTTCTGAGTGTCATACCACCGGTCATGCCAAACTCCGTCGATTAAAAGTCCCATGAGTGTACCCCCTAAAGGCAGACGGATAGAAAATTGCTTTTTTAGGTTCAGCCATTGAGAACTCTAGAATGACCTTACAGGACCATACTAGCCCTCAAATAAGCGCTGTGGATAGAAAAAAATTGGTTGACACGGATTTAA
>JBHHYU010000167.1:0-4250 GCA_046757725.1 Binatia bacterium
CAGGCTGGGACCCCATGGATAACCCCTGTTATCTATCCCTTGTCAAGCAGAAAATATCGGCGGGGAAAAGGCGGCAAGCTGGCAGATTCGCAAACTGTAAACCCATAATACCTTTTGACACTAATAAAGGTGTCAGGACCCTTTTCCAGGTACACTACCCTCCTTCCTTGGTCGCCCTCGGGCACGTAACGTCGCTTCGAGCCCTAACCGTCGCGCCGTATGCCGTGCCCACACCTCCGAGCCGAAGGGCTGCCCCCGCGTGACACACCGGCGCAGCGCCTCCAATTCCGCCTCAGTCTGGGGCTCGTTCACCCAGTCCACCCAGCGCGACGGCCCCGCGACAGGCCACTCCGCCAACCACCGCTGCGTCGGCGCAGCGCCAAGTAGCCGCCTCCACAAGCTTGACCACCGCCACTCTTCTGCTCGCACCACCAACCCCGCCCTCAAAGGATTCCGTTCCACGTACCGGCATACCGCCAAGAAATGCTCGTCCTCTTGTACGGGAAATGACTTAAACCGGCCCTGGTACACATGCCCCCGACCCGCGGTCTCATGGTGCGCATGCCAGCGCTGGGTGTGCGTGAGCGTCACCCAAGCCATAAACCGCGAGAGGTCGCCGTCGCCCCGTGGCCACAGTACTAGATGCCAGTGGTTGGGCATGAGGCAGTACGCTAGGGTCCGCATCGGGATGCGTTCGTGAGCCTCTTCGAGAACCCGCTCGAACGCCCAGTAATCCCCGGTTTTTTCAAAGAGCTGCAGCCCGGCATTAGCCCGGTTCAACACATGGTAGATCACGTCGCCAACAGCTGCACGTAACGGACGAGCCATGGGGCGCCAGCTTAGCCGTGCCCACACCCTTTGTAAACAAAAAAGGGTCCTGACACCTTTTTTCCTCGGCGAGCGAAGCCGAGCCATCCCCAAATCAACTAATACTACATCTTAGATTCAATATTCTCTTTTACAATAACGGCAGCGATCACCAACGAAAGGAGATGCTGCCCACCGTTGAGTGATCGTTGCGAGCTTGCGGCAGTGAGGGCATCGAAAAATAAGAAACTGCATTGCAGCAAATACGAGGAACCAAACTATCATGGGAACGATGGTATCGAAAACCTCAAAGCCCATTGCCCCAACAAAGACCCCTCCGAACAGAAAGACTATCGTATAAAGCCACATCCTCGCTTTCATTCTCATCGTGAAGGAGGTTTAAGGGTCAGATATTGATAATTTCATATTCTCGGCGTACCCGCAACAAAGAGGGATTGAAAAGGAGGTCTACCCGGGAAACTCGGGTTCCGGTATGTTAATTCGATATAATTTGCCTTCGTCTGAGACTTCTAATTCCGCCGGGCCGTCGAGTTCTTTTTCCAGCACAACTTTTGCCCCCAAGTCGAGGACTCGCACCACGCTGTATGGCTTGCCTTCTCGCATGAGATCATAATGCAAGAGTAGTAAGCTGGAGTCCTGGATTCGGAAGCACGTACGCAAATAACCTGGATGTTCCGGCCCCTCCAACGAGTTTCCTTCAAGATTAAATACCATCGGCGCCTTGCCAGTCATAATTGCGCCTCGAGCTTCACAAGAAAAGATCCGTTCTTGAGCTTCAAACAATACAATCGGGCCTACGATACCAATTGCTAGTTCCCGAGCCTTTCCTGTCCTATCGGAGAGTATAAGGTCCGACACGATCGCATCGCTATTCGCAGGACCCCGGTGTCTCTGAACCAAGTTGGCCGACCAGGCTGCGACAAATTTCGTTTCCTCCCACACAACCTCGTCATTCGATTTTTCAGCAGGTTTCTCCTGACAACCCCCGAGCAGGCAAACGGCAAGCATCAGATGCACTAGAGGAAATACGGTGCTTTCCCTTTTCATTAAAGCACGCGAATTATTGCGGATAGTATACACCAATGCTCGGAGCTTAGGATTTGGGGGTCCTGCCGTCCGGCCACCCTCCCTTCCTAAGATCAAGCGCCCCCCCCAGCGGTTCTCCAGCGGGGGAGGCAAGCCCTGCCGCCATCCTCCCGCTGCCCTACCCCACGGCCAAGCCTAATGCAATTTCCTGTTCCCGGAAATGCTCTCTACTTTACCATTCGTACACGGGAACGAACTGTTTGACCTCAGCGCAGTAGGCAAGCGGGAAGTTGTTTTGAACCGGCGACTTCGGCACGAGTATGGCCGGGAGCTGTCCCGACCGAAGTCGCTGCGCCAGCTCGGCGACAATGGCCTCGGCTTCCCGTTCAGCTATTTGGTGCTTCTCTGCCAAAAAGGCTTTCGCAACAACGAAGATTGAGCCGTTGTTGCTGGGATCCCACATCACGCTTTCGGGGTCGTTGGGCGCCGGTTGGACAAGGCGAGACAGGATTCCCTTGAAGTAGTAGGACCGCTTGCAGTCGAGATAAGAACTGCAACCGCCGACATACCCTTCATCCGAGAAGAACTTGTCAAGCCACGAGTCGTCGGATTCGTACCGGTATATCTCTGTGCCATCCTTGAGGATTCGGAGGCTCCACCGAAACGGAGTGAGGCAGCTGCTTCCTGTAATGTGGAGCCGTATCAGGTCGGGTCTCGCGTCGCCGGTTACGTCGACTGTCTGTTCCGAGATTTGATCGACCGGTTCTTCCGGTCGTTGGCATGGCTCCGCGGCGAAGCTGGTCGCTACACAGCAGATGGATAGGAGTAGGATGTTCCAACGCATGTCGCTCTCAGCCGCGGCCCTAGGGACCGGGTGACGCCCCCCTTTTCGCGGTCTCAGCACCCTCCCCAGCCGCGTCTCCAGCGAGCGAGTCGAGCCATTTCACCGTCAAACTGTATCGACGCCAGATTACTGTTTCGATGATTGCAGTATCTGAACGGCTGTCCTGGGATAGTCGTATATTTTCAGTTCGTCAATATAACCACGATAGGCCTGGTTCGCCGGGGTGGACCACACGCCAAGGCGCAATGACTGACTATGTCTCTGTATAGGCATAGAGACATTCCCTTCGTCAACACGGTGCCCATTCAGGTACAGCCTGACAACAGCTGATTTGGGATCGTACACCAAGGCGACGTGGTTCCACACGTGTGGTCGAATGACACCCGCAGCCGATCTGAGCCGTACTAATGTCAGCGCTGAAACCTTTTCCGTTTTACCGTCCCACTGCTCTACATATCCCGCGATACCCCATTGCGGATATCCCATCGCAGGAATATTTATCCCCATCACGTTCAGCGTGGCCACTGTTTGGGTGCCTGAACCACCCCGGTACGGGTTTATCCAGTCATCGCGTTTCACCCAAAGCTCGAGCGTTGCCCCCTTGGTAATGTCAACTCGCCGGTCGAGAGACACATTAATCCAATCCCCAGAGCCGCCGAGAAAAACGCTCTGCCCCTTCACGCCCGGCCCAAACGTGACTTCATCGCCATACGCTCTCGGGGCAAAGATAAATGGGCCTGCCTCCTCCAGTGAACCGTCAAATGGGAGGTAAAGCACAGGCCGTCTCTGCTCATGCGGACGGGAGACCATAGGTGGTTTCTCGTCAGGCCGACGGGAGACCACAGGCGGTCTTTCCTCACGCATTGCCCTGTCACGCTCGATTCCTTTGCCAGCGGCACACCCCACAACCAGCACGCACGTGAGCATCGTGCCGAGTCCCCTGGACACTCGAAGCTGCATCGTCATCCCCCCTGCTTCGCCAGAAAGGCTTGCTGCGGTTGTCTTATCGTAGACTCCCTATGCAATATGATCGCCAATTACTGATCCTGTTTGAATCCCCTACCCGTGACGCTTCTGACACCGTCAGAGATGCTGGCAATGTCGAAAACCCGGCCAGAAATTAAGCTATAAGTTACTTGATATAAAGTTTAGTAACTATTTGTAATATATCAATATACAAATAACAAGAAGAGGGGCACAGTGGAGCGTTAACGAGCAGAATGAGTGCGAGTGGATATCTGGCTGCGTCCGGGACTGAAAGGGGGGTCAGATTACGTTATTGGAGGCCACCGATAAAAACGGTCTGCTGGTTTGGTACGCTCCACCCGAAGACGGGTTTCCTCCAGGCGGCGACGTGCCACCTCTGCTTCCGGCGCATGCGGATGTTGAGCCAGCCACATCTCTAGGTCGTGTAAGGCCTTGGGGCTGTAATGCTCAATGTCGCCCGCTCGACGAATGATGCCTGCCTTACGGCCCTCAAGCTTCAGTGTCCTCACCAGGCTCCAGGCCGTCACGCCCCACACCACGATCAATACCGCCATCAGCATGATCC
>JBHHYU010000168.1:0-4223 GCA_046757725.1 Binatia bacterium
CCGCAACGGGCAAAATGAAACCCAGTGAAAATGCTGGAGACTGTTAGATCCATACAAATCTGCTGGGCTTCCACCAGTATTCCGCCATCAGCAATGTTACCATCTGAAAGTCAAGGCTGCGCCAGCGACTCCTTCGTCTGTCACCAGAGGCGCAATGGCCAGGGACGAGGGCCAATCTCGCCTGCGATGCAAATAGAATAACAACTTGGTGGTACCCACTCCGATCAAAGCCGAAGCTAAGACGTCGGAAGCCCAATGGGCGTCTTTTCCCATGCGTCCTATTCCCGTCATGGAGGCCAAACCATAGGCTGGGATAGCCGCCCACCAGCGGTTGTTAAACCCCTCACTCAGGGCCGCGGCCGCAGAGAAGGCCATGATGGATTTACCGGACGGGAAAGAACTGCCTCCCCTTAAAAATCCCCGGGGCCCACCGCCATCTCGCGGACGTTTTCTCCCAAAGGCAGCTTTGGCAACTACGCCAATCAGTGAAGCCACTCCGATTCCCTCCACGCCTGTCAAGGCGACGTGACGCGCTCCCTCGTCATGAGAATAAACGCCCCAACCGTAAACTGCTCCTAAACCACCCAGGGTCACTCCCAGGCCTATATTCTTCAGAGCGCCGGCAGTCCCATCGTCAATGTTGCGGGCATTGCGGCGGATGCGATTGTCCAGACCATAAATAGTTGCAGGGATGCTACCAAGGAGCAGAGTTCCGGTGAGGAGACTCTTTGTGTTGAAAATTCCGTTTTCACCACTCTCAAACGGGACCTTAAAAATGTCTCCAGTGTCTTGAACCACAGACCCGAAGAGATATTTCCCATCATCGGGCATCATCTCGCCCAGATGCTCTCCCACATATACCAGTGTATCACCAAGACTGGACGACGACCCCAAATCGGCCGCCAGGGAAATTGACACAGAAGAGAAAAGAAAAATAAGGGTAAAAAACGCTAGTTTTTTCATCATATACCTCAAATGCTCCAAAAGAGAGATGAAAAAAACCGAACGAAGAATTTTCTAATTGAAACCGATCCTCCAATCAAAAGGCTTGGTTGTTTCGGAGAACACAATATTCATTACGCTGTCTTGATCAAAAATAATTGCCAGCCTTTTCTCTTTCATGTTGCCTCGGTAGAGCAAATGAACCCACTGTGGCCTGGGAGTGCCCACGGCTACTCGATAGACATATATCCACTTTTCAAGACCGGCCTCCACTTCTTTTTCCATTGGCGCGCCCATGATCTCGAGGACTTCCTGCTTGGTTGTTTTGCCCACAACGACCTGATCCACCTTTGCCTTCTCAAAGTCCCTTCCTACGGTCATCTGTGCGCATCCGGCAATAAGAATCACACCCATACACCAGGTGATTCTTCTCATATTCCACCTCCGTCCCGTCTTGTTTCTTCGGCCTATTCCTCTAGGAATAGGCCCCCAATTTCCTTTCCTTATCCAACAGGGGATGGTGTTCCCGCTTTATGCGAGAGGATTGAGTTGGAAAACGAATAAAAGGCGAAAGTTAGAACAGAAGCACTGAGTGGAGTCTGTAAATCTTGGGTTTACTTTCGGCAAGCTTTGTCGAACTCAGAGGACTAAATAGAAATGACAATTTTACGGGAGGCAAGGCTGAAATGTAAGTCGGTGGTAAACTGTTTGCTGCTGCCTTCAAGACAGGGACATCAGAAGATACCGAGATCGCTTTTCCCAGGTCCGCCAAGGTAGATTCAACGGCTTGGTCCATATCCGGCCCAGAGTACTTGACAAGCCCCATATCCTCTGAGAATTCAATCCCCAGAAGCAGGAACCAACCAACCACAAATGAGCACGCTATAACCCTTCGGAACATATTTGTACTCTAATTTTTGCTCCAAAAAATGTCAACACAGTTTGCACACAGTTCCCAAAAATCCTTATGCCTTCCACCTCCGCCTATAAGTTAAACTCTCTACACGAACCGATTCAAATATACCTTATACACTTTTTTCTCGGAGAAGAAAATTATTATTTTTGCGCAAATCGCATTGCTCGTTAGGTCAGTGTTATTGCTTTTTGCATGAGGCTTTATTGCTGCAAGGTCCGTGAAGCGCTCCTATAGCGGAGGCGCGACTCAATTGCTTTATTCCTGACCCGCACCTGCCTGAGGAACGAATTCGCTTCACGACTCAACCGAGGAGAGAAACTCTTTAACCAAACGATCGATCTCATCGCGCGAGCGCCGGAAGACCTCCCGGATCTTTTCAGGTGAACCAGTCGCCTGGGCGGGATCTTCCAGGGGCCAGTGGACGCGCCTGACCTTCGAAGGAAGGAGCGGGCACCTCCCCTCTGCATTCCCACAAACTGTGATCACATAGTCCATCTTCAGAGCAAGCTCCTCCGAGAACGGCTTCGAGTATTGCCCATGGATGTCAATTCCCTTCTCCCCCATTACCTCCAAGGCAAAGGAGTTTAGTCCCTTGGGCTCCATCCCCGCGCTGAATGCCTCGACTTTCCCCTTCCCATAAACGTTGGCGAAACCTTCGGCCATCTGGCTCCTGGCCGAATTGCCGGTACACACGAAAAGAATTTTCATCGCAGGAATGTTGAGGCTCCGGTGAATACAGGTAAAGCTATAGGACCCGGAGATAAACCATTACGGATGTGTCTTATCTACCACGCCTGCCAAGCGTTTTAAGAAATGCTCAGGCTTTTTTTTGAACTCGTGTTCACAATTCGGACAACGGCAAAAATAAAAAGTCATTCCTTCGTGATCCAGCTTAGTTGTCCATTGTATTGGTTTTTCTTTTAGGCAGACCGGGCATACAACCAAGTTGCTGATTTCTTGTAGATATTTCTCCGGGTCAGTTTTGAATAGTTCAAGACATCCGTTGCAGCAGAACTGATATTCCCTACCTATATGGTCGTAAAAAACGGACTTTTCTTTAGTGATCCCCAACCTGACAAGTGAGCAGCCACATGGGGGACATATCGGCGTTTTCATCTTTTAAGACCCTTTCTGGTAATCCTCTGGTTTACATCATGTAACTGATGTCATCCGAGTGACTCGGATAGGTGTAGCGCACCTTTTTCAAGTCGTCCGAGCAAAGCCCAAATTGTATCGCCATCGTAAAGAGATTAATAACCTCCTCGGCATGGGGACCCAACAGGTGTGCTCCAAGAATACGATTACTCTCCTCCTCAACCAGCACCTTGTAACCGGAGTGACTTATACCTACTCTTCGAGAGGAATACCAACCTGAGGTGTCTCCGTGGTTAGTTTTGAACTTCAAGTTACGTCTCCTTGCGGTTGCTTCCTGCAACCCCACTGAGGCGAGAGGTGGGACCGTGAAAGCTACAGTCGGCACTGCTGTGTAGTCCGGCCTGTGTTGGTTACCCTCTAACAGATTTGCCGCCGCCACTCCCCCTTCCATGCTGGCCACGGGCGTCAAGGGCAGTCCACCGCTGGCCGCTGCATCACCAGCCGCATAGACTGCAAAGTTGGATACGCTCTGAAGGTATTCGTTGACTGAAACCCCCTTCTTTCCGTAATCGATCCCCGCCTTCTCCAGATCCAGGTCCCCTATCTCGGGTACCCGGCCCGCGCCGTGCACGACCAGGTCAGCCACGAATGTTTGTTTCGCATTTTCCCTGGAAGCCTGAACAATCAGCTGCTGGGAATCCTTTTCAATAGCTTGAACAGCAGTGTTTAATTGAACGTCTATGCCGATCTCCTGCGTCGCCTTCAACAACTGATTCACTAAATCAGGATCAAATCCCAAGAGGGGTCGGGCACCCCTGTGGAGAATCCGAACCTGTGCGCCGGCCCGAGCAGCAACGTGAGCGAACTCAAAAGAAATGTATCCGCCTCCTACAAAAATAATCCGCATAGGAAGCTTCTCCAGCTCCAGAAACTGATTGCTAGTGGTCAAATTCTCTTCTCCGGGTATAGCCAGATTGGCCGGCTGTGCTCCCGATGCGATGAGCACATTCCGGGCATTCAGCGTCTCACCACCCACCTGGACTGTGGTCTGAGCTATGAAACGGGCTCGACCATGGAACGTGGTGATTCCGGCCCTTGCAAACCCCTGCTCTGTGCCTTTAGGAACAGGTTCCGTGAACGTTCTCTTGAAACGCATTAAGGCAGGCCAGTCGATTTCAATGCCTTTCGATGTGATCCCATTCCCTTTCATGCGATTATTCCAGTCAATAACCTCTGCGGCGCCTACCAGCACCTTCTTGGGGTCTCAACC
>JBHHYU010000169.1:0-4065 GCA_046757725.1 Binatia bacterium
CTCATTAGTTCAAGCATTCTCTGAGTTCCTTCAGATTCACAATCGTTTTCAGCTAATGTTCGTTCAAGGTTCCAAGGGGAGGCAACGGAGTTACTGAGGTTTTTTATTGGGGCCTCGGATAGCTTTTGAGGATTGTGACGATTTCCTCTGCTATGGTCGTCAACGCGTTCGGCACATCCGGATAAGACTACACCGGCCGAGAGGACAACGCCTGCGAGGGCAATCCTTGATCTTTCAGCCAGATGTGCAAATTGGTATACCCATCGAAAGGATCGAGTCATAGACGTACCCAGCGTAACCGACCTCGGTCGGTGGCCTTCAGGGGCGGCGAGTTAAAATGGGAGACGAGGACCGGATCGCATCCGCCAAGGCCTGACCTGCATCCCGGCACACGCCATATTCATGACTCAAAAGACAAATGGGGGACAAAACGCGCCGCTCGGAACAGGATGTTTTTGTAAAAAATACATCTGACACCATTTTCTCGATGAGTGCTCCGGAATCCAGAACCATCCGTCCGGAAGTAGCTTGAGGGCATCATCAGCGAGCATCTAGAAACTATTCGGGGATTGTCTTACGTGTACAGCCGCAGCCAGCATTATGCATTTACATAATCCCGGAGGTGTACATCCACCTGGCAAATATGGTTATCCATCCAGGTTTCGGCCGCGGCATGGACCTGCCGCAGCAGGTTTTCGCTGGCACCTTCCTGCTGAAATTTCTGGCAAAATGACTGAAACACCTCGAGAAACATCGTATGCGCCTCCTTGTTCTGGGCAGCAAACGGGCATCCATACCTCATCATGCATGTTTCTTCATAACTGAAATGTGTTTTTGCATGCGTGCCGAGGAATTGTAGCGTCTTCTCCACAAGCTCGGGGGGTGCTCCCTTCTGGATCTGCTCCTCCAGTCTATTGAGGAACTCAAACAGTTCCTTGTGCTGCTCATCCACCTGACGCTCGCCCGTCACATAACGTTCGTCCCATCTTAATGCCATCCCACACTCCTTTCTCTGACACCGGGTTAGGCGTCCATCCCGCTCCCATCATACTACGCTGGGGCGAGATCCTCGATTCCTTTGTGTTCTCTCAACGAAGATCCAGTGGGTGGTTGCAGGGTCGTGGCGATAAGGGCTGCCCCAACGCCCGCGATAAGGCTGATGACGAAGGATAGCTGATAGCTGTCGATGGCATCGTAAAGTATCCCGCCGAGCAAGCCTCCAAGCGCCATCCCCACGCCCGCCATCGCATAAAAACCACTCATCACGGTGGCCGCCAGCGGCGTCCACATGGCCGCTCGACCCACGGCGCCGAGCATCCCAAAGGGGAGGAAGAGGTGCCACAGAGAGGTCGCCTGGCTGCTGAAGAGGATCCCCAGGCTAAAGAGGCTTCCCCCGACGAGCATCGTTCTCCGGGCGCCAAAACGGTCAGTCAGCGGGCCGATGAGCAGGCTGAGCACACCGAACGTCACCCAGTTGCCTGCCCAGATGAGCGAGGTCTGGCCTCGGCTCCACTGAAAGCTCTGCAGCAACGGCTTGAAGAACACAGCGAGGGACGCGACGATGCCGTAAATGACCAGTGTGATGAGCATGCCTGCGGCCACCACGACCCAGCCGTAGGCAGATTCCCGCGTCGCTTCAGAATGACCCATTTTGGCTTAAGGTTTCACGGCTGATGCAAGGACTGCGGGCATGGGTAATGCGATAATACCTTCCGGCTCATAGGCTCTGGCTGCATCCCGCATGGCCGTGCGGATGGCGGTCAGTGCTTCAGAGGATTGCGCGCGGAGCAAGGCCCCGGTTCGGACCGTTCCATTGAGGATGGCTTGATAGAGGGCGTCGGGAGAGTCGAGCCGCCACACCTGCGCCACCTGATCGATGTGCGGAGTGACGAAGCCTGCCTCGAGTAACACGCGATGACACTCGTCCGGGTCACTGAACCGGAAAAAAGGCGGCCCGGGCGGGAGCGGGACGTTCATGTTCCCGTGGGTTTCGATGGCGCGAAGGACGATGTGAAATCCTACCGCTTCCTCGGGTTTGGTCCACACCGTGAACCCGACCCGGCCGCCATGGCGGAGGACTCGGTGGGCCTCCCCCAGTGCGCGTTCGGGCTGCGGGAAGTGTAACAAGCCGAAATTCATGACAACGGCATCGAAGGACTCTTCGGGGAAGGGCAACGCCTCTGCGTCTCCTTCGCGAAATTCCACCGTTGGATGGAGCTGGCGTGCCTGGGCCACCATGGCTGCGGAGAAGTCGGTTCCGATCGCATCGCTGCCCCGGTGTGCGGCAGCCGCGGCAGCGTAGCCCGGTCCGGTCGCCACATCCAGTAGGTACATGCCTTTCCCCACCCGGACAGCATCGAGCAGGGGCCCAATGGCCTGGGTGGTGAGGGCACCCAAAGCGTGGTGGTACTGGGGGGTGGTGTCCTGCCAACCGGCGTGCTCAAATGCCCGAAACGCGTCGACATCAGCAGGCGGAGGCGTTGTCATGGCTTATTCCTCCTTGGGGCCTAGCCTATCCTGCCCTGGAAGGCGCATACACCCCTCGAAAGGGATCCTAACTATTTCTCAATCGGCACATGCACCAGACTGCCGTACTCGGTCCAGGAGCCGTCGTAGTTAAGCACCTTGGGGTATCCCAAGAGATACTTCAGTACAAACCAGGTGTGGGAGGAGCGCTCGCCGATCCGGCAGTAGGCGATAATCTCCTTGTCCGGCGTAATCCCCTTCCCCTGATAGAGTTGCTTGAGGTCCTCAACGCTCTTGAAGGTCCCGTCTTCCTTCACCGCCTGGCTCCAGGGGATATTCGCCGCCCCTGGGATGTGGCCGCCCCGTTGCGCCCCTTCCTGCGGCAGGTTCTCAGGCGCGAGGATCTCCCCGCTGAACTCCTTCGGGGACCGGACATCAACGAGTGCCAGCCCCGTCTTTCCCACCGACGAGATCACCTGCTCCCGCACCACCCGGATCGCCTTGTCGGGGCCTTTTGCCTGATATTTGGTCGCCGGGTACGAGGGGGTCTCCTTCGTCATCGGCCGCCCTTCGGCGATCCATTTAGCCCGCCCCCCGTTCATGATCCGTGCATCGCCATGCCCGTAGTATTTCAAGAGCCACAGCGCGTACGTCGCAAACCAGTTATTGTTGTCTCCGTACAGGATCACCGTCGTGTCGTTGCCAATCCCGGATCGGCTGAGCAACTGCTCCACCGTCCCCTGGTGGGCGATGTCCCGTTCAATGACCTCTTCCAGGTCAGTCTTCCAGTTCCAGCCGACCGCGCCGGGGATGTGTCCCTCGCCATACGCGGCTGTATCGACATCCACCTCGAGCAACCGGATCTTGGGGTCCTTCAGATTGTCCGCTACCCACTGGGTTTCTACGACTACCTTAGGTTGTGCGTACTTAGCCATGACACCCTCCCCTCATAGTTATTGTGGTTGACACGTGAAGTCTACTCCAACACGAGAATCCCGATAGGATTGGTCGGGAATATCCCACATAAAAAACATCATCGTCTCGCGTAGGCACTTTCAACAAATTCACTTTCATTTTCATCCCAATGAAAGACCTTCATGTCTTGCACCCCATCGGGAAAAACCGAGATGACAACATAGCTAACACCTGGATGAATAGGCTCCTCTTTGTTGTCCCACACGTACACCGCTCGACGTCTGTCCGTTGGTGAAAAATACGCCTTCACCCTCGGGTGTGAATGATATATAGCCAATATCTCGTACCCTTCGCGACGAACCAAGCGATCCATCACGTCGAACAGGTCGTCGTGATGAATGTGGTACGCCGTTTCTGCCGTTCTTTCGGTTCCAGTCGGGTCTTCCTGACGCTTCTCATCTTGTATGTTCCTGCACGTCTTTACGATTTGATGACCGTCCTTCTCCAAAACGATCCCACAACACTCCTCTGGAAAGATTTTCGTCGCATGCTCACTCATCTGTCCAATGGTATCCTCTGTCAGATACAAGACGTTAGCCACAAGAAAACCCCTCAATTCTGCTTGGCGTTACCACCAGATATGACTGTAGACATCCTCCCCAAGGTCCGGGAGCTCTTTGGCCC
>JBHHYU010000170.1:0-3960 GCA_046757725.1 Binatia bacterium
GGAAGGATTCGAACCTTCGATACCGGATCCAAAGTCCGGGGCCTTACCGCTTGGCTACCGCCCACCCCGAACCTATCCTCTCCACCTCCCCAAACGACGCTCCCCCAACCCCTGAGGATTAAACCTCACTCTCCTCCTAGCGCGCTCCGGTTTCCTTCGTGAGTACGTACCCTATGATATTCCGCAATGATCTTTTCCTCGATCATTCTACGGGTCTCATTATTGATCGGGTGAGCGATATCCTTATAGGTGCCGTCTTTTCGCTTTTTGCTGGGCATGGAGACAAAAAGCCCTGCCGTACCCTGTATGATCTTGAGGTCCCTGACAACAAAACACTGATCAAAGGTGATCGTTACATAAGCCCTGAGCTTTTCTTCATCCACAGGAAAGACCCTAACCTCAGTAACCTCCATAGGGACCTCCTTTACGGCCGTTCTGCCGAAAACCACGGCAGATGATTGATTGGGCTTCTAACTTAGCTCAACGAACGTACTAGATACGCTTGAACCCCCGCCTCCTTATGCAAGCGTCGAAAAGCTTTTTGAGCTTCTCGCGCCGCTGAAAAAATTCCAAAGACCGATGAACCACTCCCTGCCATTAGAACACCGGCAGCGCCTTCTTGGACAAGCCGCTCCTTTAGGATACTTATTCGAGGGTATCGCGGAACAGCTACCCGTTCCAGGTCATTAACCAGAAAACGCCCGAGTTCCTCAGGGTCACTTAACGAAAACTTAAGGTTAGTATTTTCAACAGCTTTTGTCAACGTCAAAGCAAGATTTTGATACACCCACCGAGTTGAAACGCCAAACCCCGGATAGAGAATAACCATCCGGAGATGAGGAAGATCTGACATAGGTTTCAGCTGCTCGCCGATGCCTCCTGCTCGGGCAGGCCGTCCACCCACGAAAAACGGCACATCAGCACCTAACGATGCAGCCAGAGAAAACATCTCACTTCGATCAACTCCAAGCCTGAGGAGTCGATTGAGGCCAATCAGGGTAGCCGCAGCATCGCTGCTCCCTCCCCCCAAGCCTCCCCCCACCGGAATCTTCTTTTTGATATGGATGTGCACCGGGTCATGAAATTCTTTTGTTCTGAGGAGAAGGGATGCTGCTTTGTAAGCGAGATTTTCTTTTCCAGGTGGAACCATCGGGTGATCACAAACCACCGTCAGGCCGGTTTGGCCTGCCTTTTCCGTTCTGGGCCGGGTCAACTCTAATTCATCATACAAGTCAACTGGGACCATAACAGTATCGATGAGATGATAACCGTCACTTCTCTTGCCTAGAACTCGCAGGTAGAGGTTCACCTTGGCGGGCGCTCGGATCTTCACCATTCCTTACGTAACATAGTGATTCAGCTGTTGCCAGCAACCCATAGACTTTCCAACGTGTTGCCTTGAAGTCATCTCAAGAAGCCGGACACGTTGACTCCCTGATAGCCGAATGATAGAAAAATCCAAGCGCCCGTAGTGAAAAGGATATCACGAGGGTCTCCGGAACCCTAAGTCCGAGTTCGAGTCTCGGCGGGCGCACCAGCCTAATTTTAAAGAGAAATCCAGCCTACTAGCCGCAGGGGATGAGATTCAAAATTGCCTAACCAGATCGTAGGCTTGACTTTTATACAAACGAGTTGGTAGGGAAACAGGCCAAGCATCCTATCAAAGTAGTGTCCCCCCCTTTAGCTACCGGTGCGCCAGAGGTAAATTTTTTTCAATTCTGTTTGGGCTCAGGGCCGCTCTGGGCCTGGCTTTCCTCAGTGTTAGGCTGCTAGGATGTCATAGAAGCCATTTATTCGTGTCTGTACCCATTTGGCCTGAAGGCCGCCACCTGTTGACAGGTTGATCCGTTACCGGATACTCTCTGCCATCTCCATGCCAGTTTGCAAAAAAAATAGGCTGCGGGTCAATAGTGGGATAGACTGCGAGACCTACCGCCCAAGCAATGATTTCAATGCCTTAGATGCGTAGAGATGATAAAAATAGGTAAGAAAGTCGGAGGTCAAAGGGATTGTATTGGAAACCTTGATGTAACGGAGGTATGTAGATGGATTGGGAGAAAATTAAACTAGGTTTCTGGGGTGCTACTGGTGGCGCAATTGTATTAGCCATTGTCGGCTTCAAATGGGGTGGATGGGTTACGAGTGGTACTGCCCGGCAAATGGCAGAGGAGTTGGCTAAAGATACTGTAGTCAATCGCTTGACACCGATCTGTGTTGCACAGTTTAACCAGGATCCGGAGAAAGACCAGAAGCTCAAAGAATTGAAAAAAAAGGATTCTTGGGATGGACGAAAATACGTAGAAAAACAGGGCTGGGCAACAATGCTCGGTGAGAAGAAACCAGATAGCGAGCTTGCTGAGGAGTGTGTTAAACAGCTTATGCAGATCAGCCGATAGGGGCATGGAGCTATCAAACCCACTTTTAAGTTTGGCGACGAAGCTCTCCTGACCACGCCGAACAGCAGTTATCGAAGTCTCTAACCGGTTCGTAGACCCCAGAGACGAGCGCCTCCATACCTTCGAATGGTGGTGTGGTGCCAATCAGTGCAACAAAACAGGTACGATGGGGCAGAAGTGCGAAGATGATGGCTCGAGATGGCCGATGTCCCAACTTCAACCACAGGCATCCAAACGCACGGGTGCGATATTGTCCCATGTGCGGCGAGGTGGTGAATAACAGGGTTCCGGCAAAAGTGTGCAGTGCGGAACAACCTGCGAAAAGTAGAGGTGACCGTAACCCTTACTGCGTGGATTGCAGTGAACAGCTCATTCAAGAGAAGTGACCGCCCTACGAGCGGTTAATGGATTGGCGATCATGGATAAGAACCTGGACGGTCCCTGGAAAGAATCTGAGCAATGGATCAGAGACACGAACGGGTCGGACTTCCCGTGGCTTCTCCGTCCACATGACAGTCCAGCCGACCGGAAGATGGTGGTCAGTCTCGTTCTGAAAGATATCGAACGGAACGGGGGTGTTTTCCCCGAAAAGCCCGCGTTCATCGGAGGAACATTAAGGAGGAAGGTGAAGATATGAGTCATATTAAGATCGGTATTGTCGGAGTTGGGAACTGCGCGAGCTCCCTGATACAGGGCATCCACTACTACCGGGAGAAGTCCCCGCAAAATGCCATTGGCATGATGCATTGGGAGATTGGCGGGTACAAACCTGGCGATATCGACGTTGTTGCGGCCTTCGATACCGACAAACGCAAAGTCGGCGTCGATTTGCATGAGGCCATTTTTTCCGCCCCCAACTGTACGACCGTTTTCTGTTCCGACCTTCCCAAATCTGGTGTCACTGTACGGATGGGCAGGATTATGGACAGCTTCGCCGACCATATGAAAGACTACGGACACAGCCGCGCCTTCGTTCTGACTGATCAGCAGGAACCCATGGAAAGGGAATTGATCGACGTGCTCAAGGAATCGGGAGTTGAAATCCTGTTGAATTATCTTCCCGTCGGCTCAGAAGAGGCCGCCAGGTTCTACGCCGAATGCGCCCTGCAGGCAGGCGTCGGTTTTATCAACAACATCCCCGTTTTTATTGCAAGCGATCCGGTCTGGGCACGGCGGTTCAAGGAAAAAAACATCCCTATCATTGGCGATGACATCAAGTCTCAGCTGGGAGCGACCATCACCCACCGGGTGTTGGTCGATCTGTTCAAGACACGCGGGGTCAAGCTGGAGCGCACCTACCAGCTCAATACTGGCGGCAACACCGACTTTCTTAACATGCTCAATCGCAGCCGTCTGGCGTCCAAGAAGAAGTCAAAAACCGAAGCCGTGCAGGCCGTTGCCGCAGAGCGTCTGGCGGATGACAACATCCATGTTGGGCCCAGTGATTATGTGCCCTGGCAGAACGACAACAAGGTCTGTTTCATCCGCATGGAGGGCAGGTTGTTCGGTGATGTGCCCATGAATCTGGAGCTTAGGCTGTCGGTTGAGGATTCCCCCAACTCGG
>JBHHYU010000171.1:0-3880 GCA_046757725.1 Binatia bacterium
AGCCGGGCAAGGATGCAGGAAAAAACGGCAATAACCCACGGGGATTAAAAATGCACTTTCGTATCCAAGTAGGAGGTTATCATGCAGATGATATGGCTCGTTAGCGAAATACTTTTGCAAGGGCAAGCAGCTGGTCCTTCCCAGGGCCCCTGGGCGTGGCATTACGGTATGATGGGAGGTGGTTGGGGGATTTTTTTCATGGTCCTTTTTATGGCCCTTTTTTGGGGGCTGATCATCGCAGGAATTGTATTTCTAGTGCGTTTCATCTCTCCTTCATCGGATGGACAATCATCGCCAAAGGCTTTGGAGACCCTCAAGAACCGATATGCTAAGGGGGAAATTACGAAAGAACAGTTTGAATCGATGAAGCGGGATATAGGTTAAGCTGACGCAGGCAGAGAGTTTCAGTTTTGTTAACTGAGGGAACGCGCAGTTGGGTGCTGTGCAGCAACGGTATTCACATGAGCGCATTGAAGATCAATAGCATAATTACGATATGACTGAGATGAGAGGAGAAAAGAAATGAAAAGAGCGGGAATAGTTCAGAGCACCTTGATTTTAATTGCAGTATTAGGAAGCGCCGCTTCTGCACGGCAAGGCCCTGGCCAAGGTCCCATGGGTCTTCGAGGTTCCGGAACGATGCAGCAGATCAGCGGGATGATGCAGCAGATGGGTGGGAGGATGTACGGTGGAGGAATGATGGGAGGAAGAATGATGGGCCGGAAACCCTCTTCCTCTCAGGCGGCAGGCACAGCAGCCTCGACCTACTCCAAGTTCTGTGCGAGCTGCCATGGGGCAAAGGGCAAAGGAGATGGGCCTGCTGCAGTTGCGCTTAATCCAAAGCCGAAGGATTTTACCGACTCTAAGGTAATGGCTCATATGTCGGACGCGATGCTCTTCAAAACTATTAAAAAGGGGGGTCAAGCCACTGGACATTCTCCTTTGATGCCCGCGTGGGGTGGGACCTTGACGGATCAGCAGATCAGTGAACTTGTGGGATATATTAGGAGCTTGAGTAAAAAATAGTTTTTTTAACGTGAGCAAGCGCAGAAATGACGGTTCGATACCTGACGGAAGGTTGACAGTGTCGTTGTTGCACAACCTGTCAGTGGAGACGTCTTCGGGATGGCTATCCGGGAGTGCTGCCGTGGGAGTCAGAATTGCCGCAGGGATCGTAATAGCGGTTTTGCTGGTGGGCGGGTATGTGTTGCTTTCGCAAAGTGGGGCTTTGGCGCACATTTTGGACCGGGCGGCGTTGCAGGAAAGCATCGTGCGGCTCGGCCTGTGGGGTCCGATTGCGGTGATCGGACTGATGGCCGTGGCCATCGTGCTGAGCCCGATTCCGAGTGCACCGATCGCCTTGGCCGCTGGTGCCGCGTTCGGCCACACGTTCGGAACCATCTACGTTCTGATTGGTGCTGAGATAGGCGCCCTTGTTGCTTTCGTCATTGCTCGGTTGGTGGGCTACGAGGTAGTGCAGAAATGGTTTGGGGATCGCTTGGCGCTGGGGTTGCGCGGCTCTCAGAACGCGCTGATGGTGGTGGTGTTTGTAACGCGACTGATTCCTTTTATTTCGTTTGACGTGGTGAGCTATGCGGCCGGATTGACTCCGTTGACCACCTGGCGTTTTGCCGTGGCGACCTTGGTAGGGATCACTCCCGCAAGTTTTCTGCTGGCCCACTTTGGTGGTGAAATGGCGTCGGCCGAGGCGCCGCGAATTGCTATCTCAGTACTGGCACTGGGAGGTCTCACCCTGATTCCGGTCGCTGTCAAGGTGATATTGGCCTGGCGGCGGAAGTGAGCAATAGCTGATCTACCCTGTTGCAGCCGAAATCCCGGACCCCTGGCATAAGAAGGAACAAAGAGGAGACATTGGATGGAAAATAGCATTCCCATTGGAGACACCTGGGGACTGGCGGTAGTGATGGTAGTGGTCGTCTCCTGGATCCTGTATCGGTATCTTGCACCAAAAACTTGGAGAGAATGGAGCCGAGCAGGATTGGTACAGGCTTTTATCATCGCCCTCTACGCTGAGATGTATGGATTCCCATTGACGATCTATTTACTTTCCGGGTGGTTGGGGCTCGATATACCGTGGGTTCATGAGAGCGGGCACCTATGGGCGGCTGTTTTTGGCTGGGGCGCGCTGGGGGCCATGATCGAGATGCTTGGAGGCTATACTCTGGTGTTCTCGGGCATTTCCGTTCTCGTCGAGGGCTGGAGGGAGGTCTACGTTGCTACCAAAGAGGGGCGGTTAGCCACCGACAAACTCTATTCTGTAGTCCGACACCCTCAATACACCGGGATCTTCCTTGCCGTGTTCGGCCAATTGATTCACTGGCCTACAATTCCAACATTGGTCTTATTTCCCGTCATCGCTTGGGCCTACTATCGGCTATCGCTGAGAGAAGAGCAAAAGATGATACGACAGTTTGGTAGCTCCTATGAGATTTATCGGAAAAATGTGCCGATGTTGTTTCCCAAGAGGAGAGATTGGAGAAAGCTGTTTTCCACGCGTGAATTCAGGGAAGGCGAGCAGCCGGATTGAAGATCGAAATTGTTGTGATTGCAACTTGTTTTAGGGAGGTGAATGTATGACGGATCCAGTTTGCGGTATGGCGGTAGATCCAGACACCGCCGTCTATCGGTACGACCAAGACGGGCAAGGCTATATCTTTTGTAGTTCTCATTGCCTGGACATGTTCCGTGCGGAGCCGGCTAAGTACCTTGGACCATTAAGTCAAGATGGAGCGGAAGGTGCGCAACCTCATAGAACGGGATCAAGGTCGGTCGATGGTGGTAACGTTTACACCTGTCCGATGCATCCTGAGATTCGCCAACCTGAGGCCGGCGCCTGTCCGAAATGCGGGATGGCACTCGAACTCGTGAGTGTCACGCCTTCATCCACCAAGACAGAATACATTTGTCCCATGCACCCGGAGATTGTGCGCGATGAGCCTGGCTCCTGCCCTATCTGTGGCATGGCTCTTGAAGCCCGCGCAGGTACCGTGGAAGAAGAGTCAAATCCTGAATTGGTGGACATGACGCGACGGTTCTGGATCAGCGTCGTTCTTTCAGTACCGGTCCTATTTCTTTCTCTATCTGAATATCTCCCCGGCCAGCCGGTCCAGCGGGCCCTTTCACCCCGCCTTCTCTCCTGGATCCAGTTTGCGCTTGCCACACCGGTAGTTGTCTGGGGTGGATGGCCCTTCTTCCAGCGCGGCTGGGCGTCCATCATGAACCGCAGTCTGAACATGTTCACCCTTGTCGCCATGGGTGTGGGGACAGCATACGTGTACAGCGTTGTCGCGACTCTCTTTCCTGGCATCTTCCCGGAATCGTTCCGCGGTCCCGGAGGACTTGTGGCCATTTACTTTGAGGCCGCCGCGGTTATCACCGCCCTCGTACTCTTGGGACAGGTGCTGGAGCTGCGTGCACGTAGTCGAACCAGCAGCGCCATCAAGGCCTTGCTGGGACTCGCCCCCAAGACAGCTCGTCTCCTGCGTGATGATGGCAGTGAAGAAGACATTCCCTTGGAGCAGGTCCGACCGGGCAACCGGCTGCGTGTTCGTCCGGGCGAGAAGGTACCTGTAGACGGGCTGGTGCTTGAGGGCGTCACCTCCATAGATGAGTCAATGGTTACCGGTGAACCGATCCCGGTTGAGAAGACCGAGAAAAGCAGAGTCACCGGGGGCACCGTAAACGGCACGGGTAGCTTTGTGATGGGCGCCGAGCGGGTAGGCAGCGATACGCTGCTGGCGCAGATTGTCCGTATGGTTAGCGAGGCCCAGCGTAGCCGCGCACCGATCCAAAAGCTGGCAGATGTCGTGGCGTCCTACTTTGTCCCGGCTGTGCTTCTCGTTTCTGTGATCACGTTTAT
>JBHHYU010000172.1:0-3854 GCA_046757725.1 Binatia bacterium
TTTTGCTCCCGAAGTACTATTCCACAGGGCGAGTCATCGTTTTGCCGTTTCCGTAGGCCACATTTTAACCGATAGCTGCAAACAGATGAGCTGTTTTACGCAGCAAGCTGCGGGCAATTAACCCGTAGCGATTAAAGTTTTGAGGCCGGCAGCGAGACACACTACTAATCAGGTTGACAATGCCTAACCAGGACTCAGTTGCGATTTGACGGGCCCAAGCCATCACGGGCGAAAGGGTTGCTAGCCAGGTGAAAAATGAGGCATCACCTTTTCAGCCCATCTTTTCATAACGTCACGGTAGACGAGGGGAGGCAGTGTCAATAGAATCCGGTGGATGCCGGCTTGTTCCAGTTGTTGGACTCGTCTCACACATTCCTCCGCTGTACCGGCAATGGAAAACCTCTGCAGGAGGTACTCTGTGACCAGTCGAGGGTCTGACCGCTGGTTGACAGGTTTTGTGACATCAAAATTCTCCATAAATCTTTTCACAGCATCCAGCTCATCGGGCGGAATAGTCTCCATGGTAAAACGGAAATTATGATGTGCCCGATTTGCCAATCGAGCCCGCGCGAGTTCACGTGCACGGTTTCGATCTTCATCGACACACATGATCCCCGCACCCATGAGGTCGATATCCGAAAGGCTGCGTCCTGCCTCTCGTGCCCCTAAGGCAATTTGCTCCCGTGCCCATCGAAGAACACGCAGGTCGAAACCTGTACCTAAAATCACGCCATCGGCAACTCGCCCGGCAAGTCTCAGGCTGCGGGGTCCCGCTGCCGCGAAATAGACAGGTACAGGGAATCTCCCCGCCCGAAGGGATAGTTCGCCTTCCTCCCGCTCTTTGCCTTTCGGAATATGAATAGGTCTTCCGTTGACCAGGTCTCGGATCACGCGCAGACCCTGTTCAAATACAGCCAATGGAGTTGCTGTCCGCCCCATCGTGTAGGTCGTACCATCGCCTGTCCCTAGTCCCAAGACCGCTCTACCATTGGAGATCTCATTAAGGGTGGCAGCCGACTGGGCAACAACAGCTGCCTCTCGGAAGCTCATAGTCATGATAGCCGTTCCCAGATGGATCCGTCTGGTTCGCATCGCTGAGAGGGCCATAACTTGGAAAGGGTCGAAACCACTCATCAGGGACTCGCTGATAAAGATCCCGTTATACCCGAGTTCCTCCGCCAAAACCGCTCGCCCGACTTCCCCCGCGATAGTACGCTCTCCTGCGTTTCCTGCCAGGCAAAAACACACACCCATGGACAACACTCCTTTTTAAATTAAGCCAGCGCAAACAGCATTCCCTTAGCGGGGCAAATGTTTGTTGTGCTCATCTTTCCGGTTACCCCTTTGACTCCCCATCACCGCCTTTTTTATCTTGATGTTAGGGGTAGCCGCCCCGTGCCCTTCTGCGTTGGCCACGAAGTCATAGCCGAATGGAAAAAATCTGGGGAGCGTTAGTTGCTAAAGGTCGAGCGCGCTCTCCGCAAACAGATCCTCAACGTTCACCTTTTTGGACGTGAGCCCCTGCTCGTGCGAATACTTAACGATCACTTCGAGCATCGTCCTGTTCGCCTTGAAACCGTAGGGGAAAGGATCACTGCCCAAGATCTCCCGGGTCATGGCTAGATACTCCCGGCCGAAGAAGAGAGCCGAGGGGATACGTTCAGCCAGTTTCTCCTGCGCCAGCACTTTGGCTTTCACAAAGGCAGTGTACAGGTTAAAGGCGAGCCAGGGATATTTCCGATGGACGTCGCCACGAATGATGTAGGCATGGTTTACAGGAATGAAGCCATACTTTTTGAAGAACCGCGCACCTTCGGCCATGCGGTCGGGAAACAGGGGTTTGACCTTGCTCCAATCTCCTTCAGTCCCAGGGATGCGGTGAGAACGATCCATGACATTTACCACTCTCGCCCACGGGCTACCGATAGCTGCCGCATCCAGCTCGTGATTGACCAGCATTGACGCCAGGCTCTTGTCGGGTGGGATATGGCGCAAGGTAATACCGGTCGGAGGCTTGAAACCTGTTGCCCCGCCATGGCTTAGCTCCTGGGTCCGCTCCATGTACCAGTCGACCCCATACTGGGACACCTTAAAATCGTGCTCCAAGATTCCCCGTGTCCATAACGCGGCCGTCTGCTGGTATTCGGCCACGCCAATGCGCTTCCCGGCAAGGTCACCCGGTTCCTTCACACCGGAGTCGAGGTGGTACGAGAGCTCGGTGTGGAAGAATCGTCGGCTTGGAAACACGGGCAGGGCCACCATGTCCACACCCCGCGAACGGGCTATGAGATAAGATGAGAGGGACATTTCCGAGATCTCGAATTCCTGAAACTTGAGCTGCCGCCAAAACGTTTCGGCAGGGTGTGAATAGGTAGGTACCAGATCCACGCCTTCTGGCTGAATGGTGCCGTCCATCAACGGTTGGACCCGCTCATTGAACGCGGAAATGAAGCTCAGAGTCAGCTTTGGCATATCTGTTTCCTGACCCCCGACCACCTCTTACAGCCGGGGCGCGTTCTTCGGAACGCTGCACGCGGGATGGCTCAGCATGGCGATACGCAGCGCGGCCCGCCGGAGATGGTAGTCCTGGAGTTCCCCTTTGCGAATCTATTAGGCCACTTTCCGGCTGTCAACACTTTGTAGCGGCGACTCACTTGACACGCTCTCGAAAGAGAAAGACAATAGCGCATCTCTGGGCAGGTGTCCTATGGGTCGCGTCGAACGGACTTCTAATTTTACCACAGAGCAGGCTATAGCCCGTTTGTGCGAAGCGGTGCACCCTGGGTCCGTCAATTTCTATGCCATGTACTCTAGCGTGCTGGGGGGGATTGTTACTGACCCGGCACTCATGGTCTTACCTCTCGATGATCACATGGTACACCGCGGCCATGCCGTGTTTGATACCGCTACGCTGGCCCACGGGATGTTATACCAGCTGGATCAGCACCTGGAACGCTTCCTGCGCTCGGCAGAAATGGCCCATATCTCCTTCCCCTTTGAGCCGGGACAATTGCGCCAGATCATTCTTGACACCGCGGCAGCTAGTCATCGCCGTGACGGTTCGGTGCGCTACTGGCTATCCGCGGGACCTGGCGGTTTCGGCCTGGCACCTACCGAGTGTATCCGCAGTAGCTTTTACGTCATAATCTTCAGCGGTATGGCCTACCCGGACTCTTTCTATACCGAGGGCATGAAGGTAGTAACCAGTACCGTCCCCATCAAACCGCCCTATTTTGCGCGGGTGAAATCGACCAATTACCTGCCTAATGTGCTGGTGGTGCTGGAGGCCAAAGAACGTGGAGCCGACAACGGTGTCTTCATGGACGCGCGCGGTATGGTAGCGGAAAGCTCCAACATGAACGTGGCGTTTGTGACCGAAGATCGGGTTTTGCGACACCCCCCCTTTGACACCGTCCTCACCGGAATCACCGTGCAACGTATTTTCCACCTGGCGCGGCGCTTGATAGGGCAAGGCGACCTGCGGGATATCGTGATTGCTGATGTTCCGATGGAAGAGGGACGAGCGGCTAGTGAGATGTTGCTGATCGGCAGTTCGATCAAAGTAGCACCGGTGGTAAAATGGGATGACCACGCCGTAGGCGACGGCAAACCCGGTCCCATCGCTAGGAAACTACTCGATCTATGGCAAGAGGATGTCCGAACCGCATCTGACCAACTGGTACCAGTCCCCTATCCAGAAACGTGATCCAGATATTAGTGTTCGGGGTCATAATGTTCGGAGTCAGGCTTGAACAGTTGAATTAACTAAATTTTTGATCACTGTCTTAACCTGCTGGTTGAAATGCCGATCTTCTTTAAGCCGTTGTTCTGCCCGCCGGATTCCGTGGCTCACC
>JBHHYU010000173.1:0-3853 GCA_046757725.1 Binatia bacterium
ATTGAGCTGGTTCTCTATCAAATTACTACGTTCCAACTGCAGAAGGCCCCCTTGCGCGTTATCTATAGTAGTAAGTGAGATCTGTCTATCAATTTCATCGAGCCTATCCATCTTGGCGAGGAAATTTCTTAGAGTTTGGACGAAGCCTGTTGCTTCAGTGTACACACGAGCCAAACATCCGGCGTCTTCCTTCGGAAATATTCCGAGATCTCCGAGCTGAGCATCGAATACGGGAAGTATGCCGTATTCACGAAACGTCGCCCGCTGTGACGGTAAATCCGAGTCGGCAGTTTGCTCAAGGTGATTGCCAAAAAGACGCATGTAACGGTCTCGTGCTGAGGTTGCCTCGGCCAATATTGCTGTAGCTACAGATTTACGCCGTTTAATTGTTTTCCAGACCTCCCGAAGGACGAAGCCAATGAAAGTGGCGAGAATTCCGGCAGCAAATGCAAGCATAGGATTTAGAGTCTGGTCCGTCATCCGTTAGATCACCTGACCTCCGGTTGTTGTGGGCAGAGAGTAGGATACGTTTGAAGGGATGGTTTCCCCAGGAGAGTATTTGAGGTGGGCCGCTGTTTGTCCTCGTATCGCGAAAATTAAATCGGTCGCCATTGGCAATTGAATGCTTTCCTTAATAGTTGCGGATGAGGAGTTCGGAGCGTGGAGCGCTGCGCCCTTTGTGGCGGGCGTTCATGGAGCTGTATTTGGTCAGGACTGCCTGGATACGGAAGCTCTTGAAGATCCGTCTGACCTCTTTGTGGTCATCAAGCGATAGAAGGAACTTGCCCTTTTGTCGCTGAAGAATCTGACTCATCTGTTCGAAATCCTCACGATCGAAGTTAAAACGAAAGCCTTTAATACCATAATAAGGGGGGTTAATGTAGAAGAAAGTGTGCGGGTGGTCGTAACGCCCGGTCTCCAACTCATAAGAACCTCGAAAGATCAACGTCTTTAGTGAACCCAAAGAACACCAGCTCCTCATGCTCGACACCTTGGCCTCCCAGATCCACTGGCGTGAACAGGACGGCTACCTCCGCTTCTACCACAAAATTCTCCGCACCCCCTGACCCCGTAACACCACGAAGTCACCAAACTCCGCCTCGCCCTCCAATCTCTCATTTCCCAACAACAAAAAGTTTGTTCCCCGAGTTACTAATCGACAAGCTCCCATCTACAAATATCCTTTCATTCTCATTTTAGGTCACTGGGGGTGACCCTTGTAGAAGTACAGAGGGGTGGAGCTTGTCTTTTCAGGGTTAAAGGCGATATTAGACAGAATGTATAGAGTTTTATCCACGATGCCAGCGAGGAGATGGACAATAGCAGCGATGTTCATGGGCATTGTGGATAAAACTTGTTGAACTAAACCCCCCGGTCAAGCTGCTAGCGTTGTCTATGGGGATTGTAAAGAGAAGATCTGGACTGAGCCGATATGGGCAGGGTTGCGTTGTGGAGCAATTCGGGTGTGTTTGAGCTGACCATTGACAGCAAACCGCGAGGCGAGCAGGCGAAAGAAGGGTTGCGATGGCACGAATTGCCGAAACAAGACGGACAGGTGCATTGGCTCTGGGATCGAGCAGTGGGAAGAGGACGAGCGCTCGGTAGTTGAATGGTCATCATGAAGAGTCCCATGGTGCTGGATCGGATTTGCAAGCGGGGAGCCTGGCGAGGAAGACCAACGTTCCCGTTTTGCACCGAGGGCATCGAGTGATGTCGATGCCGGTGAGTTGGAGCATGAGCTGGTGGGTGGATTTCTTGGTAATGGCAGGGGGATCAGGATTAAGGCCCAAGAGTTGGCGGCACCGGGAGAGAGGCTTTTTAGAGTGGTTGGCAAAAAAGCCGAAACGGCGAATTCGCATAAACCGGCGAGGAAGAACATGAAGCAAGAATCGGCGGATGAATTCCTCGACTGGGAGTTTTCTGATCTTGAGCCGATCCCCGTCTTTTCGATCGCGGTAAGTGAAGGTGACCTCCCCATTGTGGACTGAGAGGATACGATCATTGGACAGAGCGACGCGGTGGACGTAGCGGCCGAGGTAATCGAGCAGATGTTGGGGAGAACCGAAAGGCTTTTTGGCGTAGACGACCCAAGGTTTTTTTCTCAATCGTTTGAGCAGCAGGCTAAAGTTGGCGGGATCAGCCAGGGGGGCAGTTTTGCCAGGGAAGATGAGCTTGTGTTGCTCGAAGGCTTTTTCGAGAAAGTCGAGGAACTTACCGCGGAAGACGGTGCTGAGGGGTTCGACACGGAAGAGGAAGTTTTTGCGGGTGGGGATCCAGCGGTTTTGATCGAAAGAGAGCGCTCCTTTTGGGAAGAGGCAATGGAGGTGGAAGTGGTCCTGGAGTTGTTGATCCCAGGTATGCAGGACACAGATAAAGCCTGGGGTTCCCCAAAGGTGAGTGCGAGCGAAGGCTAAGAGAGTCTCGGAGACGGCTTGAAACAAAAGATTATACAGGACTCTTTTGTTTACTAGGATGAGGGGGTTAAGTTTGTGAGTTAAGGTGAACACGAGGTGGAAGGCGCCTACGGGAAGGAGCTTTGACTTTTGCTTCTCCAGCCACCGGGCCTTGGTCAGGCATTGACATTTCGGGCAGTGGCGGTTTCTGCACGAGTCATAGGCGGGATGTTGAAAGCCGCAGACATTACACTGCTCCATGTGGCCTCCCAGTGCGGAGGTGCGACAATTCTCGATGGCCTGCATGACCCTGCGGTGCGAAAAGGGTAAGCGATGAGTGCGGCGATAGTCAGCGCCGTACTCACGGAAGACATGGGCCAGTTCGCACTTGGGTCTTGCCGCCGCCTGATCAGCGACGGGCAGCATCAGGCCTTCAGGTTGAGCAAGTCCAGAGGACTGACCGTGGAGCCCAAGGTTTGTTGGCGCAGCCTAAGGTAACGCTGGGTCGAAAGGATGGAGCTATGGCCCATGAGCAATTGGATGGTCCTGAGGTCTACTCCAGCCTCTAGCAGATGAGTGGCGAAGCAGGAGCGAAGCGTATGGATGCCCCGGCCTTTTTTAAGACCCGCTCTTTTTTTTGCCTGGTTAAAGATGTGCCAGGCTTCGCCTCTGCTCAGAGGGCCGTTCTTCGCTCTGTTGGGAAAAAGCCAGACGGAAGGCCGGTAGCGTTTCCAATACCGGCGGAGTTCGGTCAACAGGTTTTGGGACAGGATCGTATAGCGGTCCTTTCGCCCCTTACCCTGTGCGACACGAATCATCATGCGCTCACTATCGATGTCCCTGATCTTGAGATGGACTAACTCGCTTACCCTGAGCCCGCCAGAATAGGTGGTCATGAGTAAAACACGCTGCTTCAGACCCCTTGTGGCATCAATTAGTCGCACGACCTCGCTAGGACTAAGCACCTCGGGCAGAGGTGAGGATTTCTTTCTGGGAGGGATAAACAGCTTGGTCTCATCCCATCCTAAGGTTTCATTGTAGAAGAAGCGGAACCCAGCGATGAACCCGTTCATGGTGTTTGGGGACAACTTTCGCTCGGCGGTGAGATATAAGAGATAGGAGCGGATCTGCTCCTTATCGAGCTGATCCGGGGCTCGTTTGTAATGCTTGGCCAGTCTGGCTACGGCGTAGAGATAAGACTTTTGGGTTGTCGGAGCAAAGTTGCGAAGCCTCATTTCCTCAATCATTCTGGTACGTAGTACTCCCATAATAAAACCCCCCTTGGATTTAAATTTGGGGCTGATGCTATCACGAACATCCAAGGAGCCTAAAGTTGGGAATTGAAGAGAAAGATGAGTGAGATCGGTTAAAGGAGCCGAGAAAGGAAGTGAGACGCTATTCAGTGCACAGAGGAAGAACCACCGCGAAGCGGTTTAGTTCAATAACTGTTCTGTCCAATT
>JBHHYU010000174.1:0-3799 GCA_046757725.1 Binatia bacterium
ATTTTAACCGATAGCTGCAAACAGATGAGCTGTTTTTACGTAGCAAGCTTCGGGGTATTAACCCGTAGCGATTAAAACCGACCCCACCAATTACGCATATCTGCAAAAGTCAAACCGGCTTTTTGACACTACTGACTCGCTACCAAATTCGTATCCAGCGGAAGATGGGCTTGAGTACTATCGTATTCCTCACACCTGACTTTTTGCGCTTTGCCCTTTGCTCCTTGCTCCGAACGTTTCCCAGGATTAACGCCTGGGCACCACCCGAAAGGGCTACTGACGCATAGCCCCTTATTTCCGCCCTTTTAGCCCCTGCGGGGTCTACCGGAAATAAGTTTATGACACTAGTATTACCTTAACGTGAAGAAGGAGAAGGTCCTCATTCTTTATACGAATTCTCTCTTTGCTAAAGGCCTTGTCGGTCTCCTCAGCAAGGAGAGGGACCTTAAAGTCGAGGGCTTGTTGATGGACAAAATGGAATGTGGACGGAGACAAATCAAATCTATGCGACCCGACGTCGTCATCATTGAAGACCAGAACCCGGTGTTCGATACCTGCAACGCCTTAAGTGAATTGTTGAAGGACAACTCCAAGGCTTTCGTCATACGAGTAAATCTGAATCAAAAGGACGCAGTCGCTTATACCGGCCTACGCCTCGCGGCTACTAAATCGAACCTCCTCAAGTTAGTTAGAAGAGGCGTTGGGTTCGGTTCTTCAAGATCGACCGGAAAGGAGGATAAAGGTGAAAATCAACGGCAAAGAAAATCTCTTTAGTCGTCTCTTGCCTCGTGCCTTTACTTCGAGCCCCCCGCAAAAACCGGAGCTTACTCAGAAGGAGAAAAAGATGAGACCCGCTTTATTATCCATAGGACCATGGGTGTTCGCTGCTGTTTTGCTGCTGTCGGTTCCCTCCGCTGCACGGGCGCAATCCATCATATTGAACTACAAGGGCGAGGTGCTGGAAGAGACCGATGAATACGTGATTCTGAAGCTTCGCAAGGCCGATGTCCAGTTGATCCGCAACAGCCCTGCCTCGAGAAAAAGTGAGAACCTCGTTTCGACCACGGCAAAGTCGATAAAACAGCTTTATCTCGAGCCGGAAGTTATCAATCAGATCAAAGCGGAGCTGAAAGAAGAGCTGAAGGGAGATGTCCGCAAAGAGCTCCACAAACAGGGTGTCAAAACAGAGTTCGGAGCTGTCAAGGGGCGCATCGTCGTCAGGGGCGTTGGCCTGCCCGAGTGCCGTGTCAAACTTGTCAAGCTCACTGGAGCCTCCATCTTCACGGGCAGAAAGAAAGCATTGGAGTTCGAGACCGTAACGGACAAGGACGGAAAATACTCTTTTCGGGACGTTCCAACCGGTGACTATCAGATGCAGTGGCTTCCAAAAGGTGCTACCGGCTGGATTCGCCGGCTGACAGAGAAGGCCGACGTGGTGGTTCATAAGGGCAAAACATTTTATGCAAAAGATGTGGATATGAAAAGGGCCGTCATTGAAGGCTAGCTTCGGGCAAACCTAATGGCAGCCACGAGGCTGAGTGTGTGAGAGCCAATAAATTGTTCTAACCGGGAAAGGAGGTACCCATGAAACGGTACAAGTTTCAGAGCATCTTACTTTTAAGTTTCTTCTTTGTTGGAGGCCTTCTTGTGACGGCAAGCCAAGCGATCCCGCCGTTCGCAAGAAAATACCAGGTCAGTTGTAGTTTGTGCCATAATCCGTACCCGAGGCTTAATGAATTCGGCGAGTCCTTTCGGCTGGCCGGGTTCAGGATCCCTCAGGGGGAAGAGATCTATATCAAGTCCAAACCGGTCGCGCTGGAGCCGGCGAACTACAAGAAGGTCTGGCCCAAGCAGATCTATCCCACCACGATACCCGGGCTACCGCCCATCGGTTTCAGGGTGCTCATGGATACGAATGTCGACGTAGGAGGAACAAAGGCCGCCCGAAGCACCTTTCAGTTTCCGGACGAGGTGGAGATCCTTACTGCAGGGAGTCTCGGTGATAACGCTTCCTTTCACACCGAAATTGAATTTGAGGGTGGGGAGACTGCCACCGTGCCCTGGCTCCGTTTTGAGCGAATCTTTGGAACCTCGCTGCTCAATGTAAAGGCCGGGATGGTAGGCGGTCACACCTTCGCCCTTCCGGGAGCCGTGGATGGCGAGCGGATCACCAGGAACCACTATCTTTATACGGACTGGCGCATGCCTACCCCCGGGGGCTTTTCGGATAAAAATCGCTTCCGGGTTCGGTCAGCTCAACCGGGCTTTGAATTGACCGGATATCAAAGAAACTGGAAGTACGCATTGGGCGTGGTTAACGGAAATGACGGGAGTGCATCGGACAACAACAGCGAGAAAGACGGCTTTCTCCAGTTGGCCGCCAAGGTAGGGGGAATCGGTTACGACGGTTCCAAACCCGCCGGGAGAGATTTCTGGTCAAAAAATTCGCTCCAGTTTGGCCTCTTTTCTTACTGGGGTCTGGCTAAAATAACGACGGGCAGCAAAGAGAGAAGGGATACGTTCTATCGGATAGGACCCGACATACGTTTCCGCAACACGAAGTTCGATCTGGGAGCCGGCTATCTTTTTGGGCAGAATAATAATCCTTACGGAAGCCTCACGAGCGATTCCGTTGATTCGAACGCTTGGTTTGCCGAAGCAGGCTATCACTTTTATCCCTGGCTGGTCGGGTCGTTGCGGTACGAGGGGCTTCGTGTTGACGTCCCGGGCGGGATCGGCGTGACAGATGATGATCGGGACCGGTTTGTTCCCAGCATCTCTGCCTTGCTCCGGGCTAACATCAAGCTAATCGCTGAGGCCCGGCTCCACGCTACCAACAGAAGCGCGACCGACAAAAACGACGATGATCAGGTGGTCCTGAGGATTGACTTCGCGTACTGAGGTTATTAGAAAGATGTAAAGAAGTTTGGGCCAGAGGGGGGAGCGATGTATGCCGCCCTCCCCTCGCTCGCTCCCCGGACGCGAGAAGATCATTCGTTAGATTGGGAGAGGATGGATGCGGTTGTTTTAAGAGATTGTAGCCGGACATAAAGGTGCCCGCACTTTGAAAACTGAATCGAGGAGGCACGAGAAACATGAATAGAGGAATTATGAGAGTGTCAGAAATTGTCTTTATCGGGTTGTTGATGGTTGCCTTGAATTTGGCCGTGTCTCCGTCGCCCGCATTTTCAGGCGAAAAGGCCAAGGCTACTTTCAAGAAATCCTGCGCCAGTTGCCACGGGGTTGAAGGAAAGGGAGACGGCCTCATGTCGGCTTCCTTCCCGGTCAAACCTGTCGACTGGACGGATTGCGGCGCCATGAAGAAGCTAACTGACGATAAACTCTTCAACACGATTAAAAAGGGAGGGGCCGCTACCGGGCAATCACCTCTTATGCCACCGTGGGAGAGCGCGTTGAGCGATAGCCAGATCAAAGATCTGGTCGCTTTTGTCAGGGGCCATTGTAAGAAGTAGTCATTTTCGCTAATGCTGAGTAAGTTCGACGGATGGCCCTTAAAAAATAGCCAAGCAAGGGGCGGGGGTTTGGGCAAGATGTGATTGTGATGAGCTAAAAGCTTTACTCTTATTTGGCATTCTTGCGACCACATTCTTCTTAACCAAAAACTTTGTTTCAGTTATCGTCCTATGCACGATAGATATAAATCGGTGCCTTATCTATTCCTATTCTTAGGAGCACAAAATGTTCGGATTCTCAGGATTGAGAAAAACTTAATTCTCAGTCTCTGAAATCAGGGGAGGCATCGTTGGCATAGGCCTTGCTCATAGGTTCCGGCATGGAA
>JBHHYU010000175.1:0-3715 GCA_046757725.1 Binatia bacterium
AACTGGCCGGTGGAACGCGGGGCACGGTAGAGACGTTAGTCCGAGAGCTGCGAGATGCCCTGCGGACCCGCTAGTACCCTTCCAACTATTTTTGCCAACTTTTTCGCTCCACACGCTCACGACCATTGCAATAACGGACGCCGCCCACATGCGGCTCATCGCGTTGGAACGGCACGAGCGGGATGAAACGGGAGAGGCATCTACCGCTGAACCGGGCGGCCTTGGAGGCCCTGAGGGACCGGGCCTTTCACCGCCTTCCCCATCTCAGAGTCCGGACTGAAAAGCACGCCCTCCGGTTCATTGAGAAGGTCGGCTTCTGTTTGACCTTTCGCACCTTTGGTTACATTCTCCCCTGCCTGTATGTCGCGATCTGCGGCCGTCGTCATCCCGGCTGGCCCAAACATACTCACCATCATCCGGCGGTTGGACTCACCTGGGAGCTGAAAGACACCCTCCCCGCCAAGCGCCTCGTCTATTATGGGAAGCTCCTCAAGGGAAAGCCGACGCTGGTGTCGCTTGAGATCTTGCCCGCCTTCGTGGCCGTGATCCGGGACGGCCGGCGGAGCGGTGATTACCTGTTCGACTACCGGGACGGCCGCCTGAGCCGACCTGCACTGCAGCTCATGGACGCGCTGATGGAGATGCACCCTCTGGAGACTCGTGCCCTTCGGCGCCGTGCCGGTCTCAGGAGCCCGGTCCAGACGCCTCAGTTCGAGAGGGCCATGGCCGAGCTTCAGCGAAAGCTCTGGGTGGTCAAGGTCGAGGAGCTCACCGAACCCACATTCAGCTATCGCTGGGACTTCCTGGATCACTGGTTACCCGAACAGGTGAGGAGGGGGGAGGAGCTTTCGCGGGATGAAGCGATTCTCCAGTTATTAAAGGCATACCTCAGGATAGTCATCGCGAGTCAGGAGAGGCCCATGGCCCGCCTCCTTGACCTGTCGGCAGGGGAAGTCGAGAGGGCGCTCGCGAGCCTCGCCGCCAACGGGGTGATCTCACGGGGGATGCCGATCCGGGCGCTCCCGGGCCGCTGGGTCCTATGGCTGTCCCCCGGGGTGTAGTCCGTTCCCCGATTCCATCCTTACACCCGATACCGCCCCCAGAACCCCCTGATTCCCATGACGCGTTTGCCTTTAAGGACTTATCCACGCCGTATATTATCTCTGGATATTGTTTGACAGGGACGAACCATTGCCGTATTATATCTAAGACTAGGTCAATAGATTTTGTAATGCAATTGTTCGACACAGGCGAACAATGTCCAGAGAACATCTAGTACATAGCGGTCTAGGCGTCGAACTGGTCAGAAAGCTGAATGCCGAGGGTGACCGGATCTTTACGAGCGACAGGGCTCGCGAACTTGCACCGGCTGTCGGGTTATCGGAAGGCTACCTTCGCCAAGCCCTCCACTACCTCACCAGAGCCGGTTGGCTGGTTCGCTTGCGCAAGGGACTCTACGCCCTTTCCTCCACGGTCCCCGGTGTCACGCCAGCCCACGAGTTCGAGATCGCCATGGCCCTTGTGGAACCTGCTGCGATCTCCCACTGGTCGGCCCTGCACCACCACGGCTTGACGGAACAGGTCCCGAGGGAGGTCTTCGTCCTCACGACAACGGAAACTGCGGTCCCCCGACGGCGGGGAGACAAGGCCAAGTGGTCCCGGGACGGTTATCCGGTGGGCGAGACTGTCTACAGGTTCATTCAGGTCAAGCCGGAGCGTTTCTTCGGGATGGAAAAGGTTTGGATCGGGGAAACCCGCGTCGTAATCACTGATTCGGAGCGCACCTTGCTCGACGGGTTGGCTAGGCCGCAGTACTGCGGCGACTTCGCCGAGGTGCTTTATGCTTTCGAGATAATGGGTAGCAGGTTGAACCTCAAGCGGATCATCGAGTATGCCCTCAAGCTAGACGCCTCCACGGCCAAGCGGCTGGGATGGATCCTCGAACAACAGGGTGTTGACCTGGATCTCCTCGAACCACTCGCGCGACTTGCAGTCAAGGGATATCGTAAGCTTGACCCGAGCGGTCCTCTTAAGGGGCCCTGCAACCGTCGCTGGATGATCCAGCAAAACCTTCCTGGAAAAATCAAGTCATGAAGCCCTTGCACACACGTTTGCAGGAGGCAAGGAAGCGTCTCAGTGTCCCCTGGTATGTCTTGGAGCGGGACTACCTTCTATCCTGGATTCTCGCGGGCATCAGCCAGATCGAACCGCTCCAGCATACATTTGTCTTCAAGGGTGGGACCGCGCTCAAGGAGTGCTACTTCGGCGACTATCGCTTTTCGGAGGATCTACATTTCTCTGGTTTAGGCGATGTGCCCACCGGCGATGCGATGGAATCGTGCGTTCGAAAAGCCTGCGAAGTCGCGGTTAGCCTGTTGGATGAATACGCCCCGGTGGAGATCGTGTGTGAGCGGTACGCCGAAAAGGAACCGCATCCCGGAGGTCAGGAAGCCTTTACGATCCGCGCCCGTCTTCCGTGGCAGAGGCAACCGCACACGCGAATCATGATCGAGACGGCGCTCGACGAGAAGTTACTCAGGCCCGTGCAGAAACGGAAAGTCATCCACGCGTATGGCGAACCGCTCGAGGTGCAGGTCATAGTGTACGCGATAGAAGAGATCGTTGCGGAGAAGCTGCGGGCGATCCTTCAGCATGTCGAGAGGCTTGAGGAACGGGGATGGGGCCGCTCGCGCGCCCGCGACTACTATGACCTCTGGCGCGTGCTCTGGGCTTATGAGGACCAGATGGACCTATCAAACTTCGACCAATTCCTTCACGACAAGTGTGCCGTTCGAAATGTGACGTTCCGGGGTCCGGAAGATTTCTTTCGGGAGGCCATGCTCGCGCATGTCGAGAAGACCTGGGACCAGTGGCTCGGACCGCTGGTGCCAGAGTTGCCATCCTTCAAGACAGTGATCGGCGAACTCCGCCCAAAGGTCACGGCCCTCGCCGGGTCCCGCTAATGCTCGGGCAACGGGGGGGTTGGCTTGCAAAAATCGGCAAAAAGGCTTATTCTTAAAAGGTCTGGAGACTCCTGAGGGGTTAGAAAAGATGGCGCAAGGGAAAGTGCTCACCACGAATCGAAAGGCCTACCACGACTACCATATCGAGGAGGCCTTTGAAGCTGGCATCGCCCTGACGGGAACCGAGGTGAAGTCGCTCCGGGAGGGGCGGGCGAACCTGCGCGACGGTTATGGAGCCGTGGAGGGCGGGGAGGTGTTTCTCCTCAATTGCCACATTAGCCCGTACACGCCAGCCAACCGGTTCAACCACCAACCGTTACGGGGCCGGAAGCTCCTCCTGCACCGGGCGGAAATTCGCCGGCTCATCGGGAAGGTGCAGGAGAAGGGGCTGACCCTCGTTCCCCTGAGTCTCTATCTGAAAAACGGCCGGGTCAAGGTGGAACTGGCCCTCTGCCGGGGGAAGAAGCAGTACGATAAACGCGAGGACCTGAAGCGACGGACCCAGGAACGGGAAGTCGCAGAGGCCCTTAAGCGAGCCCGATGACCGACGACCTTTGCCATTTCGAAATTCGAATTTCGGATTTGCGGAAACTCCTCCTCGCTCTTGGTGATCTCGGGCGTTCGACTTAGGAATTTGGACTGTGAACGGTGAACCGTGAACTGTTAACCGCGGCTTAGCGCCGCAAAGGGGGGCGAAAAGGTTTCGACGGGGACAAAGGTTGGTAGGGGCTGCATGCCGAGGTCCCATCTCC
>JBHHYU010000176.1:0-3643 GCA_046757725.1 Binatia bacterium
GCCGCTGGTCTTCAAAACCAGTCTGGGGGTCGTAAGGTCCCCGGAGGGTTCGACTCCCTCCCTTCTCCGCCACTGGATGCGTCTATCTGGCGAGTCCTTTGTGGGCCAGAGGCTGACGTTGCCTTGTGATGAATCGTTGCTTTATGAGTCGCCTGTAGCTTGGATAGAGTTTGAACCCTCCCCAACCGTATTCTCCAATTGGGATACCTGTCAGTCCATCAAAAAGGTCAATCAACCTGTGTTTTTCCGGATGTCCAGCGAGGTATCGTGAGAAAGTCTCAACAAATTGTTGTTTAGTCTCGTCGGTTGCTCTGTCAAACCCTTCCCCGACGTAGAGCCTCGACGGGTGGTGCGTGCGGTCAAGCTTTACCCAAAAACGGTAGCCATTTTCTCCAACCTGATCCAACCACTTTTTATACTCGCTTATCTTGGCTTCCGATTTTTTAAAGTCTTGACCGCTCACCACACAAGGCAACAACATCACCCACAAGAGGACCGCCACGAATCGCCTAGCCTTCATCACTGGGTGCCTATTACTACACTACTTGATGATTTGGACTTCAACCCTCCGATTTCTAGCTCGACCCTTTCTGGTCTTATTAGACGCGATCGGTTTCTTTTCGCCGAAGCCCTGAGTGGTAATTCTTGACGCGTCTATACCTTTACCGACGATATATTTTTTTGCCGAACGTGCGCGTCTCTCAGACAGGCCCTGATTGTACCGTTCCGGGCCGGTCCAATCCGTATGCCCCTCAAAACTTACCTTCTTGTCGGGATTCTCTTTCAAGAAGCTAACCAGGCGATCCAAGATTTTGGCTCCGTCCGGTTTGATTTTTGTTTTGTCAAAATCAAAAAGAACATTGTCAAGAATAATCGTCCTCTCCACCTTGGGTGAAGGTGGGGGTGGAGGTGGCGGAGGAGGAGGTGGAGGTGGCGGTGGTGGAGGTGGAGGAGGTGGAGGTGGTGGTGGGGGTGGAGGTGGTGGAGGTGGCGGAGGTGGCGGAGGTGGAGGTGCCGCTTTCGGTTCTTCGGCAAGGAGATATCCAAGCGTGCCACAGAGCAGTGCACCGGTAGCTGTGCCGAGGCCGATTGCGAGTCCACGAGTACTGTCCCTGTTAGAGTTGGCGCTGGAAACTCCGCCGATAAGTGCTCCTGCGGCGGCGCATCCGGCAGCCGCCCCGAGCGCCGTTCTCTGGCGGTGACTTATCTGGGCGCAGCCGCTCAGAAAAAATCCAATCACAAGCCAGACTAGGAATTTCATTTTTTTCATTTCATGTTCCCCTTCTGCCCGAAGAATATTCGCTACGTATCACAAAAAAAGGCGGAGATGTCAAGTGAGACTTCACGTATTGTTTGGCCATAGGATAGCTGTTTACCGCTCATGAATTGTCCAACATCCGATTTTCAGGATTTCTTAGATCGTATTGACTCTATCCAGCTTCCCAGCTCACGTGCAGCAATGTCACGTCCTCCAAGACCAAAGGCGATGGCAACCGCTATGGCTATGGCCCCTAGGAGTAACCCAAAGGCCAAATTAATGATCTCGTTAGCAAGACCCATCTGCCGTAAGCCCATGGCCCCCACCAGCACAAGGATCGATATACGCGCTACTAAGGCCAGCAACGTCGCTTGGGCCCCAGCGCTGGCCTGGACAGCCCTGGAAGCGAGATTTGCCAGATACAGGCCGATGGCCAGGATGACCAGCCCCATGACTATCTGCCCGGCAAATACCATGAACCGACCCAGTAGTTCGACTAACGCCGCAAACCCCAGCAGGCGGAACGCCTCGGTCGTTGCAAATAACATGATGGCCACCAGCACGAGGTATCCCACCATTTGTGATAGGGTCTTCTCCCCTTGCTGCGGTTCCCCCGCCAGACCTAGCCGGTTCGGGAGGGAATTGAAACCCGCTCCAGCCAATACGTTAGTGATCAAATCGCTCACTAAGCGCCCGACCATGTAAGAAATGGTCAAGACCAAAACCGCGGCAAAAATAGGAGGTAGCGCCGATAAAATCGAGTTCAGCATCTGACTGGCCGGTACCGTGACCGCTTCCAACTCCAGGGCGTTGAGGGCTGCGATCAGTACGGGGATAAGGATCATCACATAGACGATGAGACCCACCAGCCCCGATAGCCCTTGCTGCCCCAACGCTCCCGCCAGCCCCATCCTCTCACTCAGCTGGTCGGTTCCCACTGCAGCCAACAGGTTGGTTACAATCCTCTGTACGATGCGGGCAATAAACCAGCCCACTCCCAATAGTAGCCCGGCAGCAAAGAGGTTGGGCAGGAAGGCCAGGAACTTGTTAAGCATTTGCTGCACCGGTAGAAGCAATCCCTCCATGGCTAAGGAACCCAATATGGCCGGTAGAAAGAGAAGAAAAACCAGCCAATACATGGCCTCACTCATGGTCTTGGCCAGAGGGGTGCCGAGGCGCTCGTCGAGCCGAACGACGTTCAGAGCCCCTAAAATAATCCGTCTCAGCCCGCTGGCAACAATCCAGGCGATCAACAGTAATAGCCCTGCAGCGAATAGCTGAGGCGCAAACTGAAATACCTGGTTCAGGAGGCGGTTGAGGGGTTCAGTGAGGAGCGTGAGACCAAGGGCTTGAAAGAAGGCGACCAGTACGAAGAGCATAATCAGGTAGAACACGCCCTTCCCAATCCATTGCTCCGCATCGCTGCCTTCAGCTGCCTCTTTTCCCGTTATTCGCGTTATCACCTGCGTACGTTGTAGGCCACTGCGGACAATGGCGGATACGACTAAAGCAACGAGCCACCCTATAATCAGGATAGCTAAGGCCCCGAGAAGGTTCGGGAGATAGGTCACAACCAACTGAGTTATTCGATCAATATTTTCTTGCATCGGCGTGAATCCTCCTTTCTCAGCAATTATTGCAAACCGTAACCATACACGGATCTCCGCTTCCCATCAGCCGTCACCAGCTGGACACAGAGAAGAAACAGCAGCTGGTGCATGAGAGAACTCTCCCAGATAACCGGGGGTCTTTCAGATCATACTCTGTTCCCGGAAGTCAACCCCAAAATGGCTCTACCCTGATAAGTATAGTGTGCCCTGCTACCATATATCTATCCGGTTGCAAGGGAGGGGACCTGGAGGGCTGCCGCCCAGGCCGTTGGAGAGCTCAGCTAAAGGGGACGAGAGGGTGGCCGTTGAGGTAGTAATCTAATGTCAGTTTATGGGAGAGGGGAGAATCGAGGGATGGTGAACCGGTTTGGTCCTTCAGTCGGCAGACGTTTTTCTGTCGCCGGATCGGGGTTAGAGACAAGGGGGGAGCGAGGAGAGAAGGCCGTTTTGCTCTATCCTAAGTTCCTGTCGATCCGCAACTTTGTGGAGCCCTTTCGTCGGATCCGGAACTTAAAGGAGAGATACAAGGCGAACCAGGTCGTCACAAAGGCCCAGGCTATAAGCAGGTTGTTGTTTTCACCCAATACGGAAGGAAATAGAAGCATCAAGGCTATGTAGACCGAAACTGATAGGACCAAATCAACTGTAGACATAAAGTTTCCTCCTATGGGCAATCGAGCAACTCTCATGCCAACCTGAAAGCCCTTATTTCTCAAACTTTAGTGGGAAGCCTCTCTGGACACTCTCCGTCAATTTTTGGCAGATTTTGTCACCG
>JBHHYU010000177.1:0-3511 GCA_046757725.1 Binatia bacterium
CGCACTTCTCTCCCGTCATCGGGGTAGAGGAGAGGCTCAACCATCCTTAGGGCCAATCCTCCTGCCGGGCACGGCAGACAGGTGGCTGTATCCGCCGTTTCCAGCTTCGTGGTCAGGGTCTTGCAATCAAACATATCAATTTTTCTAGCCAAATAACGAACGGCACCGGAGGATTGGTTAGCCTGGCCGATGGAATCCGCAGAGCGCAAAGAGCATAGCGCATAGTGCAAAACAGTCAAGATTAAAGGAGACAGGCTACTTTTCCTGGTAAATCCCGACACACCGAAAGAGCTTACCTTGCCCCCCGCGCGTATCTTGCTGGCCTCTCGCTCACGGTAAAGCCGATCCGTTTCCCCTTCTTCTCCGGCGGAGCCATAAGTTGCCTTATTGCGTCGAAGACGACCCTGAACTGTGCGTCATATTTCTTCTCCAATGCATTGAGCTTGCGAGCCAGGCCCTCGTGGGTGGCGAGTATTTGCCGCAAACGCACAAACGTTCTCATGATTTCAATATTCACTTGCACAGCCCTATCGCTATTGAGAACGCTAGAAAGCATGGCAACACCCTGTTCTGTAAAGGCGTACGGAATATACTTCCGGTGTTGGCCACGACCCCGTTTTAAGGTCGCAAAATGCGACCTTAAAGAATTATTCTCCTCGTGGGTCAAGCGGATCATGAAATCGGGGACAGAAGACTCATTTTCGCCGTGATCTCAGTTTGGGAAAGCCCTGACGATCAGCTAAGGAGAATTCTTAAAAACCAGTATTATGTCCCCTGATTTCAAAAAAACCTATTTCGCCGTTAGGATGTGAACACGAAGTTCGCGTGCCAGCAAACCAAAGTCTGAGAGATTGGCGGTCACCACCGTGGCACCGTAACGGCGGGCCGTTAGTGCAATCAAGGCATCGTTTTGGAAATCTCGCCGCTTGTTTTTATCCCAACCATTCTCATCCCCGATCTTTTGAACTAATCTTCCTGCCTCCCACCAATCCGCAGCTGTGGGTTCCCAGCATACCCGGGCAAGCCTGAAGAGGGCTACTACCAACCGTTCGGCATCACGAGTTCGGGCTCCCCGGCGAAGTTCTGAAAGGACCACGGCCGACTGGCGAACAATGTAGGCTCGCCGGACCGCCTCCAGTGTCCCTCCATACAACCCTCTTTCCCAATGACCGATATAGACATTGGTATCCAGGATGGCCGAATGCATGATAGAAGAGCCCGTTGGTCGTTAAGTAAAGGTTCTTTCAGAGCGTCATGCTTACGATGTCTCAAGACCGCCTGGCTTAAGTGTGCGCCGACTCTTCTTCATAAACTCCCAGAACTCTTCCATCTCGGCGACCCGTCCGACGGAGATCCGCACGACCTCCGCATCGGACTTTACCCCCAGAGCTTTCTTAGCTCGTTGGAGTGCACTTTCATCGACAAAAAAGGATCTCCGCTTGAGTTTTGCTCCCATGAGTATACAGACCTCCGATGTGCGGCTTCTTATAAATATGCATACAATTTAAAGAATTTAGGCATACCTGTCAATATCTCCCCAACCTTCCAGCCCTAACTTTCTTTATCCGGCGTATCGGATCGGATCATCAAATCCCGCTTCCCTGAAGCCCTTCAATCTGAGCTGGCAGCTGTCACAGAGACCGCAGGCCAGTCCGTCTGCAGTGGGGTCGTAACAACTCCATGTGAGGGAAAAATCCAACCCCAACTCCAACCCCTTTCTAACGATCTCGGCCTTTGTCATTTGAATCAGGGGCGTGTGAATCTTCACCTTCAACCTGCCCTCTACCCCAGCCTTTGTGGCCAGATTTGCCATCTCTTCGAAGGCGCGGATGTACTTTCCCCTACAGTCCGGATAACCGCTATAGTCAAGTTGATTGGCGCCGAAAAAGATGTCCTCGGCTTCGATCTTTTCCGCTAAAGACAAGGCAAAAGAGAGAAAGATGGTGTTCCGCGCCGGGACATAGGTAACCGGAATGGTACGAGAGATCTCCTCCGGTTCCCGCCCCTTGGGGACATTTATCTGATCGGTCAGGGCGGAGCCGCCGATAGCCCTGAGATTGAAATTGATAATCCGGTGATCCTGGACATCGAAAAAAGCCCCAATCCTTTTTGCCGCCTCAATCTCTCGTTCATGCCTCTGTCCATAACGGAAGCTAAGGGCATGGATTTTATAATCATCTCTGCTGGCTACCGCCAAAACAGTGGAGGAGTCGACCCCACCACTCAAGAGGACCACTGCCCGTTTGCGCTCCATAACTCGATGGTAAAGAGACACGGAAAAAAAAACAAGAAAGAAAGTCGTTCGGAAATCCTACGCCAGCCATAGATTGGTTGACCCAAGGCAAATTTTATGCCTATACTTTTTCCACAAATCCAAGTGCGTACAGAGGCTATGCTATTCAATTTTGCCAACGTTCTGGTCTTTATGGTGGTTGGCGCTGCGTTTGTAGGCGTTAACCTTATGATAGGCCGCCTTCTACGCCCCTCCAACCCACAAACACGGAAACTTGCCACCTATGAGTGCGGGGAGCCAGCCACCGGCAGTGCCTGGGTAAACTTTAACGTCCGATTTTATATCGTGGCCCTCATTTTTATAATTTTTGAGGTAGAGATTGCCTTTATCTTTCCCGTAGCCAACGTCTTCCGGCGATGGGTCGAAGACGGGCGGGGTTTGTTTGCCTTCCTTGAGATTTTCCTTTTCATAGGGATCCTCACGCTAGGTCTCGCTTATGCCTGGAGAAAAGGCGACCTGGAGTGGATTAAAAAGGTGAGGACGTAGAAGAAGCGGCGGCGGCGTTCAGCATGAAAGCGGATGAGATCCACGAGCGGGTAGCGCAGCAGTTTCCGGGCAAGATCAGCGGGTTTAATGGAGAGGCCAAGGACCCGTACTTCCGGGTTGGTCCGGAGGCAATTGTTGGCGTGTGTCGTTATCTTCGGGACGAGGGGGATCTGAATTTCGAAATCCTCTCGGATCTTACCGCGCTGGATATCCCCAAGGAAAATAAGGTTCAGATAGTCTATCATCTCTATTCCTACACGCCCCAGAATCAGATCGTCCTTAAAGTTGACCTCCCCAGAGAGGATCCCCGCATAGCAACAGTCGAGAAGGTATGGAAAGTAGCGAATTGGCTGGAGCGGGAGGTCTTTGATCTTTTTGGGGTCTTCTTTGAAGGACACAGTGATCTCAGAAGGATCTTGCTGCCCGAGGATTGGGTGGGGCATCCTCTGCGCAAAGACTACGTGGAGCAGGAAGAGTACGACGGGATCAGCACCGGAAGGGAAGCGCTGGTACGAGAGGTGCTGCGGTAGAGAAAAAGTTGCTTTCGCATGAATGATGTCGTCCATACCGAGAGGGAACCCTTTCACACCGAGGATATGACCCTCAACGTGGGTCCCCAACACCCGAGCACCCATGGGGTGCTCCGCTTTGTCGTCAAGACCGACGGCGAGGTTATCCGAGAGGCCATTCCGGATGTGGGCTATCTCCATCGATCTATTGAAAAGATCGGTG
>JBHHYU010000178.1:0-3506 GCA_046757725.1 Binatia bacterium
ACGCAGGTCCTCAAAGAAGAACCTCGGCTTTTCCAAGACGACCTGGATCAGGTAACTCTTCGCCGGGCTATTCAGCACAGTTTGGAGTTTCTTTCAAAACTCTCACCGGGAACTTTAGTGGGAGAACAGCCTAGAAAGATTACTGCAGAAGAAATTAGAACGTCACTGCTCTCTTTTCTGGATCTGCTCGATCTTTGGGATCAGCCGGAGTTGTTTGCCAAAGAGATTCGCTCCCGTTTTGACCTGCTGCAGCTGGATCGCAACACGCTAGAGGGCAAGGCTCTTTTTACCGGATATTATCAGCCGATCATCGACGGTAGCCTCACGAAGACGCCACTCTACCGTTTCCCTTTATACAGGAAACCCGACGATCTCATAGAGGTGGATCTCGGTAGCTTCAGAACGCGTTTCCGGGGAGAAAAGTTGGTCGGGCGAAGAGATGGGCATCGCCTTGTACCCTACCTTTCCCGTAGGGAAATCGACGCCTTGGGCCGTCTCAAGGGCAAGGGGTACGAAATTGCGTGGGTAAAGGATGCGATCGACCTCTTTTTTCTCCAAATCCAGGGTTCCGGTATCCTTCACCTGGAAGACGGTCGTCTAATCAACCTGAATTACGCTGCTTCCAACGGTAGGCCTTACCGCAGTATTGGGAGGATTCTCGTCGATAGCGGCAAAATCTCGGAAGAGGGACTTTCCATGCAACGTTTGCGTCGCTACTTGCTGGAACATCCCGGGGAGCGGGATAAAATTCTTCACCAAAATGAAAGCTATGTCTTTTTCCGAATTGTGGATCGCGGTCCGTTGGGTAGTCTTGAAGTCCCTCTAACTCCAGGGCGTTCTATTGCCACCGACGCCCATTTTTATCCGAGAGGCGCTCTCTGTTTTATCATGGCCCGGAAACCGATTCTCGATGCTATTGGCAACGTAGTCCGTTGGGAGCCCTTCTCCCGCTTTGTATTGAACCAGGATACAGGGAGCGCTATTTTGGGGCCCGGACGAGCGGATCTCTACTTTGGGAGCGGATACAACGCAGGGTTGGCCGCGGGAAATATGAAAAGTAGCGGACAGATTTATTTCTTGATTCAGAAAAAGGCGGTCCAAAGCCCTACGGTAAAGACCGAAGCAGAGACTAGTTTTGTCTCAGGTCAATATCCGGGAAGGTTTCGTGGCAAGTCATAAGGTATCCGATCTGCCCGTTATAAGAGTCTGCAATGGACCGAGACACTAAGATCCTTCGCTTAACCTGGGCGTTGGCCATCACGTCAGTCTACCTTTTTGTAGAGGTCATAGGTGGTTTCCTCACCAACAGCCTGGCACTACTTTCCGATGCGGGTCACATGTTATCCGACCTGGCGGCTCTGGGTCTCAGCCTATTTGCCTTCCAGATGGCCAGGCGCCCGGCTACGTCAAAGAGAACTTACGGTTATCACCGGCTGGAGATATTGGCAGCCCTTATCAATGGCCTGGCTCTCTGGCTCATCGTTGGGATCATTTTTAACACCGCGTACAACCGCTTTTTCGATCCGCCGGAAGTTCATAGCCTAGGTATGTTGATTGTCGCCTCGCTCGGACTGGTGGTGAATATCACCGCGGGCGTAATCCTTTATGGCTCCCACCATGACAACTTGAATATGCGCGGAGCCTTTCTGCATGTGCTCGGGGATGCTTTCGGCTCGGTGGCTGCAATTGCAGCCGGTATCATTATGCTGCAGACCGGGTGGTATCTGGCAGATCCACTGAGCAGCGTATTCATCGGAGGGGTGATTCTTTACACTTCGTGGAATCTGATGAAAGAGTCAGTCAATATCCTCATGCAGGCGGTTCCGGGGGAGGTCGACGTTGAAGAGGTTCAGAAGGCGATAAGCCAGGTCAGCGGAGTTATCGCTGTACATGATCTTCACATCTGGACGGTGACTTCAGGAGTTTTTACACTCAGCGCTCATGCGGTGGTCAATGACCGAGCAGATTTTCATGAGGTCCTTAATGAGATTGAGGTCATTTTGGCAGATCGCTTCAATATTGAACACACCACTATCCAACTGGAAACGGAAGACAGGGAAGAGAAAGAATTTCAAGACTTTTAGTTTCTGATTCTTGGTGAAAAGTATCACGAAATCAGAAGTGTAGGAAATACTTACTTATCGATACCTTTAAATTTGCGTGCCCAACTCCTTTGCCGAGTCTTGAGCTCCTCTGTGGGGGAGCAGAGTGGCCATGAGACCGACACTGGTCAACGAGAGGATGCCGAGGAGCCAGAAAATGGTCGGGAGATCAGTCGCCACAAGCAGAAGACCGACAATAGAGGTCGAAGTGGTCTTAGACACCTGCTGAATGAGCCGGTCAAATGAGATAACACCGCCGCGTAGCTCGATGGGTGCGTTCTGGGTCAAAAGACTCTTCTGCATGGGTGAGATGACGCCGTTCGAGAGTCCGTAAAAGAAAAGAGAGACCCCGACGAGCCATACGCCAGGCATGAAGGGTACTGATACCAGCGTGACACCACTAACCGAGAAGGCAACAAAGAGAAGTTTTGCCTTATCGTACCCGGCGGCCAGGCGTGTTGCCTGGCTAGAGGTTAGCATAGCACCGGCTGAGAAAAAGATGTAAAGAAAGCCGGCGGTCGCCGTCGAGATCCCGTGGGTGCGAACCAGGAAGAGCGGAAAGTAGGTGAGAAAACCGTAATCGAGAAAAAAGCGCAAGAAACCCGCGGAGAATGCTACAAGGAGACGGGGGTGGTGGGTGAGGTGGAGGACTTCTTTGAGATAGGTCCAGGTTCCTTTATCTAGGTTTCCCTTGGTTTCTGGCATCCAGTAGAGGACCATTAAGCCAAGAGGGACCGCCAAAATATAGAATAGAAATGGCCAGAACCACGCGACTGCGGCTAAAACACCACCAAGGGGTGGAAAGATCAAATATCCCACCCGGTCCAGGAAGACCTTGAGGCCCTGGCCGCCTACTTCCCTGTCTCCCTCTAAAAGGTCTCCAATAATGACGATTGTCAATGGAATGACTGCGCTAAAACCTATCCCCTGGACGGTTCGTAGCGTGAGGACCCACCCAAAGGTGGGAGCCAGGGCAATGGCCGCTCCGCTGAGACCATAGAGGATCAGGCCGAAAGCCAAGAGGAGACGTCGCCCGTAGAGGTCGGCGATCACCCCGAAAAGTGGGGCTAGAATAATAGCGGGCGCCGTATAAACGGTCATGACAAGCCCTACGGATGAATTACCGATACCAAATGGTGCTATCATTGCGGGGAGCGCCGGCTGGATGAAGTTGACGCCCATCATCAGCGCCAGACTTGAGGCATAAATTAAGGTCAGGGCCCTCCGCTTGACGGGTGCCAATTCGCCCAATCCAAAGAGGGTAGGAAGCGAAAGTGAACGCATAGTGAGAAACGTAGAGGAATCCTTTTCCGGAGTCAATGCAAAAGCTCTTCTCTGAAGAAGGGCTGGAAGTCAACCGAGCAACGAGCAGATCAAACTTAATGAACTACCCCGCAGCAAGCT
>JBHHYU010000179.1:0-3450 GCA_046757725.1 Binatia bacterium
CGGTGGGATGTCAGTGGCCCCCACTTTGCGGGCTGGGAGATCTACCATCTGAAGGGCTCGCCCGTCGACCCGAATCGGCTGTATGCGTCGCAGTCCAGCGGCTGGTTCGGGCAGCTGATCCAGCGCTCCGACGACGGTGGCAAGACGTGGGAGGCGGTCGGTAACGAGTTCGTGTACGACGGCGTCCCCGGCACTCACCAGTGGTACGACGGCACGCCGCACCCCTGGGAGTTCAAGCGCGTCTGGCATCTCGAACCATCGCTGACCGATCCTGATACCGTCTACGCTGGGGTGGCAGACGCCGCCCTGTTCCGCACAGTGGACGGCGGCCGGACGTGGCAGGAGCTCCCCGGACTGCGCGGCCACGGCTCGGGGTCCCGGTGGCAGCCCGGTGCCGGCGGGATGTGCCTGCACACGATCCTGCTGCATCCGACCGATCCGCGGCGGATCTTCGTCGCCATCTCGGCTGCGGGCGCCTTCCGGACCGACGACAGCGGCACAACGTGGCGGCCGATCAACCGTGGCCTGCGCTCGGAATACATCCCCGATCCAAACGCCGAGGTGGGCCACTGCGTCCATCGCATCGCGATGCACTCGTCGCGTCCGGGCGTGCTGTTCATGCAGAAGCACTGGGACGTCATGCGCAGCGACGACGCCGGCGAGTCGTGGCGAGAGATCAGTGGCAACCTGCCGTCCGACTTCGGGTTCCCGATCGACGTGCATGCGCACGAGCCGGACACCATCTACGTCGTGCCGATCAAGAGCGACTCCGAGCATTTCCCGCCCGATGGGAAGCTCCGCGTGTACCGCAGCCGGACGGGCGGAAACGAATGGGAAGCGCTCACGAAAGGGCTGCCGCAAAGCGACTGTTACGTGAACGTGTTGCGCGACGCGATGGCCGTCGACTCGCTCGATTCGTGCGGCGTGTACTTCGGTACGACCGGCGGGCAGGTGTACGCATCGGCCGATGCCGGGGACAGCTGGGCGCCGATCGTCCGCGATCTTCCGGCCGTGCTGTCCGTCGAAGTCCAGACTTTGCCATGATCCGCGTTGTGCTCCCCCAACATCTGCGGACGCTGGCGCAGGTCGAGGGAGAGGTGCATCTGCAGCTTGACGGTCCGGCCACACAGCGCTCGGTGCTCGACGCGCTCGAGGCGCGCTATCCGGTGCTGCGCGGGACCATCCGCGACCACGTCACGCAGCGCCGTCGGCCATTCGTAAGGTTCTTCGCCTGCGAGCAGGATCTATCCCATGAGCTGCCGGATGCCCCGCTGCCCGAGGCGGTCGCGACGGGGGCCGAACCTTTTATGATCGTGGGCGCCATAGCCGGCGGCTAGGGACCAGCAGAACAAGAATCAAAGGGGTCACACCCCATTGAATTTGATGGACGGCTCTTTGGGTTGTCGCATGGGTTATTCCGGAACGAGCGCTCAGCTCTCAACCCTCAACTATCAGCACGTAGTACCGGCCCCCCTCCGGCACACGCCTTGAACTCCCTTCTGAAAAGAAACATGGACCGGGAAGGCGTTTTGGCCTTCGCGTAGGAGTGCCGAAAGAGTGGACGGCGGGAGCGCGATAGAGTTACTCGGGGGTCGATTTCGTCTCGGGGAGGACCTGGCTCACTGCTTGTTCGACGGTGCCCAACGCTTTCCCGAGCGTTGCACCCACGGTCTCGCTCGTCCTGACCGCCACTTCCCGAGCACTTCTCTTGGGTTTGCCCGTGGGGCGCTTCAGGGCCTTGACGGTCCGAGCGGCTTTTTTGGCCGTAGTCCGTGTCTTCTGACCCGCTCGTTTGGCCGCCCTCACGGTCTTGCGGGCGCGTAACTTGGCCTTTTTGGCCATCCGGGATGCCTTCTTTCTCGGTCTGGACGGTTTCTTTGCCGTCGCCATGGGGGGCTCCTTTCAATGAAAAAGGGGGTTCGCACCGACGAGTTGCAGACCCAGAATACTTGGGGTCCCGTTTCATGGCAAGATAAAAGCAAGCCCAGCGCAGTGGCACGTGAGTGAGCATCGCCCCCACCCCCTCCGGCACACGCCTTGCACCGCTATCTTGGCTTTTTCCAATGTCCAGCAAACGGGCTGAGTATGCCGACAATACGTGCAGTATTTGGCCGAGTCTGGGTACTCGATATATTCTTCATAAGAAATGGGAAAAACTATAGAATTGCCATTGATGTTCAAGGATTGCCAAATGAGCTATACTGACCAACATACTCAATAGTAAGGCAGCTGAGAGTTGTTCAGGGCACTGAATGGGGCGGAAAGTTTTAAAGGTAGCCACGATACTCCTAGGGGCCCTAGCTCTCAGTGTGGGGGTTTGGTTCTTTTCGGTGTGGATCGTCTTTGTTGGACCTGCTTCATGGCGGAACGAAACAGCTTTGAAACGATTACGTGACCGGGGTTACCTTCCCGCAGACGCTCGAGAAATATTGGTGAAAGATTCGCATGGTGGTTTCCACGGCGACGGGACAACTTTCATTGTGGTTGAGTGTTCACCCGAGTGTCTGAGGGAACTACGAGCGAAGATTAACAAAGACTATGACTATCGACTTTCAGTAAGTCCGCATGAATCCTGGCGGCGTTCTCTTCATGATGACGCTGCCAAGCGCACACTTGAGATAACCGCCGACAAAGAGAACGATGATAGTTCGCTTCTACCTGATATTGGCTCGAAAGGCCTCGAATTCCGGTGTATCGGACGAATTAAGGAACCTTTTTCATACTGTACGACTCTCTACATTATCGATCACGCGGTTGGTCGGTTCTGGTATATGAATATTACAACGTGATGGTGCAAAGCTGCCTAACCACCGACTGGAGGAGGCGCTTCGCGCTCCTCAGCCTGGAGTTAGATCACTGAGGAATATGACGTGTCACTGCAAACAACTTCCGGAGATCCTCGATGTTGAGGAAGCCCCCAAAAGTTTTGAGAAGGGGCTGGAGAAAATAGAAGTCGAAGGTTGGGTCCGGCTAATGCAGTGTTCGAGGTGCGGTCAGTACTGGCGAGTCGATCAATGGGACAAATATCAGACGCAATTTGCCATAAAGCTTGTGAGGCCTGACAAATGGAAGGAATTTGATAGCGTTCCCCTAGAAAAAGAATTTCTTGTTAAGGCTCGTGGTGGGCTAACCGACGAGAAATGTATGTGGGCGAGCTGTAATCAGAGGCGTGTAAAAGGCGTAGCGTATTGTGTTGACCATCTCTATGCAACAGGGGCTCGCAAATAGTCATCTAACATCGGGGTGGAGAGGGACGTGCGATAAATGGCGCGCCCCTCAGCCCAGCCGTTACAATGAAACCGGGGTGACCAAAGCCCCCACCCCCCCTCACGCACAATCAACGGTGTATCATAAAATTCTGACGTCTTGCAGTGCGAGCCACCCCCGGGAGGGCGTTTTGCTTTTTCGAAGGGACCAAGAGTACTACTTCCTGACAATGAGACGGGCGGG
>JBHHYU010000180.1:0-3431 GCA_046757725.1 Binatia bacterium
AACAATGGTTCCACCTTTACCGTTGAGCTCCCCATCGAGCATCCATCTGCATAATCGTGCCGGTCTGTTTACGAAACACAATACCTAAACCGGCATCACATCGTGTTTCTTGCTCGGTCTTGTTGCCCTTTTGTTTTTCAGTACTTCCAGGGCCTGAATAAGGCGAGTGCGGGTCTCTCTCGGCCGAATGACGGCATGGGCGAACTGTTTTGAAAGGGCCTCGAATGGACCGCTGAACCTCTCTGCATAGGCTTCCATCTTTTCCCTTCTTGTTTTTTCTGGGTCCTTCGATCCTTCGATCTCCCTACGAAAAATGACGTTTACCGCCCCGCCACCCCCCATAACCGCCAACTCTACGCCGGGCCAGACAAAGAACTGGTCGGCTCCCATTTCACGGGTGCACATGGCCTGCTTCGCCCCGCCGTATCCTTTACGTAAGACTACCGTGATCTTGGGCACGGTAGCCTCCGCATAGGCATAGAGCAACTTTGCCCCGTGGCGGATGATCCCCTTTTCCTCCTGCTGTTTTCCTGGAAAGAATCCTGGAACATCCATCAAGGTAACAATCGGGATGTTGAAGGCGTCACAAAACCGAATGAAGCGTGCCGCCTTATCCGAGGCATCCACGTCCAGACTCCCAGCGAGGAACATGGGCTGGTTGGCGACGAAACCTGTCGGATAGCCGTGGAGTCGTCCCAATCCGATAACAAGATTGCGCGCGAACTTTCCCTTCAACTCAAGAAAATCACCGTCATCCACAAGCGCCCTGATGACCTGGAGCACATTGTAGGCTTTGCGCATATCGTCGGAGACGATTCGTTCCAGGGTATCCAGTACGCGTCGCGGATCATCGCTGGGCTCTTTACGTGGCGGGGTGGATTGGCAATTCGATGGCAGGAAACTCAGGAGTACCCGGATAACCGATAGGGCCTCCTCATCGTTCTTGGCCGTTAAGTCGGCAATGCCCGAGACCTCGGAATGGACTTTTGTCCCTCCTAACTCCTCCATGCTGACTTCCTCTCCCAAGACCTCTTTGATCACCGGCGGCCCGGTGATGAACATCTGGCTTGATTTGTGAACCATGAGGATGAAGTCCGTCAGTGCCGGGGAATAGGAGGCGACTCCGATACAGGGGCCCATGATAGCGGAAATCTGCGGGATCACGCCTGAGGAGATGCTGTTCTCAAAGAAGATCTTTCCTATGGCCGTGGTGACCGTGAGTCCCTCTTGAATTCTGGCCCCAACGGAATCGTACAGCCCCACAAGAGGGATGCCCAAGTTTCGCGCCGTCTGAATGACATAGGCGATTTTTTCAGCGTGGGCACTACCTACGGTGCCGGCCAATACGGTGCGATCCTGGGCGAAGAGATAGACCGGTCGGCCGTCAATCTTACCGTATCCGGTCACCACCCCATCGGTGGGCAGCTTTTTTTTATCCATGCCGAAGTCGGTGGATTGCGTCTCGGCCAACATGAACTCCTCTACAAAAGTATCAGGGTCGAGGAGTCGTTCAATCCGTTCTCTGGCTGTGAGCTTGCCCTCGCCGTGCTGTTTCCGGACCGCCTTGGGATCTCCATCAAGGACTCGCTTTTCCGCCTCCGCTAGTCTCTTTTCCAGATCGTCCGTGCCGTTCCCCATACCCTTTCCCTCTCGCGTTTTACACGAGTCCCATCCCTGCCAGGACCGAGAGCATCACCGCAGCCGCGATAATCGAACCGATTTGTCCCGCCGCATTGGCGCTCATGGCGTGCATCAGAAGATAGCTCTTCTTATTATATCTCTGCCCCTCGACCTGAGCGACACGGGCAGCCATGGGAAAAGCGGAGATCCCCGCCGCCCCAATCAGGGGGTTGATCTTGCCGTGGGTGAGGAAGCACATCAATTTTCCAAAGAGGACCCCCACGACCGTGTCCAGTCCTATGGCAATAAGCCCCAGGAGCAGTACAATGAGCGTCTGTCCCTGTAGAAATTTGTCCGCCTGCATCGTTGCACCAATGGACAGCCCGAGAAGCAGTGTGACGATATTGGTTATCTCGTTTTCGGAGGTGTGCCTGAGTCTCTCCACCACGCCGCATTCCCTCATGAGATTTCCCAGCATGACCATCCCAATCAAGGGGGTCCCTTGTGGTGCTATCAGTGACGCTGCGATCGTAACCACCACCGGGAAGACTATCTTGGTAGATTTGGAAACGGGGCGTTTCTCTATTCCCATAACGATCGTCTTTTCCCTCTCTGTTGTGAGCAGGCGCATGATCGGGGGTTGGATGAGAGGGACCAGGGACATATAAGAGTAGGCCGCCACGGAAACCGCTCCGAGCAGGTGGGGGGCATACTTTGAGCTGACGTAGATCGCGGTGGGGCCGTCGCAGGCTCCAATAATAGCTACGGCAACCGCGTCAAGCTTGTCAAAGCCGACCAACAAGGCCAACAGGAGGGTAAGAAAGATACCGAATTGGCCCGCTGCCCCAAGTAAAATAATCTTTGGATTTTCTAACAAAGGCTGAAAATCGGTCATGGCCCCGATGCCGATAAAGATCAGAATGGGAAAAATCTCCGTTAGCACTCCTGTTTCATAAAAGAAACGGAGCACCCCGCCTTCTTCCATCAGTCCGGCCTGCGGGATGTTAACGAGAATCGCCCCGAATCCGATGGGCAGAAGAAGCAACGGTTCAAACCCCTTGTTGATGGCGAGATAGAGAAAGAGACAGCCCAGGAGTAGCATCACAACCTGACCCATCTGAAGATGAGAAAAACCGACCAGAAGACCCTGCAACCCCGAGACAATAGCTGATCCCACTGTTCTCTCCTAGCCTTTCGAAGATGGTGATTTCTCGGGCTTGTAGGGAAAAACCCTTTTAAGGACTAGAATCAGCAGGCTTAGAAGCCATAGCACCAGCATGGTTCCGCCCATGCCGATCACGGCCATGGTCCAACCAAAAGTCCACGCATCCATATTTTTACTCCTAAAAAAAAGAGGCGGTAGGGGATAACGCTTACTCGACCTCAGCCAAGATGTCTTCTGCCTCGACGGCTTGTCCGGGCGAGACCTTGATTTCTTTAAGGATACCGGAGGTAGGTGCTACAACGGGGATCTCCATTTTCATGGCCTCCATAACAATGACCACTTCGTCCTCTTCCACGCGATCTCCGAGATTCTTTTCTACTTTTAAAACTTTTCCCACCATGGGTGCGATTAGCGGCGTTGCCAAGGCTAGTCTCCTTATGAAGCGAATTTTCTACCGGACATCGGTACGTACACGTCATTTAGTAGAGTTTTTGTCCTGTTGTCAATGGATGAGCGGGGCTACAATGGAAATTGATGGGTTAAAGGGAAAATCTTCTGTGGCCGCTTTCGTTACAAAATGGACGAAAAGCACAATGAACTACCCCGCAGCAAACTGCGGGGTATCAAAAGGAACGGACTCATGTCA
>JBHHYU010000181.1:0-3405 GCA_046757725.1 Binatia bacterium
ATCACCAGCCGTCCGATACCCCGGAGACGCTCGATTATTCCTTTATGGCCCAGGTCGCCCGGACCGTCATCGCGGCGGTCGCCCAAATGGCCGGGTAGAACAGCTGTCAGCACAGGGAAGCCGTCAGCTTCTAGCGGTCAGCAGTCGGCCGTCGGTCAGGGAGCAGCCGTCAGCGTGAGTGGTACGTGACGCTGGGCTCGTCGCTCCGAGTCGTCCCCCGTCAGCAGAAGAAAGAGACTGTGGACGACTGGCATTTTGCTGATTGCGATAGCTGGCTGCTGACAGCTGAGAAATCGCAGACCGCGGACTGCTGACTGCTTCGGGGACTAGGTCATTTCTGCTAAACTCTTCAACCCCCTCCTCGGCGCCTGAACCATCAACGCCATATTCCCGGGCGGGTGTACGTTATTCATCATCCGATCGTGGGCCTCAGGAATGCGGTCCCATTCGAATACTTCGGACATCGCCGGCTTGACACGCCCATCCATGATGGCCTGGTTCGCGGCGTCGGCTTGATACAAGGTGGCGAAGTGCGAGCCCTGGATTCGCTTCTGCCGCATCCAGACGTAGGAGGCGTCGAACGTGAGATTAAACCCAGTCGTCCCTGCGCAAAAGACCACCATGCCGCCGCGGTTTGCCACGAAGCAGCTCACCGGAAACGTCTGTGCGCCAGGGTGTTCAAAGACGATGTCAGGATCGACCCCTTTGCCCGTGATCTCCCAGATTGCCGCCCCGAATTTGCGCACCTCCTTCAGGTAGGCGCCGTACGCCGCCTGATCGGATACCGGAGGCAATGGCCCCCAACATTTAAAGTTTTTTCGATTGAGGTACGCTTTGGCGCCGAGGTCTAGACACCACTTCCCGCGCTCGTCGCTGGAGACGACCGCGATGGCGTTGGCCCCTGCCGCCCGAACGATTTGGATGGCCATGGACCCCAGTCCACCGGATCCTCCCCACACAAGCACATTCATGTCAGGCTGAAGCGTGTGAGGGGGATGACCGTACAACATCCGCCAAGCCGTGGCATGGACCAGCATGTAGCAGCCGGACTCCTCCCATGTGAGGTTAGCCGGTTTGGGCAGTAACTGTTGCACCTGGACCTTGGTAAATTGGGCAAAGCTGCCGTACGGCGATTCATACCCCCAGATCTTTTGTTCGCGGCAGAGCATAGGGTCACCGCCGTTACAGTAGGGACATTGGCCACAGGTCATCCCGCAGTGGACGAGGACCTCATCCCCGACTTTCCAGGGGTACGTGGCACTCTTTACAGCGCTCCCTAGCTTCCAGATCACCCCGGCGGCATCGCTGCCCGCGATGTGAAACGGATGCTTGTGAAACCGGGTCGGTGAAGCCGGTTGTCCCAGTGCCGCCCAGACGCCGTTGAAATTGACGCCCGACGTCATTACCTGAACCAACACTTCATCGGGACCGATTTCAGGGACGTCGACGACTTCGGGCTTCATGGATTGTAACGGGGGGCCATGTTGCTCGGGGCGGATTACGTAAGCGTACATTTTGGGAGGCACATATCCCAGAGGGGGGATTTCGCCGATCTCATATAACTCTTTTTCAGCCATGGCCGGATCTCCTCATCGAAGGTGGGTGACTCCTCGTGATCGGACATAGATGGCAGACGGCGGGGCGGAATCTTAACCCCGGGGCGTGAGGAAACGTAAAGCTACCATACGGTGTGCCGGATTGCAAGGACCCGAGCTCGGGGCACGGACCAGCATGGTGCAGCAGTCATGGAGGTGGGATCTTTAGCGGCACTGGCACGGCGGGTAAAGGTGCGACTTCCCGGCTCGTTCTCGTATCGCGCGGAATAATTTCAGAATCGCAACATCCACAAAGGAATTCTTCAACCAGCCGGGGATGCTTCCTCCAGGATCCGTGAAAACATAATAATAGGCCAGCGTCTTTTGCCCTCCCTCCTGCGGGAGGAGATGCCAGTACCCATCGTTGGCAGGAGGAACGACGGGATTGGATACGGCACCCTGATAGGCCTTTTTTACTTCCGCAATCGTGCAGGAGTAGGTCTCGTCTTTCCGCCAGTGCACGAAGTACTCGCACAGGCTGTTTCGGTAATTCAGGATGTGGTTGATCCGAAAATTGACAAAGCGGTCCCAGACGGGCCAGGGAAAGTCCAGGTATTGGCAGACATATTCCCCGTTGGAGCCGGCACTTTTGATGATGCGGGCTTTCAGATAAGGGATGAACTCGACCAAACGCTCCGAATCACTGAGGACTTGAAACACCCGACACGGAGGCGCATCGACCACTCCCTTCCCGATCCCTTCTTTAATGGTGCCTTCTTGTCGTTCCCGCAAGAAGATGGTGACCCTATCTTCTTCTTTGAGCCGTTCCCACGTGGAGTCCTTATCGGGCGCGTGCACCTGGACGGAGGGGGTCAGGTTAGGCTCAGCAAACGAGACCAAAGGGGCCAGGGAAAGGAACATAAAGAAGAATCCGAGTTTACCAGGAGATTTCATCTGACATTTCCCATTTGACCAGGATTCACCAATCCTCAAACAGAGAAAGGTTACCAGCAGGAAGTCGCCTCCGAGAACTCGGAAAATTACGAGTTTTTCGTGAACAAATTACGAGGTCCTGGGAGATCCGTAAAGGTGAGAAGGAGGTCTTGTGGGCGGAGACCCTGTCCTTTTGTACGACCGAGATGGGTTGAAAGCTACGAGTAAGAGCCCGGGATGCGGCGGGGGGGATTTTTGGACGTGCGAGAAGTTGGGCTAAAACCTTAAAAAAAGTGGTGACCCCAGCGGGATTCGAACCCGCGTTGCCGCCTTGAAAGGGCGGTGTCCTAGGCCAGACTAGACGATGGGGTCTTCCTCGGGGTCGATATGGTCGCTCGACAAATAGCACACGCGATTCGAAATCGCAAGTTAGAAGGCCTCACGGGATGCTTGGAACCACAGATGGTGCACATCGCTGCCGCCGGTGGAAAAAGGGCGTTGACAAGCCGGAATGAATCACGAGAAGATGAGCGAGGCTCTGGTCTGGGAATTCTTTCATGGATCAGAATCGATTCGCGCACCTCGTGGTCGAGGCCGTGCCCACGCGCCCGCCATTGTTTGTGGCTACGTTGAATGATGTGGTGATGGTGATTGGGAGGAGCCGTTGGAGGAATCAGGTTGGAGATGAGCCCTTTGAGGAAACAGCTTTTCAGTATCTCACTGATGGTCGGGCTTATGGTAGGGATTCCCGCGTCTACATTTCCGCAACGCGAGCCGCAAGGGGAGGCCCCGGCACCGGAAAGGACCGCCGAGGGAGCAGAAGTGTCCGCGGCTGAGCAGGTAGCGTTGGGGACGGCGAGCGTCCTCGTGAGTGCTGCGCAAATTCCGCTCCGCGCGGTTACCTGCGGGGCGACCATCGTGGTGGCAGGGATTGCTT
>JBHHYU010000182.1:0-3321 GCA_046757725.1 Binatia bacterium
CTCCGATCCCCTGCGCCCTCTCCCGCATGGTCTCGAGGCCGAAGTGGCGGCACCCCTCCTCCGGGATCTTTCCGGGCTCAAAGCCCTGGCCGTCGTCGCGGATGGTGACGCAGCAGCAATCTCCCTCCACATCGAATCGCACCACGGCACGCGTCGCTCCGGCGTGTTTACGGATGTTGGTCAGGGCCTCCTGGATGATACGGACGAGCTGGATCTCGACATCGGGTGAGAAGCGGGGCGCATGATCACCGCCGACCTGGAGATGTGTGGTGATCCCGTTCTGCCGGCTGAATTCGTGCAGGTATTCGGTGAGGGTGGGGATGAGGCCCAGGCCCTGGGACACCATCGTCCGGAGGCCAAAGATGGACTGACGGATCTCTTCGTAGGCCTCCCCCGCCACCTTCTTGATGTTACGGAGATCGCCCCGAATCCCATCCTGGCCCTCGGGGGGGAGGCGGGCTTCCACGGCCGCCACGTGCATGTGGATGTAACCGAGCGCCTGGGCCAGGCCATCGTGCATCTCCCGGGCGATCCGCTCGCGCTCCTTCACGGTCGCCAGGGTCTCGAGCATCTTCTCGTGCTCCTCTAACCGCTCGGCCATCACGTTGAATGAGTGGGCAAGCTGGCCGATCTCGTCCCGGGAGGCGACACCGACCCGTTTCCGGAAGTCGCCACTCGCCACCTCCTGTGTAGCCGAGCCGAGGCGGCGGATGGGTAACACGATGGTCTTGTAGAAGACGAGGTTGCTGCCGAGGATGAGCAGGCTGCCGATCACGATGAAGGCCAGATAAAAGCCAAGGATAATCCACAATCGCTCCCAACTCTTCTCGATCGATTGCTGCATGTTGCTCCGGTGGATCGCGTTCATGTCGTGGGCCAGGATCGGTATCTTCATATTGATGGCGGTCATATGCTCTATGTCCCGGTGGTCGATGCTCTGCCCGCGGGCCACGGCGTTGAACAGCTTTTCCGTGAGGGGGAGGAGGTCGGCGATCAGCTTCCTGATCTCGGAAAAGATCCTCATTTCCCTCTCTTTATCGGGAAAATCCCCGTTTGTCTCCTCCAGCTCCGCATACTGCTCTTCCAGCACCTGGAGACGAGTAACGAGCTTCTGCTGTTCATCCTCGGGAGAGGGGGTTCCGGTGATGATCGATTGCTGAACCGCCAAGGCCAGATGGTGGACGGCGGCATGTAGCGCATCGATGGTCTCGATGTGCTCGCCCTGCCCCTCGATGACCTCGGCGCTTTGGTAGATGGATCTCGCCGCAAGGATAGAGAACCCTCCGATGAGGAGCACCACGACGAAGGAAAGGCCCACGAGCAGGCTCAGCCTGTGGTTGATCCTGCCTGTGAAGGTTCCCTGAAGATCCTCACTTGTTTTACCGGGCGTAGCCATTGCCTGTCACCGCGCTTCGAGCTTTGCCGAAACCTGCGCCCACATGAGTCGTCAACCGGCCCTATCGACCAATGCAGTTTCGAGTTCCTGCCGTTCAGTACCTCCTGGCTTGGCGCGTGGTCGTGAGGCTCTTGCCCGGGGGATGTGTGCGGATGGGGGAGCAATGGGAGTGCCACTTTCCCTTCCGGGCAAAGTGTGGACCCTTTATACCGGCTAATCTTCGTATTGTAAAGGGGTTGTGGCGAGGGGGCTTCGATAAGTGCGGGACGGCCGAGAAAAGCGAGTGGGGCAGGGATCCGTCTCTGGCGGATCTGAAGATATATCAGTAGGGAGGAGGGAGCGTGGTTGCAAGGGCTAGGGGTGGCGTGCCGTGAGATCTCCCTCGGGAGAATCGTTCTGACAACCTGGGCTTGACGCGGGATGAGGGATAACAGATAATAATCTGAGTGTTGTGCTCTCGGCCTGTCCACTTAGCATGGGTGCCCGAGGTCATACCTGCAGTGAGGAGCAGGGGTTGATTCGCAAGTGGATGGCATGCTTTGTGGTCTGTGGTTTCGTGGCGGGCCTGGGGCTCTGTCTCATCATAGATCACAACGACCATCATCACGGTTCCGGGGTGCCATCGACCCTGTCGCACACCGCTCAAGCCTGTGGAACCTCAGTGGTCCCGTACGAAGATCAATTAGCTTCAAATTGCCTGCCGCTGGTTTCTTCCTTCGATAGGGAGCAGAATACCTTTTACGAAGGTGTCTTACTTAGTCCTCCTTTCCCACCCCCTCGCGGGTAAGCACCCCCCTACTTTTCTTTCTCTCATTCCCTGACATCTAGGACCCGTGTGAGCAGACACTCAGGCGCTTTCCATGCCTGCAGTGGAGCCAGTGTCACCTTGCTGTACGCCGGAGCGGAAGCCCACGGTGGGGGAGTCCTGCGCTACGAGGAAGACCTCACAGAGGGAAACAAGCATCATGCCAATGAGGACATTGGCAAGAATTGAAATATTGATTGTGCTGGCCGTATCGCTGGCTTTGCCCGCTTATGCCCAGGAAGCATTGTGGAACGGTCTCAATGCGAAGGTTTTCTCTCTCTATCAACAAGGACGATATTTAGAGGCTGCTCAGGTGGCTAAAGAATCAGTGAAAGTTGCAGAAAACACATTTGGTTCTCAGCATCCAGCTGTGGCCACATCCCTGAACAATCTGGCGTCATCGTATCGAGCCCAGGGCAGATATGCCGAAGCCGAACCCCTGTATAAGCAGGCGCTGGCCATAATGGAAGAAGCCTTGGGGCCAGAGCATCCGGCCGTGCCCATGTCACTGAACAATCTGGCGGAAATATATCGACTCCAGGGCAGATATGCCGAAGCCGAGCCCCTGTATAAGCGGGCCTTGACCATAGAGGAAAAGGCCCTGGCGGCAGACCATCCCGTTGTCGCCACATCCCTGAACAATCTGGCAGAACTGTATCGACTCCAGGGCAGATATGCCGAAGCCGAGCCCCTGTATAAGCAGGCGCTAGCCATAATGGAAAAAGCCGTGGGGCCATACCATCGAAATGTGGCGACTGTGTTGGGGAATCTGGCAAAATTGTACAAAAAGACGGGAAGAAATGACGAAGCCAAACAATTGGAAGAACGGGCACAAGGAATTCGTTCAAGAACGCGGTGATGATAAGGTAGCCCACCCTGTTCGTCGGCCGGCTATCGTGGGAGGACTCGATAATGCTGAAAAAGATCACATCCCGATTATTTCGGTATAGCGTCCTGGGGGCACTTATTCTCTTGGCAGCCCCTATAATTGGTCAGGCGAAATCGGAAGGAAGGCTCACCCTGGAAGTAGCCCTCGAGCAAGCCCTCCAAAACAGTCCGGAACTTCAGGTCATCCGCAGGGAACTGGGAGTTGCCCGGGGCGCCCTTACCCAGGCCCAGA
>JBHHYU010000183.1:0-3287 GCA_046757725.1 Binatia bacterium
CTAACCAATCGCTGCACCGGACGCGTGCCCTGGCGGACCCGCGCCGGTGAGCTCAGGGTCGTTATGTGGTGGTGAAGATTACTGTATTTCACGTTAGGAGTAAGGGGTAAGAATAATCGCTCGGAGATAGAATGGAGAAATAAATGCTTGCATATGTAATGAGTCATCCAGGAGGTCCAGAGGTACTAGAACTCAAAGAGGCACCTGATCCGCAACCAAAGAAAAACTGGGTTCTGATCCGAGTAAAAGGATTCGGTCTAAATCGTAGCGAGTTGTACACTCGCCAAGGGCACAGCGGAGATGCAGTGACCCTGCCACGGATCTTAGGCATCGAATGTGTTGGTGAGGTCATTGACGGGGGAGGAACAGATCTCATTCCAGGACAACGGGTTGCAGCAGCAATGGGCTTTATGGGGAGAAAACATGATGGAGGGTATGCAGAAATGGCAGTGCTTCCCCGAAGTCACGTATACCCAGTCAATGCCTCTTTGTCTTGGGAAGAACTTGCCGCTTTACCAGAAACCTATCTAACGGCCTGGGGTGTACTCCATGAGACGATAGAGATCCAGCGTGGACAACAGGTTCTTATTCGGGGAGGATCGAGTTCAGTTGGTTTAGCTGCTGCGAACATCTCACGGGATATGGGGGTTCATGTGTTTGCCACGACCCGAAGTGAGACAAAATCTGCAAGACTTAGAACCGCTGGAGTTGATGAGGTGATCCTAGATTCAGGTCCCATTGCTGATGAGACCAAAAACAAGAGTAATGGTGGTGTGGATGGCGTCGTCGAACTGGTGGGGCTCCCAGAAACGATTATGGACTGCCTCCAATGTTGCCGCACACGTGGCATTGTTGGGATGGTGGGATTCTTAGGGGATCAATGGGGCTACAACTTTTTCCCGTGGATGCCATCAACAGTACGCTTGTCGTTGTACAGTACAGAAACACTGGAAAAAGATTATGCCTCCCCGGTACTTCAGCAAATCGTACAGAAGGTCGAATCCGGAGCATACAAGACCAATATTGACCGCATTTTTTCTTTTGAGGAAGTGCCTGAAGCACATCGAATCATGGAAAGCAATCAAGCCGCTGGTAAGCTAGTCGTAATGACAGGGAAATAAGTAAAGGAAGGTACTCGAAAAAAATCACACAACAATGTGATGAACATGGATTTTCAGGGGCCGCGTTTTTTGAAAGATATGAGTTAAGTCGAAGCTCATCATCTTTTTACTGGTTCAGTGGAAGCCCCTGAAAACCAGTTGTCACAGACGTTAGGCATCATGATCTTGTCCCCGAAAATTGAACTATTACAGGAGACCCACTATGCCAAAAATCGTTCGCTTTCATGAAACGGGAGGGGCTGACGTGCTCAAGGTCGAGGACTTACCTCCTACAGAACCTGGCGAGGGCGAAGTCCGCCTGAAGGTGGAGGCCATCGGCCTCAACCGCGCCGACGTCATGTTCCGGCAGGGACAGTACCTTGAAAACCCCGAACTCCCCTCACGACTCGGCTATGAAGCAGCCGGGATTGTAGACGCGGTGGGGCCCGACACTAGCGGCATCCAAATTGGCGGCCGCGTAAGCACCATACCCTCCTTTTCGATGGGAAAGTATGGAGTCTACGGCGAAAGTGCGATCGTCCCGGACTACGCCGTGGCCCGTTACCCCGATAATCTATCGGCAGTCGAAGGTGCGGCGAGCTGGATGCAGTACCTAACCGCCTTCGGCGCGCTTGTTGAATTCGGTCAATTAAAAAAAGATGACTCGGCATTGATCACCGCGGCTAGCAGCAGCGTGGGGCTGGCCGCGATTCAGATCACAAAGGCTGCCGGGGCATTGGCCATCGCCGCTACCCGCGGTGCTGGCAAGAAACAGTTCCTCCTCGACGCAGGCGCGGATCACGTCATCGTAACGGACGGAGAAGATCTGGCAGAAGCGGTGATGGCCATCACTTCCGGGAAAGGGGCTCGTATCATCTTTGATGCTGTCGCCGGGCCCTTACTGGAGAAGCTCGCCGGTGCCGCTGCTTCCGGTGCGATTATCTTCGAGTACGGTGCGTTGTCTCCAGCGCCTACAACCTTTCCTCTGTTCCCAACGCTTGCGAAGGGCTTAACAGTACGAGGTTATACTTTGTTCGAGATCGTGAGGGATCCCGAGAAGCTTGCCCGCGGCAAGCGGTATGTCTACGACGGCCTCCAATCCGGCGCACTGAAACCGATCATTGATCGCACCTTTCCACTGAACGCCATTGCCGACGCTCACCGGTATATGGAGTCCAACCAACAGAAGGGCAAGATCGTGGTGACAGTCTGAAAAACTGCCGGAGGGCTGCGACCGATACGAAACGAGTAACTGGTGCGCCTGTTCCTAACAATCATCTGCTTTTTCCTCACCTCCCCTGCTGTAGTAGCGAACAGGAAGGAGTCAATGTTCACATGACGTTTAATGGCGAAATTTAAAGGATATCTCAAAGTAGATAAGTTGTGGCCTACTGCGAAAGGAATTCTCAGAAAAGTATTTGAAGACGATGGTGAAGAGCCAGATTTCGAGTTCGTGGAACATGTTCTGGCTGAGTTTTCCTTCTATGATCCAGAGTCTTTTGCCTTTAGATATCCACGAGACAAGCATGGTAACAATCCGCTGGAAGGGTTAACGCACATTAATGTTCGGCACTTAGTGGAGACGATAAATAAGCTTGCAGATATCTTAGATGCTGCTACAAGCACGGGAATATCGGTATACCGCGATTGGCAGAATGACATGTACTCACCAATATATTGAGCCTTAACATCCGCTTCGGGAAGGACGCCGCGGAAAAATAGCGGCGCCTCTCAAGCGGGCCGTTAGGTCACCACCACTACTCGCACTTGCAGAGAACTCAAAATGAACAACCTAGAAACCGTCAAGACGCTTTATGACGCTTTCGCCGCCCGAGATCGGGACCGCGTTCTTGAGACCTTGGATCCTCAGATTGCATGGGTACAGAACGAGGGTTTTCCAGGCGGTGGCACACATGTTGGTGCCGAGGTCGTCCTAGATAAGGTGTTCGCAACATTTCGACACGACTGGGGCAGTTGGAAGGCGATCGTGAAGACATGGCTGGACGCCGGAGACGCAATCGTGGCCTTGGGAGAGTACAAGGGCACCTTTAAGTCAACGGGTCGGTCCATGATAGCTGCTTTTGCCCACGTCTACTGGCTTCACAATGGTCACATCGTACGATTTGAGCAGTATACCGACACGATCAAGGTGGCTGAGGCGATGAGAACTACCGACGGAGTGGCGAC
>JBHHYU010000184.1:0-3224 GCA_046757725.1 Binatia bacterium
TTCAAGCGCCGTTCACGCTCGCCCTTGCTGATTTCTCGCCCTTCGAATTCAACTTTCAAAAGCAGGTCGAGGTCTTCAGAAAAGCGCTCGAGCAAGTCCCAGCCTTTCGTCAGGCTCGTCCCTCCCTTCAAGACAAACCGCCCGGCGTGATCTCTGGACAGGAACAAAAGCGCTCTGGTCAGGTAGTAGTCCTTCTCGACGATGGGTGCAGGAATCCCTAGTGCGCTGGCAGTCGCACGAATCAGGTCAGTGAAATCAGCCAGGTCACTGGCATACGCTGTCATCGGATGTGCCACTCGCGAGCGGTTTCGAGCTTGTCCGAAAGCCCTAGAGAGAAGTGCGTCATGGGGTTCAAAGATCCCTTCAGCACGTCCAGTACATCTGGGTCCGCCCCAATGCTGCTCCCGATTGCACCAAGCAAAGCTCGCACACGGGGAGGCTCTCTTCGAGCGAAACGAGCCACGCGCTCGAAGGACACGCGCTTGGAACGAAACAGGTCCGCAATTCTCGCGATTACATGCTCTGGCGTCGTATCGGCAATCCAACGCAGGTCTCTCAACGCGTCGAGCAGGGCGCGCTCGTCGGCGCTGGCACGGCGAATGACAGGCCTAAAACTCAACTTTGTATTCAATTCGCCAGAGCCTAGGCGTACGTTTCGACTGACCGCGAAAGTCGTGGTGGGCGAGACCTGTGTTGTGAAGCCCAGGCGATTGTACGCGGCAAGTCCTGTCGGGCTCCAGGCGATCCCGCGACGCCTCAAGGCTGCAGCGGCAATGCTCGATGGCTCCGGGCGGGTCATTCCGAATCGCGTAACGCGGGGCGCATAATAGATACCTTTCCTGACGCGCCGAATACGACCCTTTCTCGCCAGTCGGCTCAGCGCTGCGGCTACGGCGAGGCCTGACAGGTCGGCAAAATCCTTGTAGGTCCAGACGCGATCCTCGCCGCCCTTCTCAATTCGCTTTAGAACTACACGGGCCACGGACATGTGCGTCTCCACCGACCCCAATATAGTTCCTGGGGGCAGTTATGTCAAGTTTTATTTAGCATAAACATGACAGATAAAACAACAAAGCCTTTGAATATAGAGGGTTAGAATAAATCAAGGACATGCTATACACCGATTCGTCTCTGACGCAGGGGGGCAAGGAGGGGCTATTCGAGGAAGGGGGCGAGGCGAGCCTTCAAGGCGTTAAGGTCGGTGTTTCGAATTCGGATCCGTTTGCGGCGGGCTTGCGCTCCGGCGATGATCTGTACATGGGTGAGGGGAACCTTCAGGGTGGTGGCCAACAGGCGGCGGCAGGCTGTGTTGGCTTTGCCGTCCACAGGTGGGGCAGTCACGGCTACTTTCAGGACTCCTTCCCGGACTCCGATGATCTCATCCCGCTTGGCCCCCGGCCGGACGAGAACAGGGAGGAGAAGATCAGGACCCCGCACCTGGAGGTTCAGGTTGGACAGGCTCACTGGCGTCCTCTGCAGCCTCGGTGTCTAGGAGATCCTGGTAGAGCTTGATGGCCCCCCGAACCTTTCCCTCGAAAAGGGCCTTCTCCCGCTTCAGATCCGCAATTTTTCCCTGCAATCGGCCCAACGTCAGATGGGCGCGCTCCAAGAGCGCCTCCGCCTTGATCTCAGCGTCCTTGATGATGAGATCGGCCTCCTGTCGGGTTTTGTCTTTCATGTCATCGGTCATGCGCTGGAGCGCGAAGAGAACCTCCTTGACTTCGTTCTCCCGCCCCCGATACGTCTCGAGCTGGGTCTCCAGCTTCTGAATCAGCTCCTCCTTGAGGATACCCTCCTTGAGGAGCCCCTGCAGTTGCTCGGCGATCCCTTCCAGGAAGCTCCTGACCTCCAGCGGATCCAGTCCGCGGAAGCGATGCCGAAATTCTCGCTGTGCGATTTCGAGAGGGGTGAGATTCTTCATCGAAGCCTCCACGCCAGCTCCCGTAGGGAAGCCACGAAAAATTGGTCCAAGAACATAATCGCGAGGATGACCACCAACGGGGAAAAATCGATCCCCCAAGCGATGGGGAGGGCCCGGCGGACCGGTTTCAGGACCGGTTCGGTGCTGCGATAGAGAAACTGGACGATCGGGTTGTACGGGTCCGGGTTGACCCAGGAGATAACCGCCCGAATGATGACCATCCACATATAGACGAAGAGACCAAGGTGCAAGAGCTGCGCGATAGCAGTCAGCAAGTTGGCAAAGACAAACATTGCCTATCCCTTACCCAGCTCCTTGGATCGCCGGGTTGCCGCCTCGACCGCCTCGATGAGTAATCCTCGGAATCCCGCTTGCTCTAAGACGTGGAGGCCGGCGACGGTGGTCCCTGCGGGGGAGGTGACCATATCCTTGAGCTTGGCAGGGTGTTCTCCGGATTCTAGGACCATTCGAGCTGCTCCGAATACCGTCTGGGCCGCGAGCAGCGTGGCGACCTCGCGAGAAAGTCCCATTTGGACCCCCGCGTCCGAGAGGGCCTCGATCAAGACAAAGATGTACGCGGGGCCACTTCCGCTGAGACCGGTCACGGCATCCATCAACTTTTCCTCGACTTGGACGACGCGACCCACTGTCTCGAAAACCTCCCGGGTGATCTTAAGGTCTTCCTCAGTGGCATGCTGTCCAGGCGTGATGGCACTCGCACCAGCCAGGATGAGGGCAGGCGTATTGGGCATGATCCGCACAACTCGGGTTGGGTGAGAAAACCTGGCTTCAATAAAGTCCGTCCGGATCCCAGCGGCGACGGAGAGGAGGAGATGGTCCCCTGTCACCGCCCCACGCAGACCGGTGAGGACTTCATCCATCACCTGAGGCTTCACGGCGAGGAGGAGGATCTGAGCCTTGGCGGCGGCTTCCTCATTATGAGTCAGGGTCTCGATGCGATACACCTTGCGTATGACGTCGAGATGATCTATTCGGATGTCGGTCGCGATCATCTGTTCCGGGCGAACCTGTCCTGCCTTGAGGAGGCCTTTGATCAGGGCCTCGCCCATGTTCCCAGCGCCGATGAACGCGATACGCTTATCCTGTAGTGCCGCCACCCGTTTTCCTCACTGTTTTGACTTATAGCTTGAGACTGCAACAGGAGTCAAGGGATTCATCTCACCGCAGCCCCTATCCACGGGCTCTTGCGGGACGTATCTCCTCAAAGGCCTGACCGTTGAGATGCCGGGTGGCTTGACACCCTCCGCCCGTTGGACGAAGATTGAAGCATGATGCTATCGGA
>JBHHYU010000185.1:0-3205 GCA_046757725.1 Binatia bacterium
TTGAACCCCCACGCCATTTCTGGCACTAGCCCCTCAAGCTAGCGCGTCTGCCGATTCCGCCACCCTCGCACATGTGTCAAGGCTTCACGGAGCCGTAGGTTTTTGAGGCTGTGGAGCCACCGGGGCTGAAGCTTGGGGCTTTCCGGAAGATCCCGCCTGCTCTGTACCTTCCGGGCTGGCTTGTGGGTTTGCCGGTTGTTGTATCTCAGGGTTTCCGCTGTCGAAAATACTACCGGAAAGCTGTTTCCCCGAAAAATAGCCTAGGGTTAAGGATGTCATCATGAAAATGACCGCCATCGCAGTCGTCAGCCGCGTAAGAAAATTTCCTGCTCCACTGCTCCCGAAAACCGTGGAACTGGCGCCACCGAATACGGCTCCCATTTCTGCCCCTTTTCCGGTCTGTAAAAGCACCACCAAGATCAGGCCTAGACTAACTAGGATATGGATGACAGTCACTGCAACAATCATGGAACCATCTCTCTCAGGCCGGGACAAACGCGCGAACAATACTAAGAAAATCCCGGGACTTCAAACTCGCGCCCCCTACCAAGACGCCATCCACCTCTGGCGCCGCTGCCAGCCCTCCTGCATTGCCCGCCCGTACACTACCGCCGTAAAGGATACGGCTTCCGTAGGCTCGTCTCTTGCCAAAAAGGCTCTGGAGCACCTTTCGAATCCATCGGTGAACCTGGCTGGCTTGATCGGGTGTGGCGTTACGTCCTGTACCAATGGCCCAAACCGGCTCATAGGCAATCTCGATTCTCTCTATAGCACTGTTTGGTATTCCCTTCAATCCGATCTTGAGTTGCCGAGCTATGACCTTTGTTGTTACTCCCTTTTTTCTTTCCTGCCATGACTCACCGACACAGAGAATAGGCCTAAGCCCTGCGTCAAGGGAAGCGGTGACCTTTTTCCCCACGGTTTGATCGGTCTCCGCAAAGAGGTGTCGTCTCTCTGAGTGACCGACAATGACGCAGCTACAACCTGCCTGCAAAAGCATTCTTGGACTGATCTCCCCGGTGAAGGCACCGTTTTCTTGCCAATGGACGTTCTGGCCGGCCAGTTCTAGGGAGCTTCCTCTTATGGCGGCATGGACCGTACTGAGGGCTGTGAAAGGAGGGGCAAGAATGACTTCCACACCTCGCAAACCTTTCAGTCCCTTGCGAACCTGCCGGGCGAGTGTACGGGCCTCAGTCCGCGTATTATGCATTTTCCAGTTGCCTATTACGAGTGGTGGTTTCACCGCACCTCCATAAGTGCCTGTACGCCAGGAAGTTCTTTTCCCTCTAGAAACTCGAGCGTCGCACCTCCGCCGGTAGAGAGGTGTGAGATCTTCTGCTCCACTCCAGCTTGTCTGACAGCAGCCACGGTCTCTCCGCCGGCAACGATGCTGACAGCTTGGGAATCGGCTAGAGCTTGAGCCATGGATCGCGTCCCATTGCCGAATGGTTCCACCTCAAAAAGACCCACCGGACCGTTCCAAAGTATCATCCTCGCATTCTGGATAGCTTGCTGAAAACAGGCAATGGTCTTCGGGCCGATATCCAATCCCTTGTGATGAGGTGGAATACTTGTCTCACTTGTGATCGGTTGTTTATTGATTTCCTCCGCTGCGATATGATCGATTGGAAGCAAGAGGGATGTCCCAAGTTGCTCTGCCTGTGCGATGAGACCTTTTGCCAGTGGAATACGATCCTCCTCTACCAGGGATTTCCCGACAGGTACGCCTTTAGCCTTAAGGAAGGTATAAGCCATTCCACCGCCGATGAGGAGAGAACTCACCTTGGGCATCAGGTTTCTCAGCATCGCTATCTTATCCGAAACTTTCGCACCACCCAATAGAAAGGCGAAGGGATGTTCCGGAGTGGCGAGCATCCCTCCGAGATAGTCCAACTCCTTCTGAAGAAGGAACCCGGCCCCCTTCTCATGAAAGAGCTTCACCATACCTGCCGTTGATGCATGGGCCCGGTGTGCCGCACCAAAGGCGTCGTTGACGTAAACATGAGCCAGGGAGGCTAGGGCCTGCGAAAAGTAAGCATCGTTTTTCTCTTCTTCCTTATGAAAGCGCAGGTTCTCCAGCAGGATCACCTTATGACGTGGGTCTTCCACCCAGGCCGCTACCCCGGGCCCGACGCAATCCGGCGCCAGAGACACGGAACAGCCTAGGGATTGTTCGAGGTAATCGCGTACCGGAGCAAGACTGAAACCCGGAGCCTTCTTGCCTCCGGGTCGTCCCAGATGAGAGGCTATGACCAGCTTCTCGGCTTTTCCCATAATAAAGCGCAGGGTAGGCAGGGTGCTATCAATGCGATGGGTCTCCATAATCCTGCCCTGATTGATGGGGACATTGAAATCGACCCGAACAAAAACCCTTTTGCCGTTCAGGTCAAGCTCTTCGAGTCTGCGAATCATGTTTAACCCGTACCCGTAACGCCTCATCATGTGGGTTAGACAAAAGCCGCCCACGACCCATTTGACTAAATACAGAGGTTATAATACTTTTTCAACTAGTTTGTTGGAACATTAAATGCCCTCATTTTGGTTGATTCAACTCTTGGCGCAAGCAGGGCTGGCACCTCCCCCGCAGCAAACCATCTTGGATCTGGTTAGCGGATCAGGACCAGTTGTAAGGGGAGTGCTATACCTGCTCGTTATGTTTTCGGTGGTGAGCTGGGGTATTATTTTCTACAAATACCGCCAAGTGCAAAAGTCGAAGGGTCAATCCGATAAGTTCATTGAGATATTTTGGGATAGTCGAAATCTTTCCTCTATTCATGATGCCAGTCGAGAGCTTATGTCGAGCCCGGTGGCACAGGTATTTCGATCAGGTTACGAAGAACTGTTGCGCGTGTCCCGGAGCAAAAAGGAAACCTCGCAGGGAGAAAGCTTAACCACCGAACTGGGGGGTGTTGATAACGTGGCCCGGGCTCTTAAAAGGGCAACAAGTGTGGAGATCACGAAATTGGAAAAGGCTATTACCTTCCTGGCTACGACGGGAAGTACCACGCCGTTCATTGGCTTATTCGGTACGGTGTGGGGGATTATGAATGCCTTCCGGGGTCTCAGCGTAATCCACTCCTCCAGCATCCAGGCGGTCGCCCCTGGTATTGCCGAGGCCTTGGTTGCCACAGCGGCCGGTTTGATTGCGGCTATCCCTGCAGTCGTGGCGTACAACCACTTTACTCAAAGAATTCGGGTGCTAGCC
>JBHHYU010000186.1:0-3184 GCA_046757725.1 Binatia bacterium
TAATGAGTGACCCGATTTCACTTAAAACAATCCAGACGATCAGGGTTTGTTTTTCTTTCCAAGGGTAAGCGAAAAACCGGGCTTGCGCACATAGATTTGGTGGCACTCCTTTTTCTTGGTAAGTTCCTCGACCAGCCAAACCAGAGGGTGGCTTGCGCTAAGATATTCCTTCCGCGGGCCGGCCGCATGCATGGTGTCTACATACTCTTCACCCGCAAATACCCGAAGCACCAGGTCCTCGTCTGAGACCCCTGACCCACCATACTGTCGCCGCACCTCCTCCAGGGACGGCATCGGCGGTTCCCATCCAGTCCACACCTTGGCTCGCGGCCTGCTCAGGATCTTATCCTTAACGTCAGGGTCCATAAGCGAAGCGCCTTCTTTTCCCCACAGGCCCAGTGCGTATTGGATAACCTGATCTGTTACTTCCTTGTACCGCTCACCGACAATCACATTAATTGCCGCCTGACTCCCCACGAACTGGGAAAGTGGGGTCACCATAATGGGGTACCCGAACTCGGCCCGGACATGAGCGGCCTCCTCCAGAGTCGCCTTCAGCTTGTCCTCTATCCCCACAAGGCGAAGCTGGTGGCGGAGATTGGAGATCATCCCTCCAGGCACCTGGTGAAGATACTGAGAGTGGTCATATTCCACCGGCATCCCCATAGGTAAGCCCTCTCTTTTAGCAATGAAGGTAAAATGCTTTTCCACGGGTCTGATGGCTTCTTCATCGACGATAGGAGTGTAACCGATAGCACGGGCATTTCTTGCCACATTGAAGATCGAGGGTTGGGAAGAACCGTTTGACAGCGGCGGGATCGCGGTGTGGAATATCTTGACGCCGAGTTTCATCGCCTCCAGATAGCACAGGGGAGCCAAGCCATTGTTGCAGTGGGCATGGAACTCAAGGGGTATATCGCCTGTATTCTCAAGTATCACAGGAATGAGCGTTCGCACGCGCTCCGGCGTGAGAAGCCCGCCAACGTCCTTAAAGCAGATCCGATAGGGCCTCATGGCTGCTGCTTCACGAGCCTTTTGAGCATAATAATAATCCGTATGTCGGGGTGAGACCGAATAGATAAGGTTAGCGACCGTCTCCATCCCTAATTTGCGGAGTTCATCTAGTTCTTCCTCTTTGAAGGATGAAAAGTCATTCCAAGAATTTGACGTCCGAGTAAACTTGAGACCGTAGGAATTGACCCGCTCTATCATGAGTCGCAATACGGACCTCGGTATCTTTTCAAGCCCATGCAGGCCACCATGATACCGGAGGCGAGTTCTGGTGAAGCGCTTCGCACCAAGCCGCAGCCATTCCCAGGGATTCTCCCGATGCTCACGCACGAATTTTTTAAACATCACGGTAACGAAGAACTCCATGAATTCAAACCCGGCTTGATCCATTTGCTTCGCGATGGCAAGCATAGCTCCCGTCCGCATACCCAATGCCCAGAGGCTTTGCTGCCCATCGCGAAGCGTGGTATCGACAAAACGAATCTCACCCATATCCGCCACCCCTTCTGTCTCCTGAGGAACCACTCTTTTTAATATAGAGCCCTTTCTCCCTTGACACCCACTGAACTCTTTATGGTATGCCCGTATAGTAGCAATCATATCGCGGCCACCGCCAACATCAAGGAGGTCGTGAGGATCGGTGAGCCTAAAATGCTTACCATGGCTATGCATTACCAGATGGCCTTTCCGGCTAAGGGAAAGATATGCGATGAGAACATCAGATACGCAAAATCATTTCCGGGAGTCTGGTTTGCTAGGAGGATTGACGTGGTCCGCTGGATTCTGGAACATTCGATGTAGGGCAAAACAGAAGTAATCGAAAGACTACCTGGTGCCCTGGGGAGTGTACAGTGAATACCTTAGGAAAAGAAAAAGACCTGCTGAAACTTATTGATGAGAAGGCATTGGTCGACCTTGCAGTGAAGATGGGAAATATTACCGCCCCTTCCGGCTACGAGCAGCCTATGGCTGACTTTGTCTTCCAGTGGCTTAAGGCAAACGGCTTTGAGCATTCATTCCAACAAGAGGTAGCTGAGGGCCGATCCAACACGATCGGCATTCTCAGAGGACAGGGTGGTGGAAAGAGCCTTATCTTTAATAGCCATATGGATTCGGAGCAGGGAATGCCGACACGCATGGGCCAGGAGCTCCCCCTTGGTCCCAAGGCCTGGGTAGACGGAAAGGAGAGAATCTTCGGCAAGGCGGTCCAGAATGATCGGGGTCCCATGGCCGCCTTTATGATTGCCACCAAAGCCATCAAGAACAGCGGCATCATGCTTCACGGCGACATTATCATGACCATGGTGGTGGGAGAGATCGGCATGGGCCCTGTGGATGAATTTCGCGGACCGAAATACATCGGCAAGGGATACGGCAGCCGCCATGCCGTCACCCACGGAATCATGGCCGACTACGCCCTGGTGGCAGAGACCACCGACTTCGGTGTGACCTGGATCGAAGCCGGGGCTGCCTATTTCAAGGTAACCCTGGATGGTAGGAGCTTCTATACCCCACGGTTGCCGGAAAGGGGTGCGCTTAAAGATAGCCCCAATCCCATCGTAAAGATGACTTCCGTAATCCAAGCTATCGAGAAGTGGGCCGTAGAATATGAGAAGAAGTATACTATCGAGTACCCTGTCGGAAAGATGGTTCCGAAAGCAAGTATTGGTGCGATCCGTGGAGGCTGGCCTTATAAACCCAGCACGAACGCTGAGAGCTGCAGTATTTATGTCGATGTGCGGGTTCCCCCTTCGGTAGATTTCGTACAGGTTGAGAGGGAACTCAAAGAAGTGGTGGTCTCCCAAGGGATGCAGGGAAAAGTGGAATGCTATATGTCGAGGAAAGGCTACGAGGGAAAGAATACCAAGCGCTTGGTCGATGCCGTCTGGAATGCCCATGAGCGGGTTAGAGGTGCCGCACTCCCCCCGATCGATACGCCGGAGACCAGCATGTGGCGGGACATTAATATCTTTAACGAGGTGGGGATTCCTGCGGTCACGTTTGGGATGCCACGCAAGAGCGCCCCAGATGCGGCGGAGCGATTTGTCGAGGTCCAGGATATCGTGGATGCCGCCAAAATGTATGCCTTAGTGGCGCTGGAGATCTGTTCTTAAAGTGATGAACTACCCCGCAGCAAGCTGCGGGGTATCAAAAGGAACGGACTCATATCAAC
>JBHHYU010000187.1:0-3167 GCA_046757725.1 Binatia bacterium
TGTTATGTGGAGTAACTGGTTATGTGGTGCAGTTAGAGTTTCCACTACGGATCACCTCGTTAACACCTCACCCAAACGGGTTATTACTTCACATAACTTAAGCTTGGTACACTGGTCCTACCCCCATTAAGAGGGGAGAAAGGAGCGTTACCATGCTTGAATACTATTACAAGGAACGACGGTCTTTAGTGGATTTCCGCCGGGGTCCTATCGGACCCTACTTCGACGGATTTGCCACTCATCTGAAGGGAAAAGGGTATGCCCATATCTACGTCAAAACAATTCTGGGGCGGTGTTGTTTGCTCAACACTTACCTCATTGATCAGGGGATTACCACCTGCAAGAGGGTAACCCCCTCCATTATTGAATCGTTTTTAGACGTCTATCTGCCGAAGTTTGCCAACTTCAGCCGATATCAAACCATGCGTACAGCCCACTGTTCAATGAAGCATCTATCCGATTACATGGTGGGTATAGGCGTGTTTCCACCGGTGTCATCCAAACCGCCGATGACCCGGTACAGCTGGATGCTGGAGCCTTATCTGAAGTATCTGCTCGAGGATTGCCAGAGATCAGTGAAGACAATTCGGAACTTGCGTGGACAACTTTCGCTGTTTCTAGAAGATCTAGGTGACAAGGCGGTGCCACGAAAGATGAAGTCCCTGCGGGCCGATGAGATCGAAACATATATTAAACGCCATCTGAAGGACAATCAGGGCAGCCTTCGGAAACTCACCAGTGTCTTGCGCGGGTTTCTCCAGTTCTGCGCCCGTAAGCAATATACGGCCCGTGACCTTTCCGGCGTGATTCCTTCGGTTCCCTACTATCGTATGGCGACCATACCCCGAGGGATAAAGGATTCTGACATCCAGCGTATGCTTGATGTCATTCCGAGAGATACACCGGGAGGATGCAGGGATTATGCGATCGTGCTCTTATTAATGGCCTATGGCATTCGCGGGAAATTGGCCGCAGAGCTTTTACTGGAAGATCTCTGCTGGCAACGGTCGACCATCCGGATCCGGGCGAAGAAAGGGGGAAAAGAAGTTTTGCTCCCCTTGATCGAAGCCGTGGGTGAGGCGATCTTGGCCTACCTGCGCCATCGGCCGGACCGCCCTTACCGGGAGGTATTTCTCTCGGTCCGAGGCCCATTCAAGCCTTTAAGTGGTTTGGCCATCAGTCGTATCGTCCGACAGTATATGGATCGGGCTAACGTCAAAGTACCGCGCGGTGGAACCAGTACCCTCCGCCATACCTGGGCGATCCGCGCCTTGGCGCAGGATGTCCCTATGAAGGCCATCGCCGATGTGCTGGGCCACCGATGCCTGGATACGACCTTCATTTATGCCAAAGCGGATCTCAAAGCCCTTCGGCAGGTGGCCATGCCTTGGCCGGGAGGGACGTCATGAGTACATGTCTATTTCGCAGCCCCCTGGCGGAGCGGCTTTCCGCCTTTTTTGAGATACGCCACGCCCTGGGTCGGAGTGTGAAGTCGGATTACACGCTGTTCCGCTGCATTGATCGGTTCCTGATCAAAACGCTCAAGCCCGGGCAGCCCATCACGCGGCGGGTCGTGGCGAAATGGGTAAAAGACATCGCTCCCTTGAGCGTAGGAACCCGGATTAACCGCATGTGTCTGTTTCGGCAGTTCTGCCTCTATTTAAACCATTTCGATCCGCGCACCTACCTGGTTCACCAGAGCTTTCTTCCACGGAGAGTCCGACCGGCCCCTTTCATATACACCCGTGAGCAGGTACAGGACATCTTAGCGGCTGCTCGGCGGATCGGGCCTCCCGATTCTTTGCGTCCTTCGGTGATGGCGACGCTGCTGGGTCTGCTCTATGCCACGGGACTGCGTGTCGGGGAGGCCCGCAAACTGACTTTGGCCGATGTTGATTTAGAGGAGGGTGTATTGCATGTCCGAGAGACCAAATTCAAGAAATCACGGGATGTGCCCATCTCTGTCTCGACCATAAAGGCCCTATCGGATTTTCTATGCGAGCGCCAAGATGCCGGTTTTTCCACAAATCCCGTTGCACCCGCGTTCGTCAACCCAGCGGGTAAGGCGTATGGGCAGACACAGGTATACGAGCTTTTTATGGAGATCGTGCGTCACCTGGGCATTCGCGGTCCCAAGGGGGAACGGGGACCGCGGATGCACGATTTCCGCCACACCTTTGCAGTGCATAGGCTCGCCGCCTGGTACAAGGAGGGGGCGGACCTTTCGGTCAAGCTGCCTCTTCTGACAACCTATCTTGGGCACACAACGGTGTTTTGCACGGAAGTCTATCTGCAGGCCACTGCCGAACTGCTTGAGGAAGCGGGTAAGCGCTTTCACCGGTACAGTGCGATTCCGTTCCCCGGAAGGGAGGAGCGTCATGGCTCATAATATCAGCAAGCCGGTGCAAAACTTCTTTGCGCAACATCTGGTCACCGAGCGAAATTTAAGTGCCCATACGGTGCTCGCATACCGCGACACGATGAAACTGTTTCTGGCATTTGCTTCTGCGCATTACCGTAAATCCTGCATGGATCTTACTTTGGAGGATCTCTCGGCAAAGGTTGTCCGGAAGTTTCTGGCCCACCTGGATCGTGCCCGGCACAACACAGTCCGCACACAGAATGTACGTTTGGCGGCGCTCCATGCCTTCTTTCGCTACCTAGCGGCATCGGATCCCCGCTTTTTAGCCATGGCCCAATCCGTACTCGGTGTGCCCTTCAAGCGCCAGGCGCATCCGGTCGAGGAATATTTAGAACGGGAGGAGGTGGCCTGCCTGTTTCGTCACATCGATCCTCACAAGACCCGGGCCAGACGGGACGAGGCCATCTTGCGGTTGTTGTATAACAGCGGGGCACGCGCCCAGGAGATGGTTGATCTGGACGTCCATCATGTTCGCTTCAGCCGCCCGTTTTTGGTCCGCATCTACGGTAAAGGGAATAAAGAGCGGACCTGTCCGCTATGGCCGGAGACGATCGGTGCAATAAAGGCCTATTTGGGAGAGCGGGGCGTGCGCTTGTCGGATCGGGTGCCACTTTTTGAAAACGCTCGGGGAGAGCGGCTCACCCGTTTTGGCCTGGGCGACATTGTTCGCCATTGCGTCGCTGCTGCTGCCAAGTCAGCGCCGGCACTACTCACTCGGAAGATCAGTCCCCACACCTTCCGTCAC
>JBHHYU010000188.1:0-3166 GCA_046757725.1 Binatia bacterium
GGGCTGATGCGGTAGCTCTTCCCTTTGGTCGACCACGGGGTTCATACCCTGTGGTCGATATAATTTGATTGGCCTCATCTCTCCTTATGATTCGATGCTGAATGCCAGAATGTCGTAATGACGACCGCGGAATTCAAATCCGCCAGGGTTGGCCATTCCAAGCCCACTCACGTGAGCGGCCAGGGAATGCGGATTATCTTTTGAGACAAAGGCGGCGCCAACCTCGTATTTCCCGGATAGTTCCCCCAGCAACACCTCATAGAGCCGGCGCAGCAATCCGCGACCTCGATGCAATTTATCAATGCAAACAGGACCATAGATAAATAAATTGTAGGAGCTCAAAGGCTTCCCCAAATACAGAATCCTGTCAAATGACCTAATCATCGTGGCGAGCATAGGAAATTGTTTGTAGTAATCGCAGCCGCATGCGCACAAGTAACCCAGGATTCGGCCCTTGTCGCTTGCGACAAGAAGGGCAACATCATTTGCTATCTCCTCTAATTGCCGGCAGGTGAACTCCGCGGAGAGGAAGCCGTCTGTGAGGTCCTCAGTGCTGAGGTTACCTATGAAGTTGGTCGCTTGAAGCTTAAGGATTTTTAAAAAATCATCAGATACCGCACGTCTGAAATCCATGGTTTTTTTCCCGTCAGGTGGATCCTATAGCATCTACTTGAATCGTGAGGCGGCCATTGCCTGCCATTTTTTTTCCTGCTATGCAAACGAACGAGAATGTATTATACGTTCGTTGAGCCATACGGCAACAGGGATCGGATACCGCGACAAGACACTGCCCGCAGCCTTTGGCAGCTGCAAGGACTGGCTTGCTAGAGATAAACACCCGGACTTCTTTTCCCTCATAGGGCATGTTGATGGACTATACCATTAGGCACGGAACGGTGATTGATGGCACTGGAGGGCCGCGTTATGTGGCAGATGTGCTGGTCCGCGATGGCAAAATTGCCGCCGTGGAGCCAAGCCTCCCGCCGGTGGGAGAAGTCATAGATGCCGACGGCTTGATAGTCTGTCCCGGCTTTATCGACATGCACACTCACTCGCAACTGGTGGTCTTCGCCGAGCCTAATCTGCCCATGAAGGTTGCCCAGGGTATTACCACCGAACTCTTCGGACAGGACGGTCTGGGCACCTTTCCCATGGTGGCAGATGCCTCCGCCATGTGGCGTACGCATCTCTCTGGCCTGGACTGCAATCCCCCGATCGACTGGAACTGGCGGGATGCCGAGCAATACTTCCACCGTCTGCCCCGTCCCAGCGTCAACGTTGCTTCCCTCGTTGGCCACGGCAACTTACGGCTCTGTGTTATGGGTATGGAAGACCGGTCGGCGACCGATGACGAACTGCGTCAGATGGGCATGCTCCTGGAGCAGTCGCTGTCTGAAGGTGCTTTCGGCATGTCCACCGGTCTGATTTATGCGCCGTGCGCCTATGCCGACACGAGAGAACTCATCTATCTCATCCGCATCGTGGCCAAACATGGAGGTATTTTCGTCACCCACATGCGCAACGAGGGGGACACCATCTGGTCAGCCCTGGATGAGGTCTTCGACCTTGCCCGTATCTCCGGTGCCCACCTGCATATATCCCATCTCAAAATCGCCGGGCGGAACAACTGGGGACAGGGCAGACAGCTTGTCCAGCGGATCGAAGAGGGACGTGCGAGCGGACTGAAAATCACCGCCGATCAGTACCCATACGAGGCGGGCAGTACGATGCTGGCCTCCTTGCTACCGGCCTGGGCCCATGCTGGTGGGGTAGCGCAACTTCGCAGTCGTTTACGCGATCCAGGAGTGCTTGCGCGCATAAAAACAGATATGGAACAGGGCATACCGGGGGGACGCAACATGGTGCGTGAGGCCGGTTACGACCATATCGTGGTTTCCTACACGGCCTCCGACCGTCACAGTGATGTGGAAGGACATAAGCTGTCGGAAATCGCCGGGCTGTGGAAGGTAGAGCCCTTTGAGGCTGTCGTGCGGCTGTTACTCGACGAGGATTTTGCCGTTGGCATGATCAGCTTCATGATTGGCGAGGAGGATATCCGGACTATCCTCCGTGCCCCCTGGCGTGCAATGGGAACTGACGGATTGCTGGGCGGCAAGCCGCACCCTCGGGCGTACGGGAGCTGTCCCCGCATTCTGGGATATTACACACGTGACCTTGGATTGCTGACGTTGGAAGAGTCTATCCGCAAGATGACCAGCCTACCAGCGGAGATCCTCCACCTCAGTGATCGAGGCGTCATACAACGTGGTAAGGCAGCTGATCTGGTGATTTTCAATCTCCGGACCATCAGCGACCGTTCCAGCTACGAAGACCCGCGACAGTATCCCGAAGGGATCCCCTATGTCTTTGTAAACGGCCGGACGGTGATTGCCTCTGGTCGTCCCACCGGCGAATGTCCGGGGCAGTTGTTGTGGCATAGAGAGGTTTGAGGTCAAATCGGAGGGTTCTCCTCCTTTATTAATGTTCCTCATCCCTTTATAAATGTCTTTGGAAAAAATCCGCTATTCGTCTTTGGTACTCCGTGGCCAGTGCGCCGTGGGCGGCCCCCGCATGGAACCAGAACTCAGCGCGAGGGTTATCTCCCAGCGCCTTTTCCAGAAGGCGAGCGTGCGAAAAGGGGATCACCTCGTCGGTTGAGGAATGGATAAGGAGAACAGGGATCGTTGTATTTTGGACCGCTGCGACAGGTGAGATGCTTCTAAGATCGATCCCAAGGAAGATTTTTGCCCAGAGCCGGATGAGGTACCCCAAAGGATACCGCACTACCGGAATCCTGAAAAGCTCGGACGCCATGTGATTAAGACTGGCGTAGCTGGCTTCTGAAACTACGGCTTTAATTTCCGGACCCTTTTTTATGCTCATCAGTGACACTGCCCCACCCATGGAGAATCCCCACACGCCCACTTCCTCGATCCCCTTGGTTTTGAGAAACCGAATGGCTGCCAAGAGGTCTTCAACCTCGTTTGCCCCGGCAGTTGAATACCTGCCCTCACTTGCCCCAAGGTAACGAAAATCGAACAAAAAGAGATTGTAGTCTCTATGTAGGAAAGAAAGTGAAGGTAGAATATCGCCCTTGTCTGCCGGATATCCGTGCAGAAGTATCAGGGTCTTTTTTGTTGCTGTTGCTCCCGGGATAAACCAACCG
>JBHHYU010000189.1:0-3161 GCA_046757725.1 Binatia bacterium
CCTTCGTGGTGGTGTACTTCGGATAGAGTACCAACAGCGTGAGACACTGCACTAGAAGAGCTGCAGCTGAAGAAGTAAATAATTTCCTAACAGCTTAGGGAACCCCGGCCACTCTTGGTCAACGGTCTTGGCCAAGGGCAGGGTTCTGGTGACAAGTTTCAAGATGCAGAATTGATAACACCGTAAATGTGGCCACACTTGGAACAGAACACAACCAGGAACGGCGACTGAATGAAAGATTTACCCTGTCGGCTGGAGTCCGAGATGCCACCTTTTTTAGTAATCAAGTTGTCGACTCCCTTAGCTGAACATTCAGGACATACAGGCTCAACCGTAGCTTTCGCTTTAAAGCTAGAGGCAAATCCAAAACCGCCTCTGCCCAGATTCCCATTTCTCCCCGCGTTCTCTTCAGTCTGATTGCGTTGAGCTTTCGTGTCTTGTTTGATAAGGACTTGATAGGCTTCTGCAATTTTTCTAAACCTATCTATATCCTGCCCGTGTTCCGGATTGTGATCTGGATGATACTTAAATACCAGCTTCCGATATGCTTTTTTTATCTCCTGTATACTAGCAGTTCGATCCACGCCCAGAAGTTCATAATAATCCTCATGTTCCATGAATCGTGAACCCTTTGCCGCTAAACAACTTTGATAATCTTATAACGAGAAAACCGGTTTCATCCCGTGAACCGCAAACCCGTTGGCCGATCCGTGGAACCACCTATTCTCCGCCTCTGCTTAAACAGCTTCACGGAAATCTCGTAGATAGAAGAAATCGAGTGTTCTTCCTTTCTGCGGTCACCATCGCGGGTCAGGTAACAGATGGTCACCGACTCTTCGCGTTTGGAGACGGCCAGCAAGCAGCCACATCTTTCATCAACGTAGGCGCCAACGGTACGCAGAATCCCAGTCAGACTGAGGAAGTCCGGCATCCCCGCCGGATCGTGGCGTTTACCCTGCCCCTCACCTTCCAGACTGTCTATGTCTTCGTACGTGTAGCACAGTTCAACTGCAGCCTGTGGGAGGGGGGTTCCATACCACCCTCGGATGCGATAGGTGTTTCCTGCGACCTCCAGGTCCAAACATTTGAGATCCCGCCTCTCCAGATCCTGCCCAATGGCACGTAGAGATATGCCGTAGGTAGCATTCTTCCCCTGCGATTTCCGCAAATTCATCGAGTGTGCTCTCATAAGTACCTGAATAAAAGCAAGCTCTATGCCAAGCAAAGTCTTGAGGGCGCTTCGATGCAAGTGATTGTTTTTCCGAAGGATAACCTTTCCTGGTGGCAGTCGATCTACTGAAATCTAGGACAAGAAAGGCATTCCAGTGACAAATTCGCATGACACGACAACGAACTGGCCACACTTATAAGGGGCAATGCTATAGCAGGAAAACGGAACAGCGAAGCAACGAGGGAGGCTTCGTACAACGTCTAAGTATTGTCAATACAAAGCTATCGGCGAAATAAGAACCCAAAGCGGCGATGGTATCTAAAACGATGTCCGCCAAAGTAGTTTCCGAAGTGGCGACGTTGTCCAAAATAATTTCTAAAGTAGAAACGACTCCGGCGATCGTGTCTAAAATAGTTTCTAAAGTAGAAACGATTCCAGCGATGGCGCCGATAGGCGTTGTGAGTATGGCGCTGTTGGTAGAGATGTACGCCGTACCGACGGCCATGCCGGTAGGGCCAATGGCCGGCGAAAGTAGCTGAGGGAACCATGAATAAAGCGATCAAAGCGACTGCCAAGAATGTTTTCATTTACACGCCCCCTTTCATTTCTATTAGACCTGGTAAAAGGCGAAAAGTTTACATGCCTTGTATCCTTAATTCCCCAAGCATCTCTTTGCCAGGGGCAACGGCTTATCCGTCTGCATTCCTCATTTTTGCATCCTCGACTCTAGGATGCTAACTTTTTGTATTCTAACCACTTACGGAGTTCCAAAAAACTCCAATAAGTTTCCATTTCCACCCGGGTAGGGCTTGGCACCTCTTTTGCTTATTAAAAACAACGGAGTTCAAATCAATGGAGGATACTATGGAAGAAATGGATAAACTGAATCTCGTTGACTCTCCGGAAAACGGTAGCTCGCATCCCCCCTTGCCGGCAAATACTGCATTAGATCGGGTAGAGAACACGAAAAAGACGAGCCCTTGCACGGACGAACAACTGGAGGAACAACTAAAGGTTCTCAGGTCGGAGATGCATCTCTTCATAACGGAGGCTGAAGGCATCGCCAACGAGACACTGGCAGCCGCTGCCGACGAGGCCCAGCAAGCTGAACAGTTCATCGAAAGTCTCAAAACTGAGATGGCGGCCTTGGAGGTCCAGATCAGAAACAAGGAAGAAGCGCTCAAAATGAAGGACGCTACTATCAAAGGACTCGAAGAAACTCTCACGGCAAAAATCCACGAACTGGAAGATGAGCTCAAAGAAAAAGAACAGCTACTCATCAGTCGGGGTGCCCAGATCGAAGAAAAAGATCTTCTGATTAAGGCCAATGCCGACCAGAACAAAGGATTCCGAGAACACCTGTCCACAGAGGTTGAAAAACTGAGGTCCGAACTCAAAGAAAAACAAATCCGCCTTGCAGCACAGGAGAAAGCTGAATGGCGCTCGCTTGGTCGGAAGCAATTTTGGAAAAGGACCTTGAAACTCAAAGGTTCCGGTCAAGCTACACCGACCGACGAGGAGATTTGAGAAATGTATTTCTATAAGACCTCTGCGGGTTTCGCGTAGGAAACGTAACTTTAAGACCTTCCATTCACCCATTCTTTATCTGCAGATACACCGAATGCAGCCTACGTAAACCGTTGACGACAACAGGCACGTACCAGTGCCTACACACGCTGTCACACTAGTGCAATAGGTCTCTTCACCAGGTTACAAAAGAGGGAGGCTTAGAGGTTCACGCACCGAGGACGCAGCGCCACCCCTAGGCTGGCGCGCGTACCGATGATATGTCTCATCAGGGAATGGTCACGGCGGCGACTAAAACTTCTTAGGTGGCGGTCATGGGTCTAGATCGGCTAAGGGTAGTAGCTCAGGAGGAGAGAAAAGCGGAGCCTGTAAGCATTATAGAGAAATATGGCGCGCCCGAAGGGACTCGAACCCCCAACCTACAGATCCGTAGTCTGCCGCTCTGTCCAATTGAGCTACGGGC
>JBHHYU010000190.1:0-3147 GCA_046757725.1 Binatia bacterium
TGAAATTGACATGCTTGGGGGAGTGGGAATAGACTACGGCTCGCTATAAGGGGTTATCTGAAAAATAGGTAATACCCCGCACTTTTTAAAGAGTATCGGCTCGAACCAACAGGCTTCCGGTCTTTTTTCTTTTCTTAGAAAGCATTATTCAAAGAGATCGGAAAAGTAAAATGTCCCCTTTTCAGGGGGCCGTTGGATTAAAAAGAAGGGAAAGAGACGGCGATAAACTTGTTCGTTAATCGGGAACTTATCGGATTACCAGGGGTTTAGTTCATAGTGGGTAAGATCCGGCACTCGTAACGCTTCGTGGGCACCGGCCAGGCCAAACAGGCCTCCGGTGCCCTTCGTTATTGGAGGGGTTTTTTTGTGGTGGGTGACGGCCTGAAGTCAGGGTAGATCAAAAGCAAAGATACGATCCCGATAAAATTCGCGCTTTTGCAACGGCCCATGAAACAAGACCCGAACTCATCAAACGTACCTTTATCCTTCTTACGCGTAAGGCTTCGGTTCTTAAGGCCGATCGTTTAGAGGATGAGATGCCCAGGAACGATCAAGTCACTCGGCAGTGGCATTTATTGCGGCGTCTGGAAAAGTCTAAAGGCACCACACTCGAACAGTTAGCTGAGTCGATCCCTGATGACTTTCCTAAAAATCCACGTACTATCCGCAGAGACCTCGAAGCGCTTGAAAGCGTAGGCTTTCCGCTCGTAACTGAACACTCGTTTGGCCAGACGCGTTGGAAATTGCTGGAGGGGTTCTCAGCTATTCCCGCCCTCGGTTTCTCCGCCACCGAGCTAATGGCTTTGCTCCTTAGCCGTAATCTTCTAAAACCGCTCGAGGGCACGGAGATCGCCGAGTCGCTCAACACGGCCCTGGGTAAAGCCTCGCAGGCCCTACCGCCTCAGGCTCATGAATATGTTCGGTCAATGGACCAAGTGTTTAGCATCGGCCTTGGCCCACATAAGAACTACCGCGCACACCGACAAACCATTGATCTCATCTCCCAGGCTATCGATAAACGGCGCACCTTACAGATGCGCTACTACTCGGCTTCACGAGATACCACCGGGCGGCGCGAAGCCGATCCCTATCATTTATGGTTCGCCAGTGGCGGACTTTACTTGATTGCCTACTGCCACCTGCGGCGGGATGTCAGAATGTTTGCCGTGGAGCGCATCCGCTCGATTTCACTGACTGACCACCCTTACCAATTGCCGTTAGGCTTCGATATCAAAGCGTACGTCCAGGACGCTCTGCGGGTCATGCTGGGCAGACGAATAGAGGTGGAGCTCCTATTCACGAAGAGTGCAGCCGCTTGGGTCAGGGACAAAATCTGGCACCCCAGCCAGGAGGCGACTCGTCTCAAGGACGGCCGTCTGAAATTGGTCCTAAAGGTTGCGGATACGACCGAGTTGGTAGGCTGGATTTTGAGCTTCGGTAGCCAGGTCCGTGTGGTCCGGCCCGAGGCTTTGCGGGCAAAGGTCAAAGAAGAAGCCAAAAAAATTTCTAGATCGTGACCCCGGATGTCAAAGTGCGGGGAGACTTTGGAGACCGATAAAAAATGAAGACGCTTCAACAATTCACCTCTAAGCCCGAGACTATCCCTGCTTCCACATCGTGGTATCTAGCCGACCTCGGCGAGGCCCGGGGCAAGCAGGAGCTTTTTACCAAGCAATCGCCACAAAGACTCAAGGTCTTGCGTGAACACGCCCTGATAGAGAGCGCGGTTTCATCCAACCGGATCGAAGGTGTCACGGTGGATCAGTCCCGCATCGCAACTGTCATCTTCGGAAAATCGCTTCTAAAGGACCGCGATGAAGAGGAGGTTCGAGGTTATCGTGACGCGCTCAAGCTGATTCATGAGCAAGGCGCCAAGCTTCCGATTTCAGAGGCAACGATAAAAAAACTACACAGGCTCACGCGCGGTGACATCTGGGACGCAGGCAAATACAAGGAGAAAAACAGCGATATCATCGAGAAATATCCTGATGGGCGTGAACGGGTGCGCTTCAAGGCCGTCCCGGCAGCGGAGACGAAAGTCTTTACCCAGGAGTTGTTCGAGATGTGGAACCGCTCCCAGCGCGAGCGATGGGTGCATCCGCTGATCGCCCTCGCGGCCTTTAATCTCGACTTCCTCTGTATCCATCCCTTCCGAGATGGCAACGGGCGCGTATCCCGCCTGCTGCTTTTGATTCAGTGCTACCACCTTGGTTTGGAGGTTGGCCGCTACATCAGTATCGAGCGACTCATCGAGGAGAACAAAGAGCGTTATTACGAAACCCTGGAGCAGAGTTCGCAAGGCTGGCACGAGGCAAGGCATGACCCGTGGCCTTACGTGAACTATCTGCTGTTTATCCTGAAGTCTGCTTACAAGGAATTTGAAGAATGGGTAGGACAGACCGCCTCACCGAAGGGCGCAAAGACAGAGCTGGTAACCGCCACCATCCGCCGATTTGCCGGTAGTTTTCGAGTCTCGGACATCCAGCGGGAATGCCCGGGGGTCAGCGTGGATCTTATTCGCCAAGTGCTAAAAAATCTCCGTTCCGTGGGGCGGGTCAAATGTCTGGGTCGAGGACAAAGCGCAGAGTGGCAGCGGACCGCCAAGTGGAAATAGGTACTACCGAGTTAATTGGGTAATGAATTAGGTAGCATCAAAGCGCTAATCGGATAATGGCATCACAAAAGGCCAAAGTGATAAGAACGCCTAGCCGCGATACCAGGCAATTTGAGCCTCTTGAACGGGTTGAACCGAGTGGAGCGGTTGAACGTCTGGAACCATGATCTGTCTTAGCCCCTTGAACCCGGAACGTTGAACATTGAACAAAAACCAGTTGTGACCTGGGATGTCAAAGAAAGTGATACAGCTTGACCTCATCTGTCACTGCGATTTGGTATTTTGGGCTTCGATAAATGGAACGAGTGAAGGACTTTTACTGTTACTGGGGCAAAGCGAGGCCGGATATTCAGGACGGGCCGCAGTATCACTGCTTAGATGTGGCGGCGGTGGGTAGTCACCGAAGGTAAGGTAGCTGGGTGATGGATCACGTATTGACAAGCCTCTGGGCGAAAACGGCCAAGAACGGATAACTTGATAAGTATGTATATTATTTGACTGAATCGGGAATCTCCTAAATGGCTGACAACGGG
>JBHHYU010000191.1:0-3107 GCA_046757725.1 Binatia bacterium
ACCGCATGCTTTCCGGATACCTCCTTCGGGATGTCGTCAACCTGGTCAACCGGATAAACTTCAACTCCTCCGACGATATCCACACGCTGGCCCATCTATACGAGTCCATGCTACGTGAGATGCGAGACGCGGCCGGAGACTCCGGTGAGTTTTACACACCACGCCCTGTCATTCGGTTTATTGTCCAACAGGTAAACCCCCGCCTGGCGGAGACGGTCCTAGACCCAGCAGCAGGGACCGGTGGCTTCCTTGTGGAGAGCTACGAACACCTGAAACCTCATGTGAAGAGCGTGGAGGACCGGCGCCGGCTTCAGGAGGAGACGCTGTTCGGCATCGAGAAGAAACCCATGCCCTACCTCTTGGGAATGATGAATCTTCTCCTCCATGGCCTGGACAGGCCGAATCTGGTCCGCGACAACGCTCTTAGGCACCCGCTAGTCCAGATAACCGATAGAGCTCGCTACGACGTGATCATGACGAACCCGCCTTTCGGCGGCGAGGAGGAGAAGGGCATCCAGGATAACTTCCCCGAGGCCACGCGCACCTCCGAAACCGCCCTCCTCTTCCTGCAATTCATCATGCGGAGTCTCAAGCGGGGCGGCCGCTGCGGCATGGTCGTCCCCAACGGGACCCTCTTTGGCGATGGCGTCTGCGCCCGCGTCAAGAAGGAACTCCTCGAAAACTTCAACCTGCACACGATCGTGCGTCTGCCGAACGGTGTGTTCGCGCCCTACACCAGCATTCCGACCAATCTCCTGTTCTTCGACAAGACTGGCCCTACAAAGGAGATCTGGTACTACGAGCACTCCCTTCCTGAAGGCCGGAAGAACTACACCAAAACGCAGCCCCTCCAGTTCGAGGAGTTCGCCCAGTGCCAGGCCTGGTGGCCCAATCGAATAGAAAATGACCGCGCCTGGAAAGTCCCGGTCAACGATGTCCTCAAGTACGACGAGAACGGCAACCTGATCTCCGCCAACCTCGACGTGAAGAATCCTAAAAGCAAGCAAGATTTCGAGCACCTACCGCCGGAACAACTGGCAGATGACATCCTGAAGAAGGAACAGCGGATCGCGGAGATCATTGCGGAAATCAAGCAGGTGCTGGCAGAGGTGTAGATATGTCGTGGCCGAAAGTCGAGCTTCGAAAAGTAATGACACTCGATTTGGATCGAGTCGCCGTAGACCCAACAACCACGTATGAAATGGTTGGGGTCTATAGCTTTGGCCGTGGACTATTCAGAAGGGAACCGGTGTTCGGTGGAAACACCAGCTACAAATTCTACTATCGGTTGAAGGATGAGCATGTGGTAATGAGCCAGCTTTTCGGGTGGGAAGGTGCTTTGGCACTGAGTTCATCGGAATATGGCGGCCATTATGTTTCGCCGCAGTTCCCTACATTTCTTTGTGACGGCAATCGCTTAGACCGACAATTCCTGGGTTGGCTGATGCGTAGGCCAGCATTCTGGGAGGACTTGGGTACGAGAACCAAGGGGATGGGCGATCGTCGACGCACACTGAATCCGGAGGCGCTCTTGAGCAGTGTCATTCCCCTTCCCCCGCTGGAGGAGCAGCGGCGGATTGTGGCGCGGGTCGAGGAATTGGCTGCCAAAGTCGAGAAGGCCCACTCCATGCGACGCCACGCGGTAGAGGCGACAGAGGCACTGATGGCGATGGTAATTTCAGATCTGTTCCTGGAGGGAACAAAAAGGGGATGGGTGGCTGGCCATCTCGGAGATTATGTTGTTGATACTTGCTATGGCACGTCTGAAAAAACTACTGACGATAAGTCAGGGACGCCGATTCTAAGGATGGGGAATATTCAAAATGGTAGGTTAGATATAAGAGACCTGAAATACCTTCATCTCAATGATAAGGACCGTGAGAAGCTGTTACTAGCTGCGGGCGACATCCTTGTAAACCGCACGAATAGCGCTGAGCTCGTCGGTAAATGTGCTGTCTTTGACCTAGAAGGCGAGTATGCGTTTGCGTCGTATCTAATTCGACTGAGTCTCGACACAGCACGAGCTGAACCAAGGCTTGTTGCATCTTACATTAATTCGCCAGCCGGGCGTGCATACATGTTCAGTGAACGAAAGCAGATGACAGGTCAAGCGAACGTCAATGCGACCAAGCTGAAGGCGCTGCCAATTACCCTTCCGCCCATTCCCGAGCAGCGCCGCATCGTGGCTTATCTGGATGACCTGCAGGCAAAGGTAGACGGGTTGAAGCGGTTGCAGGCCCAGACCGCCTCGGAACTTGACGCCCTCCTTCCCTCCATCCTCGACAATGCCTTCAGGGGAGGACTGTAATGTGCAACTTCTATGAGTCCTTTTCCGCTATTTCCGTGACCCAGCAGCGTTGAGCCACCCGGAGCCGGAGGGCGACACGGGCCCCCGATGCTTTTTGTCTTCAAGGGTAGGAGTGAGGCGAGGAAATTCGAAGAAATAATCAAGAAAAGACCTGAGCTCTGTTTTGCGGCGCCGTTCTTTCTACCATTTGGACGGGGGCGGGATCCAAAGAGGAGGATGCGTGATGAGGTTTCAGAACCTGATTAGCGAAAACGTCTGGTCCCTGCTCACGAAATACGAGTTCGAAAATCATGTTAGGAAGACCCTCCTTCAGCGGCTGGACAAGGGAGAACTGCAATTTGAGGCTTACGCCACCCAGGATGTGACTGAGCAGCGTGCCTTCGTGTCCGATGTGGCGACCGCTTATTCCTGCGTAGGGGTGCGCCAGGCGAAAGAATTCTTTGTATCCGCAGAGCAGGCCAGTGAGATGACGAAGCCTCTCCTAATGTACTACGGAATGATGAATCTCGTGAAGTCGCTACTCATTTTTTGGCGACCTGATTATTTTCTTAATAAAGAACACTTGCGGCACGGTCTCTCTCCGGGGGACCGAGTACAAGAGCGATTCGATTATGCGAACGAGAGGATTCGCATTTTCCCGGAGGGTATCTTCCCGCTTGGGCATCGCATATTGCATGATGAGCCGATCGTGGAACCGGGGTGTTATTTGGTAGTGAAACTGGACGATGTGCTCGCAGCCCTGCCGGAGTTACTAATCAGAGCATAATATGTTTGACAAACAGCCATGAAGATGTTATCC
>JBHHYU010000192.1:0-3092 GCA_046757725.1 Binatia bacterium
AGATCCAGAACCCACCGGGTAGTAGATCTAATCCCTGCACTTTGGGAATAACGCGGGATAATGCCTCATCCAGCGGGGGACGTTCGTGGGGATCGGGCAGCGGATCATTGGGCAAGATGCTCCAGTCGAGGCCTAGCGCCCCTCTACGAAAAGCTGATCCCCGGCGGATGCTTTTAAGCTCTTGATACGCCTCGGCGTACTCCGGATTCCGCCGAACGCACTCATAGTGCACCCGATACAGATTTAGTCGCTCTCGGCCGATCCGGGCTTTTCCCTTCTTCGACATGTGAATGATTAAGGGGGATCCCCCTTACCTCTCTTTGACTCCGTTCCTAGACTGGACATTAATGTTAGCAGAGCATGCGATGGCCCCGCAAGCTATGAGGCCGGAGCAGATCGACACTCGAAACTTTCAAGGAGAAAACAAAAATGGCAAATGTGCTTCTTTCTGTTCGACTCTCGCCCCGACTGGCGGCGGTTCTAGATCGAGCCTCAGATTATCTGGATTTTTCTCCGAGCCAGCTAGTCGAGACGCTCCTGGGAGGGAGCGGAGTTTATAACGAGGAGATACTAAAGATCCGTGTGGAAGGCCCGTTTACCGAAAAGCGGAACCTGCGCCTAAGGCGTGCAGCCATCCAGCAGCTGAGGCGACTCACCGGCTACAGGGAGGGCCCATCTGGAAAACCTTTTTATGACGTTGAGCGCAGCACCTACATCCGATCCATGCTCGCCTACTTCTTCTCAAAGCTTCAAGCTTTCCAGTCAGTCGTGCCCAATGCGCCCCGGGCAGAGGAGTGGGCCCGCGTCCTCGAGGAGGAAGAGCGGATGCTTCGAGCAAGACAGACCCCGCGGATAGCGCGTCCGGGTAACCCAAGGGTTGGAATCCTCATCCTCATTTTACCGTTTCTGGTTCTTCTTACCATCGGAATCCTGGACCTCTTAAAAAAAGATGAGGACACGGGTCACGAACCTATTCCGCCTTCCAGGGAGGAAACGTGAAACTCGATTCGAAAGACAACTGTGTGCACGAGAAGGGGAAACATGGCCCAAGGGCTAGCTGCTGCAACCACCTAATGCGTGCAACCTGTATTCGTGTGTTTAGGAATCCCAAGTTTTAACCATATTAACGTCCCCAATTTTTGTGGGGACAACAAAGGGAATAGGAGGATGGTCACACAACACAAGGTTTTGAGATTCATCGCTGAGGAGACCCGGCAAGGACACTCAATATCATTTAAGGACCTCGTCGAGAGATTCGACCTTTCGCCCGAGGCCGCCTGCGACCACCTCAAGCGGTTGTGGCGGGAGCGGTTGATCGAGGCCGTCACCCATCGTCCGGACCGCTTCCATTTCCGCCTCCGACCGGGTGAGACAATCAAGGATCTCCGGTTTCGTCTCGCGCCCCGGGGACAGGACCGGCTTGAGTGGTACTCGGAGAGGGAGAAACGCATGGGTTGGCCCTGGCTATCTTAGAAAAGACAGTCGGCTCGACTTGAAGAATGATGAGAAGGAAGGCCACGAAAACCGAAGGCGCCCATTCGAGCAAGGAGCAAACCAGCAACATGCCTGCCATCTCGCTGGACCTAGACCCCTACCTGTCGCTGCGGGCCCTGGCTACATATTCGGGGCTCTCTGTCCGCACCCTGCGAAAGGCCCTGGCCGATTCGGCCCATCCTCTCCCGCACTACCGCCCCGGCGGGAGCAAGGTCCTCGTGCGCCGCTCCGACTTCGACCGGTGGATGTTGCGGTTCCGCCGCGAGGGACAGGACCTGGATCGGATGGTCTCGCAAGCTTTAGGAGGGCTGAAACCTTGACCGCTATCCCCCCTCGTGGTACAGCTTACGCGCCGCGTCCTGCATGCTCGGGGAGGTGACGAAATGGGCGTGCAGGTTAGAGAGAAAGACGGCAACTGGTGGGTCTTTATTAACCACCAAGGCAAGCGGAAGGCGAAAAAGATCGGCGACCGTAAGACCGCTCTCGAAGTGGCGAAGCGGCTCCGAGCCGCGATTGCATCTAAGACGTTTAATCTCACGTCGGAGGGGCCGACCTTGCAGGAGCAAGCCGAGAAATGGCTCGCCACATATGCCCGGGTCCACTGCGAACCGTCCACAGTCCAAAATTACGAACTGGCGTTGCGCAAGCATGTCCTGCCCGCGCTCGGCCATAAGCGCCTTCGGGAGATCACGCGGGAGGACTTGCAGAGGCTGGTAGCCGAGAAGGTAAACGCCGGCCTCTCGCGTTCGTGGATACGCAGCATTATTGCTCCTGTCCGAGAGCTCCTCAACCATGCGATGGATGACGGGTTGCTCGACCGGAATCCAGCGCTGCGCCTGGCGCGGTTCTCCCGAAAGGCGAAAGCCCAGAAAGGGCGGATTGATCCGCTCACACCGGAAGAGGAGTTACGTCTGCTCGAGACGGCCGAGCGAGATTACCCTCGATGGTACCCGCTATTCTTGACGGCGCTGCGAACAGGGATGCGCGAAGGGGAACTTCTGGCCCTGGAGTGGGGCCAGATCGATTTCGCCGGAGGGTATATCCAAGTGGACCGGAGCCTGAGCGGCGGCAAGGTGGTGCCGACGAAGAGCGGCCGGATTCGACGGATTCCGCTGTCACCCGTCCTGGCCGAGACCTTGGTTACTTTGAAGGACGTCCGAACGGTGGAGGTAACGTACCGGGGCCAGTCCCTCTCGCCCCTTGTCTTTTGCACGCAAAACGAGCGCCACCTGGACCCTGGGACTGTCCTTGATGCGCTTTACCGCTGCCTCGAGCGAGCGGGATTACGACGCGTCCGATTTCATGACCTGCGTCACACCTTCGCGACCCGACTCATCGCGAACGGGACCTCGCTCGCGTACGTCCGCGACCTGCTCGGGCACTCGTCGATCCAGATCACCGTCGACGTATACGGACACCTGTGTCCGAGCGGCAGCCAGGAGGCAATCGCCGATCTCGACGCAACCAAACGCAACCTATCTGCAACCGACCGATCGGTCCACGTGACGGGACGAACGCAGGAGAAGGCTAAGTAGTGGAAAGTATGGTGCCGGGAGCGGGAGTCGAACCCGCACGGGCCGAAGGCCCAACAGATTTTG
>JBHHYU010000193.1:0-3092 GCA_046757725.1 Binatia bacterium
AAAATCTTCGTTTTTGGCGGCGAGGCGAATTGGAGGACACTCAATCTGACAGAGATCTACGACCCCGGTAGCGACGCCTGGAGCACCGGAGCCAAAATGCCGACGGCTCGCCACGGGTTTGGCGTGGCCATATTGGGGCAAGAGATCTATGTTGTGTCTGGCGGACCTAGAGCCGGTGCAACATACTCATCGGTCAATGAGGTCTTTACTCCCTGGGGTGGGGAAAGGATGAATGCAAAAGGAGCAAGGAGAAAATAATAACAGAGTAGTATCTTACTGTGGGATGAGATCTGAAGGCGCAAGGATGAGATCGTAGCTCGTGAACACGAGCACGCCTTCCTTTTGACTGGGAAGGCGGCATTGGCACAGCAATAGAGACGGTGGGCTGGTTGAAGACGTGGAATAGGGCAAAGAATCTAAGAGAAGTATAAAAGAAAAACATGACGCGCCTGCAACGCCGCTGGGTCATCCTGGTGGGCTGTTTTCTAGCATGGTTCATGCTTGGCGGTGTCCAGACCTACACTCTCTTTATTGCTGCGTGGAGCACGGAGTTTGGTTGGAGCATCACCGCTCTGTCCTTTGCCGCTTCGGTTCAGCTAGCAGTGAACGGTCTATTCGCTCCCATTGGCGGTAAACTGGCCGATCGGTTCGGCACCAAGTGGGTGCTGGTAGCGTACATCGCAGCCCTCGGAGGCGGCGCTCTGGCAGTGGGTCGTATGACAAGCCTCTGGCAACTCGTCGTGATCCAGGGGGTGGTCTTTGGCATGGCTTCCGGTCTCGGTCCGATCCTCTCGCCGCTTCTTGCCCGTTGGTTTGTGGAGCGCAGGGGTTTGGCCTTTGCCATGGCCCCTGCCGGCCATCATCTCGGCCGCGGTGCGTTTGCGCCGGTGGTCGTGGCCTTGACGGCGATGGCGGGATGGCGCACACCGTGGCTGCTCATGGGGGCCCTGATTCTGCTCGTACCGCTTCCGTTCATTTTGTTGACGTTTCGTGACAGCCCTAGTCCGGAAAATGTAGACTCCGGCAAGCTATCCCATGCGGCAAGCCAGGGGCATGGGACTAATGAGGGGGCGCCGGTCGGAGAAGCGCTTCACACCTCCCCTTTCTGGCTTATCCTTGCGGGCTTCCTTGCTTGCGGTTCCACGGCCCAGCCCATCGTAATTCATCTGGCCCCGATGGCGTGGGAGGGAGGGCTTGGCCAGACGGAAGCAGCAACCGCTCTTATGCTTTTCGGCGTTATGGCTGTCTTCGGGCTTTTGAGCAGCGGTGTGGCTACCGACTGGCTTGGGGGATCGAAGACATTGGTGGTCTACTACCTATCCCGTGGCGTCGGGTTTATCTTTCTCCTGCTCTTCCTCTCTTGGCGTGATCCCTGGTTGCTCTATCTGGGTGTGGGTATTATCGGGTTTTTCGGCCGAGGTACCGATCCGGCAGTACGGACGCTTCTGGCAAACTGCTTTGGCGTACGTTCGCTGGGAACCCTGGTAGGGCTGGTGCTCATGATCCATCAACTGGCCTCGGCCTTCTGGATCTTTCTGGGAGGCTTTCTCTTCCAGCGCACCGGTACGTATTCCGGCTTTCTAATTGCCAGCGCGGTGATTCTCCTGGGAGCCTCTATCGTCAGCTGGTATATCCACGAGAGGCGCTGCTATACCCCGGCTGAGGCGACTGTCTGAGCGACACGGCGAGTCGCAGGAAGGTGTGGGTGTCACCAATAAGGTGACCATGACTGTTTTCGATTAGTTACATTGAGGGACGAACCTAATTACCCTGCTCAGTTCCAAGTCTTGGTCGTCGTCACCTACTTCCAAAATCCTTATATGGCGGATGGTATATTGAAGAGGGTGACGGCGGGTGCGAGTTTTCCACTTTAAACATTCGTCAATAGACCCCGGACAATCACTCTCCCCGCAGTCTTCTATAGGGGCCCATTCTATACAAACTTCTTCGCGATAAGTCAGGGGAGAGACAAGATAGCCTTTAAAGATAAGCAACTCAGTATCAGCCGACGGTGGGCAGTACTCCACCTCATCTTCACCAAGCTCGAGGATCTCACATTGAGACCAGTCGGTTTCCGTTTGAGTAATGGTTAAAGCCCGCTTGGTGCGCAATTGGTCGCCATCTATGCAGACGTCGGTGCCAGGTATGGGGATTTCCATACCAGGTGGGGGGGACCCCGGAACGGGAAGATGATAGTCGTCGACATCCAGGTAATCGGTAGATTCATCGTCAAATGATGGGAACCAGCTTTTAACAAGAGCCTCCGTCAAGGGCCTGTCGGGTTCCGGGGCAGGCACCGTGCTGGTTGCCGGGTCTGGCCGACCCGTTCTCTCCGGTTGGGTCCGTGGCGCCGGCGCTGGAGGCTGGCGAGGTTGCAGATGCGGAATCGGTTGCACCGGTGAGAGGGTTGGCGCTGGTGGCGGTGGAGGCTTCTTCCGTGGTGGCGGAGGTTTCTTCCGTCGCGGTGGAGGCTTCTTCCGTGGCGGCAGAGGCTTCTTCTCTGGCGGTGGAGGCGGTGTGACCAGCAGGCGTACCTTAATCGGGGGAGATGGCTTTGGCTCGTAGTAGGGCGGAAAGTTCACCAGCCACAAAAGCAGCGCGTGGACCGTAATCGATAGGAGTAGGAACCATTGAAGGGGAACTGCTTTCATGATGTTTGGTGCTGAACTACCTCTCCTGAATCTCGACCATCGGCTTTGCCCTTCCGACTCGAGAGGCGGAAGCTTATCATCATAGGCCGGAGAACACTGAGAAAGGTCTAATGGACCTGAAAAAGAAACTTGCGCAAATAACCGAAGCGGTCTGCGTTAGACATTAGGGAAGGTTAACCTCTCTTGATCACTCCCGTCGGTGCAGCTGATATTCGCAATTGAAAACTCTAGGCCCACTGTCGAAACTTGTTTCACTGTTGCTTATTGCTTCTCGGTTGGGTGACGATGGCAAGGCGTTGCAACCCTGAGGTGCGGGCAAGATCCATCACCTGTACAACCTTTCCATGGAGTACTCGTTCATCGGCCTGAATTAAGATCTCGGTTTCAGGGTTTGACTGTGCTACCATTCGGAAGCGATCAGTGAGCCCCTGGATATCTACA
>JBHHYU010000194.1:0-3034 GCA_046757725.1 Binatia bacterium
GCTGGCACTGCTGGCCCAGGCTCTGCGCTCCGAAGAGGGCTTTGTCCAGGAATTCGTCCGTAGGGAAGAGTTCTGCCGCGCCGCCGAAGCCGCCGCCCGCCGCAAGGCCCTCACCGCCTTCCGCGATACCCTCCTCGACCGCCTCAGCCAAGAGGACAAAGGATGGTAGACCTCCGTCAGATTGACAAGTGGAGCATCTGTGTGTACGTTTGACTCGCTTGTTTGAGTAGAAGCCATGTCTCTACCTTCCACTATTCTTGACGAACTCGAAGCGATTCACGACCGGTATTCCGATAAAATGTTTGTGAATCCTGCACTCACACGTGCATTGGTAAGCTTTCAAGCCAACAAGAAGGAGCAATCTTTTCGCTGGTTCAAGTACAAGGAAGGGTTCTCAGTTCCTTTAATTGATTATCTGCTAAATCGGCTCAAGATCCTTCGCGGAACTGTCCTAGATCCATTTGCGGGCTCTGGTACTACTCTTTTCGTCGCGGCTAACCGGGGTCTGAACTCGATGGGCATTGAACTCCTCCCCATTGGTAGTGAGTTAATTAGAGTTCGGTGCATTCTCAACCAAGTTGCGCCAGACACTATTTCGCGAAAACTTTCTCGCTGGGCATCAAGCAAACCTTGGCAGCGTTGGAAGCAGTCGGTGCCATTTCCTCACCTCAAGATTACCAAGGGTGCTTTTCCTGTCGATAATGAAGAAGCCTTGGGAAGGTTCATCTCCTGGTGCAATGTCCAAGACTCGACGATAAGACCTCTGCTCAGATTGGCAGCTCTTTCGATTCTTGAGGAAACAAGTTATACCCGCAAGGACGGTCAGTACCTGCGTTGGGATTATAGATCTGGCAAGACGGTAGAAGGTCGTCGTTTTGATAAGGGAACCATCGCGAAATTCGATGACGCGGTAACCGCAAAGCTGGACGAGATTGCAAACGACATCATCGGTAGCGGCCAATCAGGCACTCTATTCGAGTCTCCGTGTGTGGAACCCGGCAGAATCAGTTTTCTCGAGGGGTCTTGCCTAGAACTCCTACCTACCCTTAGAGCGAAGTCTATTGATGCCATAATAACTTCGCCGCCTTATTGTAACCGTTACGACTATACGAGAACCTATGCACTCGAACTAGCTCTGCTAGGTGTTGATGAGAGTGCTTTGAAACAGCTACGGCAAACCATGCTTTCCTGCACTGTGGAAAACCGACCCAAGAGCAACCTCGAGAAACTTTTTGGAACACAAACCTATGCTCATGCTGCAAAGGCATTTGAAAGCCAGAGCCTTTTGCAGGCGGTTCTCAATTACCTAGAGCAACGGAAGCTCGAAGGCGCACTTAACAACAACGGAATCCCTCGAATGGTGCGTAATTACTTTTTCGAGATGGCACTGGTCATTTTTGAATGTGCACGCATACTCAAGCCGGGAGCCTCATTTGTTATGGTCAATGATAATGTTAGGTATGAAGGGGTCCATCTCCCGGTCGATTTGATCTTGTCTGACATTGCGAAAAAGGCAGGGTTCCAGACTGAACACATTTGGATTCTGCCCACGGCGAAAGGGAATAGCAGCCAGCAAATGGGGAAACATGGACGCCAGGAACTCCGGAAGTGTATATATGTATGGCGGCGTCTTAGAGTGAAACGAGCCAGCGAACTAAATCGTCTAGCTGGTTCTCGTAGTTTAGATTCGCGGCATGTTGAAGCCGGCCTTCCTCTAGATCATTGAAGATTTCGTTGGCCATGTTAGCTTCGATTGCCGCCCCGACAAAAAAGAGAGCGGGCCTCGGCCTTGTAAGCCGCTCGCGAATTCTTTCCAACGACGTTCTAGCAGTCTTCCAGTGTTCGTCGGCCCCGGCAGGGTCTATCCCGCCTTTTAACTCCCCACATGCGACATAACTCCCGGCCTTTCTAATAAGCGTCTGCCACCGTTCCTCGCCCGGTCTGTTCAGCAAGATAACATCTACGCTTTTGTCGATAAGCGGCGACCTCTTATCAAACAAGAGTATTCTGTCCCTCCATTCCACCTCCTGAATCTTCTCAGTCTCTGCGGACCGCCTGATGCTGACACCAGCTATACCACCGAGTGCTCGGACTACAGAGTCTGCAAAGCGCCTTTGAGCCAAAGCGCCTGTAACATTTCGCATTGTTCCCCCAAGTGAGTCTCCTTTGGTAAGTAGGTACCTCGACAGAATTGCATCTCTCCACTGCTCACCAGACTCCCTAAAGATCTCGTCCAGTGCAGCCCGGAGAACGACTTGTGCGGTTTCCGGGGACACATTGTTGAGCGCTTTTTCCGAGAAACCTGCAGCAGCGCTCAAGCGCCCCCAGTGGGCTTCCATGGCAAGGACTTCAGTAAGATGTTTCGCGTCCTTCAGTGCTCTCTCGAACTCGAGCGCTTCATCCACAAAAGGCTTTGCCTTAAGAATCTTTGCCCTAGCTTGTGAAATGAAGCCCTCACGAATGGCTTCAAGCGAAGTTACAAGATCCTGAGGTGCGCGAACGTGTCGGATGTAGTGTGGAGGCATTTAGTCGCAGCCCTTGAATAGCTCGCTCAGGGACACTTCTAGTGCCGCGGCGACTCTCTGTAGCACTGCAATTGTGGGATTTCTAACCCCGCGCTCAATCCCGCTTATGTACGTCCGGTCAATGCCGACCCGGTCCGCAAACTCTTCTTGCGAAAGCCCTTTTCTTTGTCGTAGCTCTCGTACTCTTCCGCCCAATCGTCTTGCGATCCGCTTCGCCACAAACGCAAACTGTCACGCAAAGGTGTCCTAAAGTCCACGGAATATGAGTCACACAATGGTTTCGGTGGGTTACCGAGGGCAGGCAAGGGAAGCAGGCAGTGGACTTCGGCCTGCTTGTCGGGTATCATCGAAGTGGGAGGAGGTGCCGATGATTCAGGTGACTGAGCGGGCGGCCGAGCGCATCAAGCAGCTCCTGGCCAAGCAGAACCTGCCCGCCACCGCCGGCCTGCGCGTCGGCGTGCAGGGGGGCGGCTGCTCGGGCCTGTCTTACGTCATGCGGCTCGACCCCC
>JBHHYU010000195.1:0-3028 GCA_046757725.1 Binatia bacterium
GACTCCGACTCTCCGCCACATTCACGCGACCGCTCCCTACATGCACGACGGCAGCCATAAGACCTTAACGGAGGTGGTCGAGTTTTACAACAAAGGGGGAACCCCCAATCCTCACCTCTCCGAGGAGATCAAGCCGTTGAACCTCACCCAGCAAGAGAAGGCTGATCTGGTGGTTTTCCTTCATGCCTTGACTGGGGAGGAGTCGTCCACCACGGTTCATCTTCTGCCAGAATAGAATGGATCAGATGGCGGAGGATGCGGAGGAGTTCCTTCGCCGGCTGGAACAGGAGATCCAGATCGGGAGGGCCGCTGCAGCCCGGATTCACATTCATCGGCAGGGAGAACGGCTGCAGGCGGTCTTTGCCCTCTCCCGGGGAGAGGGGCGCTATGGGGAACTGATGACGAGCGTGGTTGAGGATTTTACCTAGCTTCAGACGCTGTTCCAACGGTACGCCGAAGAGACCTGGAGAGCGTTGTTTCCTGACAAATCGTGATCCGTCCGAACCCTAATAGCAAAGGAGGCTTGCCATGGCCAAGGTAGCCCGTCAGGTTGTGGAACAGGCTGGGATTAATGTGGATCAGCTGCTCGAAAAGCTGGTGGCGGCGGCAGCGGCCGAGTTCACCACTTATTACTATTACACTATACTTCGCATCAACTCGATCGGCTTCGATGGGGAAGGGCTGAAGGAAATCATTGAAGACGCCCGCATTGAGGACCGGAACCATTTCGAGGCCCTCGTGCCTCGGATCTATGAGCTTGGCGGGAAGCTTTCGAGGGACATTCGGGAGTTCGCCGATGTCGCGGGATGTCCTGACGCCTATCTGCCTGCCGATCCCCGGAACGTGCAGGAGATGCTGAAGGTCTTGGTAGAGGCCGAACGCTGTGCCATCCGAGTCTACACCGAGATCTGCAACATGACCGCGGGCAAGGATCACCGGACGTACTCCCTCGCTCTGGCAGTCCTGCATGAGGAGATCGAGCACGAAGCGTGGTTCTCGGAGTTCCTCGGCGAGGGCCCATCCGGTCACTTCCGGAGGGAGGCCCCCGGACAGTCGCCCTATGTCTCTCGCTTTATGACCGCCATGCAGAAATAAGAGAGCCTTACAGAAAGGGGAGGGGCAATCCCCTCCCCTCTCTTTTTCTGGGCTTATGAAAAGAAAGCGGTTTGTCAAGGTGGCCGAGATCGGCCAGATCCCCCCAGGGCAGATTAAGACCGTGATTCTTCAGGATCAGAACGTGGTCTTGATTAACTTGGGGGGTTCTTACTTCGCCTTCGATGCCCGCTGCCCCCACAAAGGCGGTCCCTTACCGGAAGGGACCTTGTGGGAGGAGACAATTCAGTGTCCGTGGCACCATCATCGTTATGATGTCCGGACTGGCCAAAATGTCTATCCCAAGAATGTTTATCCTGCAGATATGCCCTGGCTCTTGGAACAGGTGGGGTCTCTTCAAGTGTATCGAATCAAGATTAAGGGAGCGGACATCCTGCTCGAAGAGCCCCCGGGGCCCGGATGCCCATCCCCGGACGGGGAGGCGGCTCAGGATGCCGGGAAAACCGAGTGACGGGCGAGGGGAGCTGATGGTTGGGCTTATAACCTTCGGGATCTCCTTGGCCTTTCTTGTTCCAGCTTACATCTTCCTTCGACAAGGTGGCACCTGGCAGATTCTCGGAGTGATCTTCGCGGCGTGGGGGTTGCTGGGGATTGTCCAGGGCGTGAGTAGGATCTATCGCGCGCGGGTGAGACAAGGTCGAAGGCACTGACCAATCCTTTCCCTTCTTTCTCTGCCTTCCTTTCGTCCTATGTTCCCCTTAGGCTCATCATCAGGTATATTCAAGGGCGATGAGTGGCGTGAAACGGGAAGAAAAAAAGCGCCCGAAGAAAGCCCGGTCCGGTGTGTGGATCGTTCAGTACTCGTGGTGAAAGGTGTCGTAAACAACCGTTGGCGGATATACAACCGTCCGGTCGTTTACAGGGGACGAGGATCGCCAGACCTGTCTAGGCACAGCCCGCGATGGTGGTAGACGGTGCTCTTCGGGAGGTCCATCTTCTTGGCGATCTTCCGCCAGCTTTTTCCCTCAGCCCGAAGTCGGTCGACCTGGAATCGGTTGATAACCTTCTTAGGACGTCCAATCCGCTTCCCACTGGCCTTCGCCTTTCGTAATCCAGCCACCACGCGCTCTCGGATCATCTCCCGCTCGTATTCTGCTACGGAAGCAAAGATGTTGCGAAGCAGACGACCTGTGGGAGTAGTTGAGTCCATGTGTGGCTCCGTGGCAGAGATAACTTCGATCCCTCGAGCAAGGAGATCCTCCACGACCGTCACCAGATGGCGCAGGCTCCGTCCCAGGCGATCAAGCCGCCAGACGAGGATTCCTGCGAAGCAGCCCTTATGGGCGTCGGCAAGAAGCCGTGAGAGTTCCGGCCTACTGTTGGAGGCTCCGGATATTCCCGCATCCACGTATTCTCTGCTGATCGTCCATCCTCTCGCGGTGGCCAGCGCTCGTAGTTCACGCAGCTGAACCTCGGGGTCCTGCTGGTTCGTCGAAACGCGGGCGTACAGCGCAACTGGAAATCCTGGGTCGGTGGGTAATAGACGAGTCCTGCCATTTCCGTTCCTCATCGCATCCTCCGTTCATCTTGCCGTTAATCTCCGCTTCGCAGGGGGTAGGAGCGCCGATCTTGCGTAGAGGGTATGACAATGCTCTTACAAGGGTCAAAGAAGGCTAGGGGCGAGTGCGGTCGATTTTTTCTGCCATATTTCTGCCGTAAGGGTGGCAGAAAAGGGGGGAAATCTGAGTACTGGTGAGAAAGCAGGTAGCGGGTGTAACTTGCTGTACCTAAAGGGAAAAACCTGTATTTCTGTGGGTTTGCGGAGACCCCGAAAATCCCCAGGCCTGGAGTTGGGCGATCTTGGCGAAACCCGCTAGGGGGATGTGGCTGTAAGTATCATCCTGGATGATTGAGACCCTGGGTGGCCTGGTAGATGGGGACGACGTCGTCAAGGGGTGGCCAGAAAGAAGAGGGG
>JBHHYU010000196.1:0-2967 GCA_046757725.1 Binatia bacterium
CATAAATCATTCGCATTAATAATAAGAAAATGCAAGTACCTGCATAAGGACAGAAACTGCATGTATTGTGACTATATTCAGCCCGTCTAGTGCTGTGATGCCAGATAGCTGCTCGATTTCAACGAAGGGACCCAGGGGATTTCCATTTAGGATACCACCCAGATCGGAGCGAAGCGACGAGACGATAGTCTAATTACAATAAGCCTCCATAATATTTCAATCTCTATCTTTTTTCTTCAGTATTTCTCGATAAGATCGGTCTCCTTTCAGTGTGATTTTCTGGCATGGGTGAATCAGCCGATCCACGATGGCTTCGGCGATGACCGGGTCCTCGAACAGTTTGAACCATCCCTGGGGTTCGACCTGGGAGGTAACGATCAGCGGGGCTTTCTGATAGCGCTCTTCGAGGATGTCCATCAGAGCTGTAGCCTCCTCGTGGGTGTAGTTTCTTAGTCCCAGATCATCGAGGATGAGGGCTTTGGCCTTGATGAGAGAGCGAACATAGTTGAGATAGCGGCCTGCGGTCTTGGCGGCCTGGATTTCCTCGAACAGGAAGTTGACCGAAAGGAATACCGTGGCATGGCCCTCCTGGCACAGTCGTCTGCCGAGGGCGATGGCCAAGAAGCTCTTGCCCAAGCCGGTTTTACCGACCACCAGAAGATTCTCCTGGTTATGGAAGAAGCTAAGCTGAGCGAGTTCGGAGATTTTGGCCTTGGGGATATCTTTGTGGAAGGCGTAGTCCCAGTCTTCGAGGTCGGCACGGAAGCGGAAGCGAGCCTTGGTGCTCAGAGCTTTAGCGGTTCGGTCTTTTCGCGAGAGCAGTTCATCCTCGAGAAGGAGGCGGAGAAACTCCAGGGGATGGAGCTGTTGGGACAAAGCCTCCTGAGCTCTTCGGTCACCGGCTTCGTGAATGCCAAAGAGGCGCATCTGATGGGCCAGGTTTCTAACTTGATCGAGTATCATGACAATAGACCTCCGTTAAGAGTCGATTGGGGGGTAGCCCAGGTATAGGCCGCCGCGAGAACGTGGCTTATAGGCGAGATACGGCACTCGTTTTTTCTCCCTAAAGCTGTCATCGGACCTCCTCGTCGTTTTGAGAAGCCATTTGGTGGAGGTGCAACGATTCGGGCTGTCTGTGAGGAGAGACCATGTGAGGCTTGTGACCGTGGGCAATGAAGAACAGAGCACAGTCTTTGATATAAGCCAGCCTGGTTTTTCTGAAGGTCAGCGCCCTGTGGCAGGCATGGTCGAGGGCCTCGGGGGTAATGGGATAGGTCTTGCCCAGGCGCAGGATCCCCTGCACTCGCCTGAGGTGACGCAGGGGATGTTGTCCTGAGAGAAGCTCCTCGACTAACTTCTCTACATGGGGGCCGAGCCTTTGGGCTTGGTCTTTGCCATGCCGGACTTCAAAGCGAGCCACACTGAGTTTGGCCTCAGGGTAGTGAGCGTCGAAGGTGGAAAATTTACCGATGCCTTTCGCTCTCACATGGACGGCCACCGGTTGGCTATCTTCGTTGAAGACCTCGATGAGCTTCTCCGTCATGCGCACCCGGACTTTCTGGCCCACGTAGACAAAGGGGACCGAGTAGAAGTTCTTCTCTACCTGAATGTGACAATCTGGATGGACCTTAGCGCAGCGCCACTCGTTGAACTCGAAACGACAGGAAGGTAGAGTTCTTAAAGCTTCCTTTTCCCCCTCAAAACGCTGTGCACGGCTAATGCCGTAGTCTTTCATCACTGCGTGGTTTAACCGCCCGAGATAGTGGCGAAAGGCGGCATTGAGATCTGAGAGGGAATAAAAGGTCCGGTTACGGACTTCCTGGAAGAAATCTCGCTGGATCACTCCGATGTTCGATTCCCCCGAGCCTTTGTCGCGGGCCTTGTAAGGCCTGGCCGGTAGTACTGCAAAGCCCATGTGGTTGGCAAAATCACAGTATGTGGGATTCACATCGGGGTCATACAGATGGGCCCGGTGCACGCCGCTTTTGAGATTATCAACCACTACATACGGCGTAACCCCGCCAAAATAGGCGAACATTCGTTCCTGGACACCGATGAAGGTGGGAAGCTTCTGGTCCAAGACGAACTCCCCGAAGGTATACGAACTGAAAGGCAAAACCCCTAGAAAAAACTGGCTTAGAGTCGTCTTCCCTGTTGCGCGATCGGTAATCGGCAGGCCATCACAAAAGTCGATCTGGGTCTTCTCCCCAGGCTTGTGATGGAGTCGGATAGTAACTTCTGAGGGTGACGCTTGACGGGGGACCTGGTCCCGAAAAACCCGCCAGAAGCTTAAATAAGTAACCTCCGGGGCCACCTCCCGGTGGATCTGCTTGATCGTGGTTCCTTTGCCATATACTTCCTTGCGGACATAATCCCAGTCTACCGCCTCAATCCACCCTGTGGGATCGGTGGACTCTTCCCTGGGTAAGACCCCTAAAATCCTGCGAATGGTCCTGCGCGAGACCCGCAGAGCCCGGGCAATGCCACGAAGGGAATAACCCTGCTCGGACATCTTCCTGATTTGTGCTTGCATACGAACGCTTGTCCTTTCTTTGGCCATGACCAGATCCTCCTCTGGTTGGCCAAGGTAACATCCGTCGCTCCGCCTGTGGAAATCTATTGGGGACCACTTGAAAAGGGGTGGGTCCCTTCGTTGAAATCAGGTGGTCCCCTTCGTTGAAATTCGGTGGGTCCCTTAACGGAAATCGGTCAAAGTCACATCAAGCAGAGAGTCTAACTTGGATCTTGGCCCCTAATGCCCGGGCAATCTTCTTTAGGGTTGGCAAGGATACTCGGTCATAGTTGCCGCCTTCCAGGCGGGCAATGTTTGGTTGTTGCATCCTTACCCGTCGCGCCAGTTCCGCTTGGGTCCACCCCTTTTTGAGTCTGGCTGCAATCAAGCTCCGGGCTAGTCCGAAATTACAGGGTCACTATGCACGTAAGTTACCGGGATTGAATAGGAATGGT
>JBHHYU010000197.1:0-2919 GCA_046757725.1 Binatia bacterium
GCACATCGTTACCACGAGTCACAACCATGCCCCTCATAGCAATATCTGGATGGCCCGTGGCAAACCCGTGATCCTCGAAGGATTGTCTCACCCGGAGGATGACTGGAACGCCATCCATAGAATCATCCGGGATGTCTCTGTCTATACGATCCCGGCCTATCATGACAAAAGCCAAGGGCTCCAGAGGGGAAAGAACGCCATCTTCGTCTTCCGCGTGAATGAAATCTGCATTGCCCACCTGGGTGATCTGGGACACCTCTTAACCCGGGCTCAACTGAAAATGCTGGGGAAGATTGATATCCTGCTCGTCCCAATCGCAGGAGGAATGTTCACCGTCCCAGCCGACGAAGCCAGGGATGTCACAAGACAGATCAATCCTCGAATCGCCATTCCGATGCACTACTCTTGGGAAGGTGGAGGAAAAGAGTTCTCCTCGGGTTTCCCGCGTGTCAGGATAATCAAAGGCCACACCCTCAAGATCTCCAAGAAGCAACTCCCCAAGCCCACAGAGATTGTTATCCTCTCCTGGGACAACGATTGACCCCTGCCGCTAGAGTAGAACGGCCGCCTCCGCTTCTGACACAAAATCTTCCGCGCTCCTCGCCCCTGTAACAGCCGCGAAGTAACCAAACTCCGCCTCGCCCTCAAATCTCTCATTTCCCATCAACAAAAAGTTTGCTCCCCGAGCTTCTACGCGATATGTTTCCACACGCAAGTACCCTTTTATTCTCCTCTTAGAATAATGAAGTGAAACATTAAAAAAACAGCGAGATGGAGCTTGTCTTTTCAGGACAGAAGACAATATTAGACAGAACCCTTGTGTCCAATTTGAGGCAAGCGCGGCACAGGTGGTATCGTGCCGGGTTATAATCCAGGGCTACCACGAATTAGGCTGCGGGCCAATAGCCGGACAGGCCGCCGGGGCTGGCGGTGTTTGTCCCCCAGGAAGGCATTGACAAGTTGAAGTAAGTGGTGGATATTGCGGCCAATTCAGTTTTGAGTGGCGCGGCAGTCTCAGGGGATAGGCTGACCTGCATTTGTAGCCGCCTAAAACGGCTCACTTAATAGTTAAGCGTGTGGGGTCGGAAACAAAGATTGCATATTTAAAACGTTTTATTGGTAAAGAGATGGAAGCATGAACAGATCAAAAGAATTCGTTGAAATTAAAAGCGTCTTTCATGGCAAGGTTCCTTTGATATTTACAGCCATGGCCGAAAAGCAAATATTACCAATATATTGGCCAATGATCAAAGATGCTATTGTTGATGACAGGGGGATTCAGGATCATCGAGTCAAAGAGGGATTAATTGTTGCTCTATCCACTAAATGCGACAATAGTTATTGCTTTGTCGTGCATTCTTATTTTCTGCACGCCCTTGGATTTACAGTTAAAGATATCGAAAAGCTGGTTGATCAATTGAAATTTCCGACCCAAGTAGGTGAAAACGAGAAATGGAGTTTGGTGCTGAAGTGGTCATTTTTATTTGGCCGTCCTTCAGTGGGACCATCCGGTGCAGTAGTGGATTCAAATAGACTTATCCGACAGCTTACTACCAATGATGAATACAGGCATTTGTTCAAAATTTGTACTGCTATCGACACGCTGAACCGATTTTCAGAATTCTATTCAAACAAAATTCGGATTGAGAATGAAGAAATGTTTCTCGATTCATCGGCAACATTGAAACTACCGATTCCAGACTTAGCAAAATTCTATAAAAAAATTCTACAATCACAAAGCAATGCAGAAAAACCGGTTGTAGCGATATGTTCGTGGTGCAAAAATATTCGGGATGCTGAGGGTAAATGGCATTCCTTGGAAAGTGTGCTTTCTGGTTTGAACCGGAATAGTATATTTTCACACGGTGCTTGTCCCAATTGCTATGAAAAATTCGTGAAAGAGATAAGTTAAACTCACCATGAAGAATTTCTCTCAAGCTTTAGCCTAACATGAGAGCCCCATGGCAGTTGACCTTCGTTGTCTTTTGAGCTAATCGAGGCCATCCAGGCTAATTACTGAGAGATAAGGAGGCCCGAGCTATGAAAGCCATCCGCGTCCATCAAACTGGAGGACCCGAGGTCCTCAATTACGAAGAGGTTCCTCTGCCCGAGCCAGGCGCAGAAGAGGCAAGGGTTAAAATCGAGGCTATAGGACTTAACTTCGTTGACACCTATCAGCGCTCCGGCCTCTACCCCCTCAAGGTGCCCTTCACCCCAGGGATGGAGGGTGCCGGGATCGTGGATGCCGTCGGAGGAAAGGCCACAGAGGTTAAAAAAGGTGACCGTGTAGCCTATGCCATGGTGCCGGGATCGTACCGGGAATATGCTATCGTCCCTTCGTCAAGGCTGGTTCAACTGCCTCAGAACCTCGACACACGCTCGGCAGCAGCTCTCATGCTTCAGGGGTTGACGGCCCATTATCTAGCCCACAGTACCTATCAGCTCAAGAAGGGCGTTACTGCTCTTGTCCACGCAGCGGCCGGTGGGGTTGGATTGCTCCTTATTCAAATAGCCAAGCGATTGGGCGCAACGGTATTTGGTACTGTCTCAACCGAGGAAAAGGCTAGTCTGGCAAAGCATGCAGGCGCCGATGAGGTTATTCTTTACACCCAAACCGATTTTCAGGCGGAGGTGAAGAGGCTCACCAACGGCAAGGGAGTGGATGTGGTCTATGATTCCGTCGGCCAGAGCACGTTTGACAAGAGCCTGGATTGCTTGAGGCCACGGGGTTACCTCGTGCTGTTTGGACAGTCCAGCGGGCCTGTCCCACCATTGAATCTGACAACCCTTGGTTCGAAAGGATCACTCTTTGTAACGCGGCCATCTCTAGCGCATTATGGGGTCCAGCGAGAAGAGCTACTCCGGAGGTCCGGAGACCTCTTTAAGTGGCTCGCAGCAGGGGAATTAAACCTCCGGATC
>JBHHYU010000198.1:0-2882 GCA_046757725.1 Binatia bacterium
CTCCATGAATGAGTGCCAACAGCCGTTTTAAACCTTTTTATCGGACAGCCTCCTGTCCCCATTTTCACTCCTAGCAGTTGAAAGTGGGCGCTTGCCTTGCAGGCAGTCGGGCACCCACCGCTGTTTGCCTGAAACGGCTGTGGGCTGATGTGGGGATAGGCTGCGAGATCCGCAGGGCCTGTCGAGACGAGCGGGCTTGACAAAGTCCTTGTAACTGATGGATATTACTAGCGATTTTACATTAAGCAGTAGGAGAGCTTCAAGAGAAAGGCTGCTTGAATTGCGAGGAGTGTACTTAAGGAGCTAGGGATCGACTCTAATGCGGCAGTCGTGCCGGGTATATTTCAAGACGGACCAAGACTTAAGGTCGTTTTATTGGTTCGCTGTTGGCTCCGACCAGAGTGTGTATTTCGGAAGCTCGAATGCACGAGGGCATCGTCAGGGGTTCTGCGAGAGTACGCACATACCAGTGGGGGGCGCCCATATCAATCCAATGATTGATGGAAGACCGATGACGAAAGAAGAGATCGAAGGGCATCACTCATTGCATAACTCAGGTACCTTGATTCTTCCGACCAAGACCGGTGGCAAGCGTCAGCGACATATCGTTATCCGGCCTTCCGACTACCAGGGCCCAATCCCCCTTGTCGCAATCTTGCCGATGGAGATCACGAGATATCGTGTGGCTCAGCGCCGCCCCAACAAGGGGGACTTGGTCCTGGATGTAAGCTCTCTGCTGTCCCAGCCTTTTGGTCTCCTGTTCTTCCTCAAGCGCAGTAGCGCGGACGACCCGCCCGTTGTCCAGCCGAAGGATGATTGGCCGATTTATGCTAGAGCTGAGACGCCCCTCGCAGATTTCAGGCTTTGTGTGCCGCTTTACTCAAATCCGAGTACGTTTCGTCGATGGCAAGAGCTTGAAGTCGAGGTAACTTCCCAACCTTCTGCGCCAGGCAAGGAACTGACGTGGCCAGTGTTTTCGGCGAGTTGATAGAGCGAGTCCTAAGAGGCCGGTGGGGCGGAGCGGCCGAGCGCGGTCGGCGGCACAGCAGAGTACGTTAATCTGCGCGAGTAGGAGGCAGTAACCCTGCTAATCCCGTGGCCCGGTGATCTGTGCATCCTTTGCCTACAGGCGAGAGGACTTACAGAGGAACACCTGATTCCTGAGGCACTGGGTGGTCGTCTTACTGCATATTTTTTGTGCCATGCGTGCAACTCAACGTTGGGCGCAAAGGTTGAAGCAGCTGCGCGATTGGATCCCTCGATTAGACTCGCGGTAACCAATCTTTCCTCGAAGATTCCGGAGCTTGCTCAACGGTTAACCGAGAATCAGCCCTTTTTTGGTGAAAGCAAGGCTGGGCACACCAGAGGATACCTGAGGGATGGAGAGTTTCGGGTTCATTCCACCCGAGAGGAGGATGGGTCGCTGATTCAACCGACAGATCACGCACGACGGACAGTTGAGACTATACTCCGCAAGTCAGGCTATGGTGCCACTCCACTAGAAGAGGCGCTTAGAACCTTCGATCATGCGCCGGAGGATCAAAGAACCGAGATCGCGCCGGGCCTTGAGGTGGTCAAATGGAGAATTCAGAAAGTTCAACATGACCTCTCCAGGCCGCTTATGGACGAAGTGGTTCCTTTAAAGATCGCTTTTGAGTTCCTCGCCTGCCACCTGGGAACGGCAATTTATAGTGACGTTCCACAGCTTGCTGAAATTAGGCACGTTCTTCGCTCCGGAGAAGACGTTTCTAACTCCTTTCACGTAGATAGGCTCAGTGCTGAGGAATACCGGCCGTTTCATGGGCTCTGCTTTGAGGGAAACGACCCACACGCGAGAATTCAGATTCGGTTATTCGGGTGGCTCGCTTTCCGGGTCCACTTCTACGGCCTTGCGGTAGGCGGGCCCCGGTTCGCATACACCCACAATCTCGAGTCGAACCGGGAGCGTATTGCACTAATCGACAATGGGTAGCATGGGTGTTATCTTAGAGCTAATAGGGTTTAGGGGGCAGGGGGAAATGGCGTAGAATGAAGTGCCTGACATGTACCCTTTTGTCTTTTGTATTCCTGGTGATGCCTATGGAACTCCCCGCGGATTCCGAACAGATTGTCAGCAAGCAGGACGCGGATCGGATCTTCTCGCTTACCCGCGCCGAGTGGGATGAATACGCCAAGGTCATGGTTCATCCACCGGGCTGGGAAGTACGGCTTAGCCCCCTCGACACCGGAACAGCCGTCATGGCGTATGACCAGAACACAGGCTTTGGTCTTTTGGTGCAGCCCCTCTACGCCGACGACAAACGGCCGCCTCAAATGCTTGTAGTGGGGAACTACTACCCTGCGGGCACATTGCCGTTTACTGAGAGTTTGATGCGCGAGTTCGAGGACACGGCTAGAACCGACCTCGGACCCGAGTACACAGCCTCTGTTTCCCTCAAAAGAATCACGCCGTTCGAGACTGCGCTCGACGTGGTGGAAATTACCATCAGGAAGGTGCCCAAGTCGTCTCCTAAACCGTCCTCGAACGTGCGCCAAGGTGAGGCGAAAACCATAGAGGCCCTCGGAAAAATTCTGCTCTTCGGGGGTTGGCTTCTAGCGATGATCTGTCAGGTCTACATTGCCGCCCTAGCTTTTCGCAGGAGTGTAGTCCAGGGCCTATTCTGTTTGATCATCCCGGCTTACATTCTGTATTTCGCCATGCGGGAGGAAACGAGAAAACCAAAGGTTCTTTTCCTATGGGGGCTCGGCCTTCTGGCATTTATCATTGGAGTAGCTGTCCTTTCGTCCATATGAGCGTTTTGGACTTCGTCGAAGAAACAGGTCAATCCTACCGGGGTCCCCGTAAAGCTTGAACCCGGTGCATGAGAGAATCATATGCAGGA
>JBHHYU010000199.1:0-2832 GCA_046757725.1 Binatia bacterium
AACATATTGTGTGCAAAAAAGAGTTGCTATAAAAAAGAAGGGGTGTAACCTTCCATGGATTTGGGCCAACAAATTCATCAGAAGGAGGACACCCCATGTTGCTTGCGGCAACGATACGTAATGTAAAGAAAGCATATAAGGAAGTCAATGCGTTTGAATGGGAGGGGGATTATCGGCCTGCAGCGGCTGCGGCGCTTAAGCAGGTGTTGGAGACGGCCATGGAGGGGGAGTTGAGCGCCTACATTGCCGCGCAGCCTTATGAGCGGGTAGAAGGTCGTCTTGCCTATCGCTGTGGGCACTACTTTCGATGGTTGCTGACAGAGGTCGGGGCGCTTCTTTTGCGTGTACCCCGGGTCCGATCAGGCAAGATTCCCTTCAAGACCCTCTTGGCGTATGCACGAAGGCCCAAGGTCATCGATCAGTTGATCCTGTCTTGCTTTATTTTGGGGATGAGCACCCGCAAGGTGGCGCATACGCTGGGTGCTTTCTTGGGAGAGGGCCTCTCGGCCCAGACGGTCAGTCGCATTGCAAAGCAGCTGGATGCGGCGGTGCTTGCCTTCCATCGCCATCCTGTTCTGACCCGCTACCGCTATGTGCTGCTCGATGGGGTGGTCTTAAAGCATAAAGGGGCGCTGTGTGTGAGGCGGAAAGTATTGCTGTGTGCCTACGGGATCACAGAACAAGGGCAAAGAGAATTCATTGATTTTATGCGCGCCGCCTCGGAATCAGAAGCCGCCTGGGAGGGCTGTCTGCGCGATCTGTATCAGCGGGGGCTGACGGCAGAGTCCGTCGCGCTGATTGTAACCGACGGAGGGCAAGGGCTTCATGCCGCGCTGGATCTGGTCTGGCCGAGAATTGCAAGGCAACGCTGTTGGGCGCATAAGATGAGGAATGTCTTGGATAAAGTGAAGAAGAACGATTGGAAGCCAATCAAACGCGCGGTGGGCAGAATCTCGCATGCGAGCAGCTCAAAGCAGGCCATCGAGGCGTTCTTTGCTTTTTCCCAACGCTACCGCAGCCTGTATACAGCGGGATCTGGACGACTTACTGGCCTTCTTTCGCTGCCCTAAGGCGCATTGGAATCGCTTACGAACCACCAATGCCATTGAGAGGGCTTTCAGGGAGATCCGAAGGCGTACACGACCCATCGGAGTCTTCACCTGTAATTACAGGGGTCAAGGATCTTTTGGGGGACATTGGCATCTCCGATAAGTATTTTAAATCTAATAAGGTGGGTTGTGGGAGAGGAGATTTTAATGGAGATGGATTTGAAGATTATTTTTTTATAAACTTAAAAATGATAGGCGTGGAGGAGTAAAAGTAATATTCCTAAAAGAAATCAGTGTATTAGAGACATATGTTCTGGATCATATATTGTCAACCTTTCCTAGGGACCCATCAGAAGAAGATGTTAAAGACGCAATTCAACGCTTCGGATGTCCCGATTCAAAGAATAAGTGGATAGTCGAATGGGGAGAAGGTGACTCTAGCAATGTTTTCATTTTCAACTTAAAAGATAAGAGGTTTGTTAAAAGTGACTGTCCTAGTGAGAGTCATTAAATCCGAGTATAACAACCCAGCGCTTGCCGCGCACAAGAAATTCATAAGCATAGAAGCATAAAGGGACCAGGATTCTATCTACTTCAGCGCTTCCCTCACGTTTTCGGGAAGTTGGTTCTCCAGTGAGGGGTATGCCTCGACGAGACGCATGATGTCGGCCAGGTCCTTTTGCCGTTTACTTTTCCGATGCTGCTCATCCGAATAGGCCCATACCTTACCTTGAAGCACGTCCTCCAGTGAAGCAACGTTCATGCGGTATCCAAGTGTTTCCTTTTGTGTGGCCCGCTGAATAAATGATTGGTAGCGGGGATCTGTTTGTAGCTGTACGCGCAGATCAGACTTCAAAACAGTAAGATTCACGCTGTGTTCAAAATGCTCAATTTTCATCCCCTTCTCCTCAGCGGCTTTGCACACCTTCTCAATATATTTTGTGGTTATAACAATATCTAGGTCGAGACTGACGATTGGTTCAACGTACGCATTCACTCAAAGCCCGCCAATAACGCAATACGGAGAACCAACGCCTTCAAGAATATTGAGTAGCATTCCGAGAATATCGATCTCTCCGTTTGCTACAGCGTTCATGAATGTCTTACCCATCATGGCCGGAATCTTCCTTATTCTGACGCGCTAGCCGTTAAGGTTTTTGAGCGTCTTTTTCTTCTTTCCCTTTCTCAGGTGGGGGAGGTTTTTTTGACAAGGCCTCATCGATCTTTGTGAATATCTCACCTGCAGTGATTGTATCCGAAGGAGCAGGGTTCCACTGTGCCATTCTTGTCGTGGTTCCAAAACCGGTCTCCACACGAGCACTTTTGTCCAGCACTTCCATATGACTCTCAACGGCGGCCCGGGTCCCGTTGCCCTCTTTTTTCACGAGGATGTTCAATCGTTCGCGTTTCGACCCTTTGATTATTTTCCAACCGGTGACAATGCGTCCGGAATCTTTATTTTTATTAATGATGGGATAGTCAGGAATCGCCTTGATTACGGCGTCCCATACCTTTTCGAAGTTCGCAGAAAAGACCATTTCACTGGGTGGTTTAGGGAGCCCCGCCGGCCGGCGTACTTGTGGGCCGACCGTACACCCGGAAAGAGTCGCCCAAAATACCACAAACAAAACAGCAAGCCGTTTCATATCCGTCCTCCTATTATGTATTCCCAATTGGTATAGACTCAATCGGGGAGTATTTCCGACGGGGGGGGTGTTACTGTTTTGAGAATATGGACGGTCAGGAGATAATAAAGAACCTGGGCGCATTCCAGTGAGTGCAT
>JBHHYU010000200.1:0-2796 GCA_046757725.1 Binatia bacterium
AGAGGCCGGTTTCGGGGTCGAATTCCCGCCCCGTGTAGGTATAGGGATCGATCACTGTGCCTGTTTCGTCCACGATGCGCCCAAAGCTATCGTAGGTATACGTCAGGGCCGGGTCGCCAAGCGCATCAGTCACGGTGGTAATCGAGCCTAAGCCATCCGCATGGTAGGTGAACGGCCCGCCGCGGACCCCACTCCGGTTCACGGCCAGGGGCTCGTCTATCCCGGGGCCATGGAGGATGGTCGCCTGGGTGGCACCCGTCCCGTCCACCTCGGCGACAATGTCCTCGTTGTTGTAAACAAAGCGGGTGCTCACCCCATTGACCACCTTCTCGATCCGCCTGCCTAAGGCATCGTACCGATACTCGGCGACGAGGACTGGCGTGGTCCCGCCAGCAGGACTAAACTGCTCCACCCGGATGAGCTGGTTCTCCGCGTCGTACGTGTACACGGTCTGTTCGCCGGTCGCCTTACTGGTCTTGGCCGTGAGGTTGTCATTGACGTCGTAAGTATACATGAAGTTGCTGTCTTCAGTCAGTCTATTGGCTGCGTCGTGGATCTGGCCGGTCCCGAGATGCGAAGAGATCTTGTTCCCTACGGAGTCATAGGTGAAATTCTTGGGTGGGTTCGGGGCTTGCGGATGGGTAAGCTGATCTAGGCGAGTCAGGATATCACGATACGCATTATAAGAGTTAGCACGCTACGCCAGTGAAGTACTTATTGCTCCGTCTTCGGTTCTTGACCTAGTTCGGGCGTGCTCCAAAGAACTTTCCCGTCCTTGTCGATAAAGCGAAGGTGAGGCGCGGCTCCAGGCGGCACGCGAAGTTCCGCCAAACTCTGTTCCTCCTTATCGACAAGGGCCAGAGTCATCGAGCCGTCTTCCGCTACCCCCATACCGCCAATAAACTTGCGGCCCTTGTCACGGTCGTAGAAACTTAGGAGTGGTGTGTCGTCCGGAGTTAGGAGTAGCTCAGCACGAGTCTTACTATTCTTGTCAGCAAGACGCAAGATTGGCAGGCCGTCGGCCTGTACGTCCAGCGAAGCGCGGGGAATTCCCTTCATGTCGAAAAGGCGCAACCTTGCCTCACCGTCCTGTGTCGCGATCAGTTGGACCCTAGGACCACTCTTGTCCCAAAGTTGTAGGCGCCGAGGGCCGTCAGGCAGCGCACTCAAGGACACACTGCCGCTCTTGTCTTTGTCGGTGAGGTGGAGGAAGGAAGACCCGTGTATCGAACCTAACTCGGCAACATTGTTTCCGTTCGTGTCTCGAACGACAAACTTCTCGGCCTCGAGCACCTTCGCGACCATAGCAGTTGGGGATTGACCCATTAGTACAACAGTTGCGAATGCTGCTATGGCGGATACGCCTAGTAGTTTCCAGCGGCGATTCTCCCGCTCCATTCGATCTAAACGTTGTGTCAGACCTTCTAATGCAGCTTCATTCATCGCAATCTCCTTCATGTTGATGCTAGCGCCTCGGGTCTGTTACGTAGCGTTCTTGCCCGGGATGGTAAACGTGAGCTATTCGGGTTGGCCAAGGACGGTTCTTCCCACAATTACCAGTTCTGTGGTCTCGCCATCATCCATTTACTTGCCCTTTTTGACTTCGAACGGCATAAATGTCGGTTTGCTGGAAAGGCGATGGGCAAGGTCAAACGCTTGCTTCTTAGTGTTCCTTCCGAAACTGATGAGCAGCCTACCGTTGCGAAGGGGTTCTCTGACGACCCCCACGAAAACAAGGCTCCCATCCACGAGGATCCCCAGTTCATTTCCTAGGGAAGCAGTCGTAATCGATTCAATCGCGGTCCACAACGAGCGGTCTACCACGAGATGTAGCCCAAAATCACCTGGCTCTGTCTCCTGGACAATCACCTCGGTCAAGTCCGCCTTCATAAATTTCAAATCGGGCCTCTTCGCAACTCGGTATGGCACACCGCGAAACTCTTTCGTGATAAAGTGGGCGATCTTGGGTGTCTGCGTGTTCGCATACTCAGCCCGGCGGAATTCGATTTTCCCCTCACCATTGTTGGGGTGAGGGTGAGCGGCCGCGCGAATTGGGGCTTGTAGAGTAATGGCGATGATTGCGACCAGGCAACCAATTCGAAGGGCTTGTTTAGTAATTACAGTCACGGCGTTTGCTCCATTGCTGTAAAGAACATAGGAAAGCATCTCGAATGAAAAGGGGATCTACACTTCTCCAAAACGCACAATCCTGCGCTCCAATTTACCTCGGTGCAAGTTTTCGCATAAGATCCTCAAAGCGCGGATCTGGTATCACGGGGAAGAGCGGACATGTTGGTCGCGGTGGTCCGGACGATTCGATCCCTGTGAAGAATCTGTGGCGTGCCTCACCAGGCTTAGGTGGCGCGGCGAAAGCGCGACTGCGAGCCGGTATTAGGAAGGGAAGCACTCGGATATTCAAGGGCGATCGAGTTATGATGACGGTCGACTCGGCTGACATTGTAAAACCAGCGGGAACTTCCTCTCGTGCGCGCAATAATGGTTCTCTCAATGCCTCCTGAAACATCAGCGATCCTGGGATGTCGAATTTTTTCAAGATAGCATGCTCGACATGCGCCAAAGTGGGATTGGGGGGTAAGACGAGATTTGGCAAGAGTGGCGTAATATCCCTTCCCGCAAAATCAGGAAACCGCCTAAGTCCTGGGGTTTGGAGGCCGCTCGGGTCGGTAAAGTTGACCGGATTGTTTCCAGTGTAGGCATATAGGTTCAGGGTGAGCAGTGGATCCTCCTGCAAGAAGCGGCCGGTGGAGGGATCGTAATACCGGGCGCGGTAGTAGA
>JBHHYU010000201.1:0-2670 GCA_046757725.1 Binatia bacterium
GGGTCGCGACAGCGGGCAACGAAACAGTTGCCATAAGTAGTTGGAACGGCACTAGTCGAGCCGTACAATGGTTTCGGGCGTAATTTCGGCAACAGACGTGCATCCGGCCAGCCCCATGGTAAGTTCAAAATCGGCTGTCATGTTCCGCACGACCTCCTGGACCCCCGCCTGCCCGGCGACCGCAAGTCCATAGACAAAGGGACGCCCGATACAGGCGGCCTTCGCCCCTAGCGCCAGGGCCTTGAAGATGTCGGCCCCCCCTCGGATACCGCTGTCGAACAAGACCGGAATCTTGCCCCGGATTGCCTGAACCACGCCCGGGAGCGCGTCTAACGCCCCGATGGCACCATCGACCTGGCGACCGCCATGGTTCGAGACGATGACCCCATCCATCCCGTGATCCACCGCCCGGCGGCCGTCGTCCGGGTGGAGGATGCCTTTGAGGACAAGGGGAAGGGTGGTGTGATCCCGCAAGACGGAAATGTTCTCCCACCCGAGCGACGGCTGGGAATAGGTGGCGAGAAACTGCTGCACGGCAGCCATGATGTTTTCCTCGGGCGGCTCTTTCAGGCTCGCGAGGAAGACCGGATCGGTCAGGTATTGCGCGAGCCCCTTGCCTCGCAAAAAGGGGAGATAGGCCAGATCCAAATCGCGGATGCGCCAGCCCAGCATCGTGGTGTCGAGCGTCACCACGATTGCGCTGCACCCGCAGGCCTGAGCGCGCGACACCAGGCTGGCGTTCAGTGCATCTGACTTGCTCCAATACAGCTGAAACCAACGTGGACTGTCTCCCATGGCTTCGGCACATGCTTCCATAGGTTTCGACGCCTGATTTGAGAAAATCATCGGGATGCCCTCTTCCGCTGCCGCCCGGGCGGTGGCAATGTCCGCCTCCTCATGGGCCATTTCCTGAACTCCGATTGGCCCCAGGAGGACCGGGCTCGGCAGGGTCTTCCCAAAAAGCTCAACAGAAGTATCGCGGGCCGAGACGTCGACCAACATCCGCGGTACGATCCGCCAACGGTCGAACGCTTTCCGGTTTGCATTGGCCGTGCTTTCAACCCCTGCCCCCCCCGCTACGTAGGCAAATCCCTCCGGCGACATCACCTCACCCGCCTTGCCTTCCAGCTCCGCCATGTCGACCGGAACGACCGGCTTTTTCCCAGTCAGACCATCGAGGTAGATGCCCAACTGCCGCCGCACCCCACCTGTGATTTGCACATCTTTCGGGTCTCTGCTCATTACATCACCTTCCTTCAGCCTTCACAGCTATTCCCTCAAGCAGCGACTGGATTCAGCGGGAAAGAAAAATGGGGTCAGAGAAGAATTCCACAAAAAAATGAAATGGGCTTAGTTGGGAAGGGGGAGACTCACCGGCAAAAGAATTCTTCGTATATTTGAAAAATGTCCTCGCACCCATTTTCATGGTGCAAGAAATGCCCAGCCCCGGTCACAATCCTGAATTCGCAATCGGGGATGCGAGTCGCTGCAGTTTCAGCATCTTCTAAATCGATAATTTCATCGTATTCACCATTAATAATTAAGGTCTTCGCCTTAATATTTTGGAGGTTGATATGGTCACTGATGTCCCGAGCATTTTCTATGAGCTCAGACATCGCGTAGAATGACCAGAACTGCTCGTCGTCGATGTGTCGGAACTGTTCAACTATTCTATTCTTGTAGTCATCGTTTAACCGCTGTCCGAAATTGTCGATGATTAACTGGGCGATCTGGTACCCATTGCTCGCTTCATGTAAGGACTGCCCTTCTTTGATTAAGTCGAGCAATTTCTTATTGGGTTTGACCCCGAAGCTGCCTAAGACGAGTTTGCTCACCTTTTCCGGATACCGCGCTGCAAACCCCGCGGCCACAATTGTGCCCCAGGACGCCGCGCCGAGGATCAACTCGTCATCGCCCTCCGTTGCCGAGATGATTTTATGGAGCACGCCGATTTGTTCGTCCAAGGATATCGCGGGGGGGCCCGAAACAATTCGTGCTTGTCCCTGTCCCGGAGCATCAAAAACGACGACGCGATATCTTGGGGCGAAATGTAATACAAAGGATCGCCATATGGCCATGGTCTGTTGGACTCCGCTGACACAGACGATCCTCTTGTCTGCATCCCCATAGACTCGATAGGGGACAAGAAACCGTCCCTCATTCATGCTTCCCTTTATTTTCTTCACCGAATCGTTCCCTATCCTAGAGCCTTTTGGATCCCTTATAACGGCATTTCGAACACACAACGTTCAAAAGAAAATTGCGATTTTCATGCCAACCGTTTTTCAACGGAGAGCATCCTTGGCCGCCTTCGAGGCAGAGGCGCCACCAAGAAAATTGCAGGTTATAAATATAGGTATTTACGGTTTCGAGTACCTGGGAGAGCCGTGCAGATCGAAGGATTGGTCAGGAGGCGAGTCAAGAGGCGAGTGGTGCTCAAGCTGGTTCATGGGCCTTTTTTTCCTTCCACCGGTACCATTTTTCCGACAGGATCTTGTTCATGATCCGATCAATCGGTGACAAGACTAAAAGGTTCAGGCCCCCTTCTAATCTCTTTGCCAGGGACTCGTGGCGACAGCGAAGTGATATGGCATATCCTCCCTCTTCATAAACGATGTGATGCCAATATCCACTAGGAATGAAGAGGGTCTCACCCGGTTCAATGACGGC
>JBHHYU010000202.1:0-2662 GCA_046757725.1 Binatia bacterium
TTTAGACATTAAGCTGTATCTTCCTTTGTATCGGAATGTTTAAGACTCTTGGCAAATGCGGCTGCCTTGAGTAACCCGTCATTATCTATACCTGTCTCGATTCCCATTTCATGCAGCATGAACAGGAGCTTTTCTGTAGCGACATTCCCCGCCGCTTTGGGCATGAAAGGGCATCCGCCTAGGCCGCCGACCGAGGCATCGAAAATGGCAACTCCTGCCTGAAGGGCGCTCACCGTATTGGCCAATGCCATATGGTAGGTGTCATGAAAATGGACTGCCAACGGCACTTCTGGCCATCGTTCTCTGCTGCGCTTGAGAAGGTTGTAGACCTGTAGTGGGTTTGCTCGCCCGATCGTATCAGCAAACAGTATTTCGTCCATGCCCATTTTAACGAATTCCTCAGCCAATCGCAGAGGCTGCTCTGCCGGAGTTGTTCCCTCGAACGGACAGACAAATGCGACCGCAATCGATCCCCGCAGGCGTAGCCCGTCCTTTTTCGACTGATCTGCAATCCGGCTAAACTGCCGCATAGACTCCGCTATGCTCGCATTCACGTTCCTCCGGTTCATCGTCTCCGTCGCCGAGATGACCACCGCCACCTCATCGATCAGACCGGCATACTTACGCGCCCGTTCATAACCACGCATGTTGGGAATCAGGACCATAAGACGAGTCGCCCTGGAACGGTCGATTTCTGCCAGCACCTCCCCAGCATCTCGTAGTTGCGGGACCCACTTCGGGTGGGAGAACGAGGTTGCCTCGATGCGTGGGACGCCGGCGTGCACCAGTGCATTGACGAGTTCGATTTTTTGCTCCGTGGGGATCGCGGTGGCTAAATTTTGAAGTCCATCACGGGGGGCCACGTCCACAATCTCAACCCGCGTCGGTATCCGCATCATTGCTTCCTCAATGAACCATGACTCGAAAACATGTTTGTCACCTGCGCCCTTCTACCGGTCCTGGTAGATGATGTTTTCTGATATTCTGGACCCCTTCCAACTTGTTGGGATGGGGGACTGGCCCTCGATCTTTTTTCGAATCGGGGTGAACTGAAAACAGCCCGGTAAACGTCGGTGTTACCCGCGTCCGGGTGGTTTTTCAAATGACTCCTTGCTGCTCTAGGGTGGTTAACTCTTCCCTGGACAAGCCCAATTGCTGGCTGAAAACCTCTTCATTATGTGCGCCCAGAGGGGGTCCTAACCACTCCGTTCGCCCTGGTGTCTCGCTCAGGAGTGGCAAGACCCTGGGTATTTTCAATTTTTCACCCTGGGAGATTTCCATTTCTTCAAACAGGCCGCGCGCCTTGAAGTGAGGATCTTGGACCATCTCGGCAATGCTATAGATCGGCCCGCAAGGAACAGCGGCGGCTTCCAGGACGTTAAAAATTTCCTGATAGGTATGCTGCTTCGTCCAGACCTCGATGGCGCTGTCGATCATCTCTTCGTGTTCCACGCGGCCTTCGTTGTGCCCCAGACGCGGATCTTCGGCCAGATCACTCCTCCCCATGGCTTTCATGAGGCGCTTGTAGATGGCATCTCCATTGCCACCGATGACGATGTACTTGCCATCCCTGCAGACATAGGTGTTCGAAGGGACAATCCCGGGGAGTTTGGCACCTTGCCTCTCCCGGATGTAGCCGAGCTTGTCATATTCGGGCAACATACTCTCCATCATGTTAAATATTGCCTCGTAGATCGCTACGTCAACAACCTGCCCGTGCCCGCTACTATGGATGTCGCGGTGGTACACGGCCATGAGCGCGCCCAGGGCGGCGTGCATACCTGCGATGGTATCTCCCAGGCTGAGATTAGAACGGACTGGCGCACGATCCGGATACCCGGTCACGTAGCGTAGCCCACTCATCGCTTCTGCCACGCTTGCATACCCGGGCCTAGAGGCGTACGGTCCTGTCTGTCCCCAGCCCGATACACGTACCATGATCAATCGGGGATTCACCTTTTTCAGCTCGTCGTATCCGAGGCCCCATTTTTCCATTGTCCCGGGCTTGAAATTCTCCAGCAGGATATCCATATCCTTTGCTAACTCGCGGGCTAGCTCCTGTCCCCGTGGATGGCGAAGGTTCAAAGTGATGCACTTTTTGTTGCGGCTAAGAACGGACCACCAGAGGCCGGTCCCCTTGTAAACCTTCCTCCACGTCCTGAGCGGATCTCCTCCGTTTGGGGGTTCGACCTTGATGACCTCTGCCCCGAAGGCAGCCAGGAAGGCTCCAGCAAAAGGGCCGGCCAATAGCTGGCCTATTTCGAGTACCCGGACCCCTTGCAGCGCTGCATCTGTTTTTTTACCAGCTTGTCCTATCATCAATGGCTCCTGCTCTGGTAATCTAACCTACTCCCTGCCCGTTGCAACAGTCTAACCCTGATTAAAAAAAAGGTCGAGGCCAACTCAGTACCTCGGAAATTGGACTTCAGCCAGGAGCACCTTTTAAGTGGGACAAGATGGCCAAAATTTCAAAGCCGGGCCAACCCCGCCCGCGGTAAATCAAGTTATATCGAATACGAGGTTTGAATCCCCGTATTCGACCAAGGGGGAGAACTGCCGCTTCTCCACATCGGAAACCCCATCGGTCCTTCGACCTTGCTCAGGATGGTGAGCTTGCCCTTCGAGAGCCTCAGGGCCGTGAGACTTGTCGAATCGGTCGAAC
>JBHHYU010000203.1:0-2647 GCA_046757725.1 Binatia bacterium
TCCGCTGAACCTCGCTGTAGAAGGGGACCGATCGCTGAAGCATGTCGTCGAAGACGTCGGCCGTTTGCTTTCCGAAGTCAAAGGCGCCGACCAAGCATCGTTTCTTATTTGGGTAAGGTTCCATTCTTGCCACCTAGTTTGATACCGTGGTAGCGTGGCGAAGCGAATGAGATGTCCCCGATGCACGAGCAACAAATCCTGGATCGTCGGACGTGGGGGGCGCCGGTGCGCCCGCTGCCGGTACGAGTGACGACCGGGGCCACGGTTGCCGCTGACGGGCCATCAGTGGGAGACCCTGCTGCGGTGGAACGTCTCGGGGGCTGAGGAGTCGTGCGGTGGCCCAGGAGACCGGAACCGAGTGCAAGCACGTCCTGTGGGCCTGTTGCTCATTCGACGTACCACGGGGTAGGAGGTCCCCCTGGTGTTCGGGGGGACGGTCAAGGTCGACGAGACCTATCTCGTCGGCGCCTGGAAGAACAAAACCCTGGGCCACCGACGCCGGATCAGCAAGCGCGGGCGGGGCACCTTCAAGCTCCCGGTGTTCGGGGTCCTCTGCCGCGGGGGACAGGTGTAGGCTCAGGTCGTGCCGGATGTCGAGGCGCAGACGTTCCTGCCTCTCATCCGGCGCCGGGTGCGGCGGGGGTCGATTGTGTGTTCCGATACCTGGCTCAACTACACGGGGGTGGCGGCAAAGGGCTCCGTCCACCGGTGGGTCGACGACCATGGCAAGGGGCACTATGCGAGGAAGCCCGGTAACCACATCAACGCCCTGGAGGGCTTCTGCCGCACCCTCAAGCGCCGAGTTGCGGCCAAGGGCGGCATCCGGCGGGAGCGCTTGTCCCTCTATCTCGCGGAATATGTCTGACGGTACAGTCGTAATAATAAGGCCTCTCTGAACCGACGATCGAGAGAGCTGACAAAAAACATCCTTTATAACCTAGCGTATCGGGGCGTGAGTGCCATCCGACTTTAGTCGGACCCTCTCATCACGCATTTTGCTATACTTGAGAAATGGTAGGGTCGCGATGAGCCGGCGTTTCGTCTTACTCACCGGTTTGTTCAAGCCGTGGCAGTTCCCTGTGATCGGCGGGGCGATCGGGTTCGTATACGAGATTACCGAGCACGTTCTCAGTAGCCAGCAGTACGGGGGTTCACAAGCCCTCATGCACTTCTACGATTTCATGGAATACATGGTACCAGTCACCGCTGGTATGCTGGTGGGTCTGATGCTGAACCACATTCGAAAACAAGCGTCCCGCAACCGCAGCCTGTCGACACAAAACGTCAAGCTCCAGCACCAATTTTTCACCCAAGCGCTCAGCTCTCACATCTTGCACGAAGTCCGAAACCCTTTGCACAACCTTGCTGCGATCATTGAAGCTCGGCAACAGCAGCCTTTGGCTCCGGAAGAGAGCGCGATCTTGAAGCGAAACATCGACAGGCTTAAGGTCGTCACCGATCAACTTGGTCGCTGGAATGCTATTGATGATTCGCTAACTCATCAGGAATCCGTCCAATTACGCATCTGGTTCGAGGAGTTACTGACAGACAAGATCTACCCACAGCTTCAGGAAGCTAACATTGCTTTGACGAAGGACGTCAGGCCAGTGGTTGTCCACATGCACCCACTGCTGCTTGAGCAGTGTTTCACCACATTGTTTAATAACGCCATAGAGGCTGTGGGGCGAGGTGGTCCCCCTCGCCTCATCTCTCTATCTGCCACGGTCAGCTCGGATCGCCAGGGCTATGTGGAGATACGCATCCAGAACACGGGTCCGCCTTATCCTGAAGCCGCACTCACTGCTCAGGGCCGCGAGCCAATCCACAGCTCGTATGGCCTAGGATTGGGGCTCGTCCTGGTTCGCAGAGTTCTTGAGCAGTTTGGTGGGGGGTTAACTCTCAACAATCAAGACGGCCGCGCCCTTACAACCCTTTGGATCCCCGGGGGGAAGCGGTGAGGCTCGCGTATGTGGAAGATGATGCAGACGCACGCACGATCTTCGCCGCCAAACTGACTGCCGAGGGATTCAAGTGCAATGTCTTCAGTACTGCAGAGTCCCTTCTTGGAATTGCCACACCTGGAGCGTACGATGCCCTTATTATTGATATCCGCCTTCCAGGGCGAAACGGCGTGGACCTACTCAGGGAACTTCGTCACAAAGGGATTTTTACACCGGCGATTATTATCACGGCATTTAACAGCTTAGACTATGCCCGTGAAGCGTTGAACTCTGGAGCTAATTACCTGTTGGAGAAGCCGTTTTCATTTGCGTCGTTGATACACGTGCTTCGGAAAGTCCTGGATTCGCCGCAATCGCTCCAAGATTGTGTAGACCGTGGACTGGCAATGCTCCAACCGACTGAACGAGAAGAGGAAGTGGCCCGCTTGATGCTGAAGGGATTACGGAATGCAGAAATCGCGCGGATAACTCGACTTTCTGAAAAAACTGTCAAACAGTACGTGACTCAGATCTTCCAGAAAGCTGGCGTCGACAGTCGCGGAGAGTTTTTCTCCTTCATTTTTCCGACTTGAGAGTCACCAGCCGGGTCAGGCACGCATATTAGGCGGTAGTTAATGTTCGTTTCCGCCCCGGCCGACGGTCCCAGTACCCAACATACCGGGCGATAGTGCTCTTCTCCCACACTG
>JBHHYU010000204.1:0-2625 GCA_046757725.1 Binatia bacterium
GCAGTCCAAAATAAAAACAAACTCAATAAAGGATAACCGTTGAGTGTTTGTACCTCAGTCCAGTTTTTTACCGCAGTCAAAAGGAAACCGGCGATAACCGCTACGCCGTACCCAAATATCATCTCATGGGAATGCCAGGTTATCGGAGCGAAATGTTTGGGCAGGATTGCCCAGCCCATTATATAAATCCCCATCCACAGTACGGTTGATAAAAGCGCAAAACCGGCTGCTCCGAGGAAGAACGGTCGGAATCCTAAGTGGAGAAATGCATATTTCACTGCTGATTCTCCCTCGCTGGTAACTACCATGCCATGGCTCTCCTTAGTGCCTCACGTCATGAATGACCGGCACAAATAGAATGCCTGCCGAATTTGGGTCCGTAAGGATAGGTCTTGTTAGGTTTTTCATCCGTGGCTTTTTTATTTCCAGGTAAGAAAAGACGGTCCGCTTCCACGATATTTCACCTTGCATGTCGGATTTAGCGACGTGGAACACACCATGACCGCTGCCCTGTTTACCATCAGTCTTGACAACGGTTCTGCCGCAAGTCAAGCCTTTTAAACCTGGCCGTAACCATTCGTTGGGTGGTCCGATAACTTATTGCCCTCAACAAACCGGCGGGAGGCAGAAAGGTTAATGAAGGCAGTGGTAGCCTATGCTCTACCGGCTAAAGAGACAGTCGGAGTGTCCGTTTGCACGGTCATCTGCCTTCGTAATCACAACGCGAGGTACAGGTTTCGTACAGCGAAATCCGCTTGAGACCGGTGAGGCTTTGTTTTAACCGATCCCAGATCCACTTGGAGATACATTCTGAGGTGGGATTTTCCAAGCCTTCAACTTCATTTAAATAGGCATGATCAAGGTATTGATCCAATAGGGGCTGCATGGCCTGTTTGATATCTCCGTAGTCGATCAGCCAGCCGGTCTGGGATCGGAGGTCCACTTCACCCTCGACTGTGACGGCGACCCGAAAGCTATGCCCGTGCAGGCGAGTACATTTGTGCCCTGGCGGGGCATGGGGCAGTCTATGGGCTGCCTCAAAGGTAAATTCCTTGACTAACTCAACTCTCATCGTCTTTGAGACATCTCTCGTCGCAACCCTTTTTCTTCGGCCATAGCGTGCAAGCTTTGACCTTAAGCAGCTGCTTTCCAAGGGCCGAATAAAAGGCGGCACGGGGGGCGTCAATATCGACCTCCGCAAGCCCATCGGTCTGCGGGCACTTCAGAACTCTCTTTTTACGATAACGTTGGAAGGTATGGATGATTAGAGGGACTAGGACATAGAGAGCTGCCAGCGCGATAATCACACCGATGGTGAGCAATGGAGTCTTCATGGAATCCTCCTTTTCCAAGGGAACCCTTGGAGTCAAAAAGTCTGCCTCAACTTTATTCTATCGTTCTTAATAAACCTCAACGGAGACACCCACTCGCCAACGTACTTGATTGGCGATCCATTGCAGGGTGGCAAAGTTTACTTTCCAAAGCCTCCTTTCCGCCGGCACACGATCCAGAGAGTAGACCTGTACCATGACAGGCTGGATCTCATTCACCTTTTCGAGCCACAACTCGATGGAATCAGGATCCGCATTGGTGACTCTCCCCTGAACAAACAGAGATTGAAGAATAACATCAGGTAATCTCTTGAGCCCGGCAATGATCTCTCCAAGATAAAAGGGAAGAGCTGGACCATTGAGTTGGTGCATGAGCTCTTCGCTGCCGGCATCGAATTTCATCACTCTAAGGTCTAACATCTTCAGAGCCTCTCGCACTTCCTCTCTACCTACGGTCGAGGAATTGGAAAGGACCGCAAGCTTGGCATGAGGCAGGTATTTATCACGGATCAATTTGACTTCCTCGACGATCTCCACCAGGTCCGGGTGAAGGGTGGGCTCGCCATTACCGGCGAAGGTGATGCAATCCAACTTCTTTTTTTGCCTGGCCACACATTGCAGATATTTTGTCAGTTCGGTAGAAACCTCTTTGGGCCGCGGCAATTCTTTTGCCTGATAGGCAAGATCCATCGTAGGTTTGGCGGTACGGCCATACTGGCAATAGAGGCAGTCAAACGAACACAGCTTGTGGGAAGATGGCAGGAGGTTGACACCGAGGGAGAGCCCAAGCCGCCTAGAATGGACAGGTCCGTAAACAATACCGGACTGTAAAGGCATTGTCTTTAGCACATGTGTAGCCATCTTCCAGCTCCCTCTCGAACAGTTCAGATCGGTGTAATGCCGTGTTTCTTTTTGGCAGCTCGCCGGTCTTCTTTACGCAAACTTCCAGCGCTTTGGTGATCCACGGGTGCGTGTCGCGCGGACCGTTGGGATCGTCCCTGTGCCGAAAGCTTCTTCTTCACAAGTCACCTTCATTGTTATCGTCGAATGATCCTCGGCAGCATCATATGATGCTGCGGACAAATGGACTTCGGGTTCTGATAAACGCAGTTGGCGAAGGCCACCATATAGTTCCGCACCGCCGCGAAAGGAATCACCTCGTCCACAAAACCCATCTTCGCGCAGTAGCCCGGGCGTGACTTCGCGCTGTAGTCCGCCGCCAAAGCGTTCATCTTCTCGATGACCGGCCCTAGCGGCCGACCGGCCTCTTTTTCTTTCACCAGCCTGCGGGCGA
>JBHHYU010000205.1:0-2613 GCA_046757725.1 Binatia bacterium
GCGCTCGCGATGTCGATATGTCCGTCTGGATTCACTCGTGAGCCTCGATCCGCGTACTTCTCGAGAAATGATCGCCTCCAAAACATCTCAAAGGAGGGGCTCGTCTGCAGTCCCGAACGTACTCTCAGTGCTTGAGAGGTGGAGGCGCGCCTAGCTTTCGGTAAAAAAAATCTTCGACAGAGATCGGTTTATGAATTGCCCTTCATATTCCCGTATCTTACGTTTCAATTCTTCGGCTTCCGGTGATTCATTCACGGCGATCAGTTCTTTTGCACTGTCCCACCATATTTCTATGATCCCGTCGAACGGTGTTCCTGTTTCTTGCCTCTCCATGATCTGTACATTCATCTGGATATTCAGTGTCAGATTCCGATCGAATCGAGCAGCCCGATATATTGTTGTGAATTTACCAAGCAATGAAGCGTATTTCTCATCTTGCCAATACCTGCGGAATTCTTCGGGTGAAATGTCCTCACGGCGGTTTACACAGTACATGAGTCGAACCATCGCTCCTCCCCCTCCACATGTACTCCTCAGTTACAGTTTATTCATTGTCAAGTGCCGAACGTGGACTTACATTGCTATCCGCCTCTGACGTCACCACCTAGAATACGAAGAGTATCAAGCAGAGAACGGGGAAACCCACCAAATAGAATACGCTCCAGGCAGGTTCGGAAGCGAAAAGGGACACGAGGCCGAAAGCGGTACAGCTGATGGCTGCCCAGAGACCAAGTGTGCGCAAGACGTGTAAGACTGTGCCATATTGTCCCGTGCAGTTGCGACGATAAGACGGGCTGGCTTCCGGCCGTATCCCTGGATGGCTCCTTGCGTACTGCTTCATGCCCTTATCCTCTTTACCGTTTTAGAGGTTCCACCAGCCCTGTAACTAGATGAAAATTAAAGATGCCCTCCCCTGGGGCGTCCCGTCCCGGAGAAGGCGCTGCAATGGGTGTGCCGGAGGAGGTTCAACCCCCTGTCCGGCTTGACCCTGCCTCCCTGAGGGCCGCCTGCCCCCCTCCATTATGGTATGATCGGGCCAGACCCTGCCAAGGATTCCCCGAGTAAGATGTGTTTCTCTTTTTCTGCTCCAAGGGGATGGAAGAATGTGATGAAGACCCTCCAGCAGGATGGTCCAGTTGTCGTGATTGTGGGAGGCGGGTTTGGGGGACTTTGGGCTGCAAAGGCACTGGCCCAAGCCCCTGTTCGCGTTGTCGTGGTGGATCGAAACAACTATCACACGTTTTTCCCGCTCCTCTACCAGGTGGCCGCCGCCGAGCTGGAGCCCGAGGAAATCACCTATCCTGTGCGTGGGATTCTACGGAAGATCCCGAATGCCGAGTTTGCCATGGCCGAAGTCATGCAGATTGACTTTGAACGGCGGGTACTGGAAACCGACGGCCCGACGCTTCGTTACGATTTCTTGATCTTGGCAACTGGGAGTACCTCCCACTTTTTTGGCGTGCCTGGTGCAGCAGAAAATGCCTTTCCACTGCGCACCATGGATCAGGCCCTGGCTCTTCGGAACCATATCCTGTACTGCTTCGAGCGGGCCGCTCAGGAAAGCGATCCGATGCGTCGTAAGCAACTCCTCACATTCACCATCGTCGGGGGCGGTCCCACGGGGGTCGAATTCACCGGGGCATTGGCTGAACTCATTTTCAGACCCCTCAAACGGGATTACGCGAACCTCGATTTTCACGACGTGCGGGTTATCCTCCTCGAAGCAGGTCAGAATCTGCTTCCGACCTTTCCTGGAAAATTTCAACAGTATGCAAGAATCCGACTGGCAAAGAAGGGGATTGAGGTTCATCTCCAGGCCTTGGTGACCCGGGTTTCTCCCGATGGCGTGTCTCTCAAGGATAAAGAAGAGATTCCGACGAAAACGGTCGTCTGGACGGCCGGAGTCCAGGGGGATCCGTGCGGGGAGGCTTCAGGCCTTCCCACCTCGCGGGGCGGTCGGGTCACCGTACTTCCCACGTTACAGGTGCCGAAATACCCCAACGTCTACGTCGTCGGAGACCTGGCATACCTCGAGGACGGTGGACAGGCCTTCCCTATGGTCACCCCTGTCGCTATACAGCAGGGCACGCTGGCGGCGAAAAATATTCTGCAACACCTTTCCGGCGGACCACTGCAATCCTTCCACTATCGCGACAGGGGGATGATGGCGACCATTGGCCGGAACGCCGCCGTCGCCCATTTGCTCAATCGCTGGGTTTTCATCGGCTTTCCCGCCTGGGTGCTCTGGATGGGGTTACATCTTTTTTATCTGATCGGCTTCCGGAATCGGATCCTCGTCATGGTCAACTGGGCCTGGGACTACTTTTTCTACGAACGGGCCGTCAGGCTCATTCTCCCTCGGACGCCGTTGGTCGATTCTCCCCCGAAATCATCCCCCCATGACAAAGAATCACCATAAGTCTCTCTGTGTTCTACACGATGCGAATGTAACTGGTGGGAAAGAAAGCCCTCTCGGGTCGTGAGTCCCCCAGCCCGAACATCCCAGATGGGTCCTCTGCCACGGCCGCATCCCAAGTGCATCCCTGGCGCATGGCATTGTCGTTGCATGACATGAAAGGATGTGGACCTCGGCACCGGCCACACGGTGCGAGG
>JBHHYU010000206.1:0-2597 GCA_046757725.1 Binatia bacterium
CCACTACATGGAAAAGGAGATATGGGAGCAACCGGAAGTCATAAGCCGGGCCATGCAGGTTCCGCAAAAGGAGATATCCTCCCTGGCGCGTCTTATGCGTGAGTCGCGAAGAAACATTCTCATCGGCGTCGGAACTACCTATTACGTTGCTCTCTTCGGTCAATACCTACTGGGCGCGATTGCGGGAGAATCTGCCCCGGCCGTAAGCTCTGATGAAGCGGAGACTCTTGCCCTCGCCGATTCAGAGACCCTCGTTTTGGCGATATCACAGTCCGGCGAGACCTTCGATACCCTCCAAGCCCTGCGCCAAGCAAAGGCTGCAGGTGCCCGAACTGCGGTTATCGTGAATGTCCCGGGCTCATCCATGACACGGGAGGTAGAGGTCGCCATTCAGCAAGACTCCGGTCCGGAGATCTGCGTCATCAGCACGAAGGCAGCCATGGCACAGATTGTCCTCTTGATCCGGCTGGCGATCGAGGTGAGTTACTACAAGAAACACGGTCGAGAGACGGACAACCTCAAGATCTTACAGGAGCTGGCCCATCTACCCAAGTTGATGGAAAAAACGCTGCGCACTCAACAGGAACCTATACGGAAACTCGTGGAACGTTATCACCATAGGAAGAACTGGTTTTTCCTTGGTCGCGGCATCTACACTCCTGTCGCCTTCGAGTCTGCCCTCAAGATGAAGGAGGTCACCTATCTCCACGCCGAGGGCATGCCGGCAGGCTTTCTTAAACATGGAACTCTCTCCCTGATCGACGAGGAGATTCCGAGTGTTTTCTTTCTTCCCCCCAAGGAGGAAAAGAAGCTTTACGAACTTACGATGAGCGGCGTGGAGGAAGTCCGTGCCCGGAAGGGCAAGGTCATTGCCTTTTGTTTTGACGCGGCACACGGGAGTTTCGATGAAGAGATACGTTTGCCCAAGGCATCGCCGTGCGTAGCCCCGCTACTGCATCTCCTGGCGGCACAAATGCTCGCGTACAAGACCGCAGTGATCCTAGGGAGAAACGTTGACCGTCCCCGCTCCCTAGCCAAATCGGTGACGGTCTCCTAAACGACACCGCCTACAACCGAAGCCTTAACGACAGGAAACCGTCGCCGAATGTCAATCCTCTCGATTTGACTCGCGATTATCCGGCCTGAGTTTTCCTGCAATCCTTTATAACCTTGGGCAAGTTCTTCCACCAGAATTACCTTCCAAAGACTTTATCTTACCGCTCCTTTCCAAACCTGTCTCTCTCCACAAAATCCGATTCCATAAGGGGAAGATTTCATTCTTCTTTCGTGCTGCAAGAGACCGAATGACCGTTAAGTCACGACGTGATACAGGCCCACTACAATAGAGAATTACACGAAGGATGAAGTCCACATGGCCTTCAGGTCACTCTTTCGCACAGTGGGGACTTGTCACTATCGGCGTGGTACTGCCAATTGTACCTGCAAGCCTCTTGTTTTTTCGTCCTCAACCCACCGGAGAGACTACCATAAGCCTGAAAGCCATAGGCTTTGTGGTTCTCTGGGTCATTTTCGGGATTATCAGTGTTCTTGTGCATTGGTATCGAGCCGGACAACGTGAAAGATGGAAGACAGGCGGGACCTTTATCGCGTATCTAACTCTCTGTAGTGTTCCCGTTCTTCTATTCGGAGTGTGGCTGTTTTCCGGTCCCTATCTCCACGAGGGCTCGTTGCATCTTTTCGCTGCCAGCTGCCTTCTTCCTCTGTGCTTTATACTGGCATGGGATCTCGGGCTAAACAAATTAAGCTCCAAATTTACTCGGACAGAACTCATTCTACCCGGCGCCTCAACGGTGATAACTCTGGTCCTGTTTGAGTTGGTTGCACATGCTTTCTTTACGACCGGTCCTCCCAAAGGTAACTTGGCGGTTAATAGTCCCGACCGTTCTTATTGGTATTTTGTCAGGGCTATTGGACCGGATGGGACGAATCGGGCAAATTCCTTTGGGTTTTTAGGACCCGAACCAGCGCCGAATTATTCCGGAATAAGAGTTCTCGTTGTTGGAGATTCGATCCCGGCAGCAGGACGGGCCATTAATTTTCCTAAAGTCGCAGAAACCCTCTATACAACGAATCGTGGATCTAATCCGAAAGTTGAGATCGTCAATGCAAGTATGGGTAGTTATAGTCTACAGCAGATTACGCACTATTATATTAACAGACTCAGGGGACTCTCACATGACATTCTAATCGTGAGTTTTTATCTTGATGATATCAACCGGGAGATGCGTTATGTAAAGGGTAATATTCAATACACGCCAAGCTGGCCTGAATGGATGCAAGATACCTACTATAGCTGTTATCTTTGCAGAGTATTTTTGAACTTTCGTGCATTCACAAGATCAACATTTAGTTTGTACCGTAGGGCAAGCTATGAGGAGGCTTTTCCAGCTGCTTTGAACAATCTGGAAGCGATTCGTGTTGTTGCGGAAAGACGCGGGGCGAAATTTTCAGTATTTAACATACCAAGGTTCAATTGGACAGGCATCCTCTCTGATACAAGGAGATATAAATATTCTGGGATGAATCACCAACTTGAGAGTTGGTGTAGAAAAAGGAAAGTCCCCTACCATGATACC
>JBHHYU010000207.1:0-2577 GCA_046757725.1 Binatia bacterium
TTACCAGTCAAGTGAACTATCTTCATCTTAGCTTAGCCTACTCAAACAAACGTCCGAAGTAGGTTAACGCCCATAGTGCTAGATTGAATAAACCAGCACATGATAACCCTATACCATACTGTCCGCCTTTTGTCCGTGTTCTGGTGTTGACAGATCGCAACAACTAACAAACAAGCAGGTCTACGGTTGTTGAAATGATTGATTTTTGTTAGTAGGTATAGGCCGAAGTTGCAATAGAGTTTGCCCTTAAATGCCGGTGATCCTAACAGTCCAACGATAGCCGTTATGAACGGGATCGTAGTCAGAATCTATAAAGATACCCATGTAGCCGGAAATCGCGTCTCCCATGAAGTGGTTGTTGAAGGACAAGATTTAACTCGGCTTCTTTTAGTTCATCGCGCTTTCTTCTGGCTCTATGCCGGCATCAAAGGTGCTGGGCATCCGGTTGTGCTCGGCAATAACCTCCTCGACTGGATAATCGGCTCTCTAATCCCCCACCGGCATGTGGGCTTTTCTTCCTATTTAGTCTTGGAAATCTTTACAGGTATGAAATGGGCCGGGCTACGAAGGAAACGGGTAACAGGCGGCAAAAAACAACACCCCAGAGCCCGGACCCCTCCTGAACCGGGGCTACCTTTGAGATCCCTCATATACCACTGGCGGGTTTTAGAACCCCCGATGCTTGGAAGGATTTTGGATCGGCAGGATCTTTTAACTGACGGAGTCGAGCTCGACACTCTTGGGCGATCCGATGTTTCTCCCGAATGGTACAAATCGAGGTGGGACCGTTGGTTTTCGTTTGTTGAATACCAACTTCCCTTTCAATAGCTCCCGGTAGGTAAAATTAAAGGTGCCAAGTAATTCGTCTAGGATTTTCCTGAATTCCTTTCCATGATGGGGAACGGTCTTGCCTTGGTAAAACCGGCTCTCCATAAGAGACCGATGCCTCTCCCAGCAAAGGTGATGGGCTAACTCGTGCATAGCTGGCCCGTATATTTCTATTACGCCGCAGGTTCGCGGGTAAAGGGTTATCGTTTTTGACTTGTAGTGATACAACCCTTTCGTGCGTTTCAGTTTTCGATCCGATAAGACGACCTTGAAATCGCGTTCTCCATTTTTGCAAAGAGATTTGAGAATGCCCTTTATACTAGCCAGTTGCATATTTCTTCTCCTTTCGTTATTCGGGGCAGGGCCGATCCCTGCCCCCTCCACTTATCTATTCCCCCGGTGTTGGGAATTCTCTTTTTGGACGAATTGTGGCGGAAATTGCGGGACTAATCTTCGATGGGCAGCATGATCGTAAGTACGGGCTCTGCGTCATCCCCTGGACCGCAAACGATCTTAAAGTCATAAAGTGAACGCCGCCCCGCACCAGTAATCTTGACTCTGAAAATTCTTGTATGGTCGTCAACCTTTCGGGCAAAGACCCTGCTCATCCAGAGCATGTCGTGAAGTATCCCTGCGTAGTCGTTGCACCACTTCCGGTTGTTTACTGCACGTTCTATGATGGAAAAGACAGCCGCAGTACAGGCGATAGGGTACTTATAATGCTCCCTGCAAACCGCCGCCATCTCCTCGTCCTGCCCTAGATCCACCAAGACCTCATCCTTTATGGCCTCGGCCCGGCTGTAAGAATATATGACCTCTCCAAAAATCTCTGTCATTGCATTTTTCATCTGTTTCCCTCCATCCTTTCCTTTTTTTTAGTGATCTCCTGCTGGTCCGTTACGGTAGCCTTCCGACTCGATCAGGTATTGCATTGTGTCAGGATTGCGCCATACGTGAGCTACGGTCGCTGTAAAAAACTCGATAGCCGCAACAACCAACGCCACGCTCTCTCCGGGGCAGGTAGCGTAGATCGGCCCTTTCCAGTCTTTCTTGTCTGCAATCCGGTCAAAAACCTTGCGCAGATCAGAGACGCAATAGCCCTTGTACTGGGTCTCTCTTTCTATCCGTTTCACTTCTTCCGCTACCGACTTCACCGCCGCTTCAATCGTATAGACCTTAGACATGATTCCCTCCTTTCTTTACCCGCGTCTTAGTCTCTAATTTTTACAAAGCCGACCTTAATTGTCTTCCCTCCTTTTCTTTTTCGATTTCCCTTGTCATAAAGCCCAGCAGATTGTCCGCTGACTCGGGTTTAACCCCGCCCCACTGAAACCCCGCAAGGAGACCTACCAAGAGGGAAATTTCGCCCTGTGCTACCAACTCACTTACACCGAGGTTGTCCAGGTCGGTAAGCGTTTTTTTCAGCTCATCCGATGGAAGAGCGTCGTTAATTGCATCAAAAAGGCGCTCATGTTTCTTACTGTTCTCGTCGTGGCTAGGGACCAAGGCCTCATACACTTCTCCCCCGCTGAGTGCATCTGCCAAACAATCTATGCACCCCTGCAAACCGCCATGAAAGCGGGAATGGTAGTCGATTATCCCGCGTAATGTCTCAATTGCTTTTTTCGTTTCCATAAAACCTCCCTATTATTTATTCAGCCTCGCGGCTTACGGCCTTTGTTTCTCCACTTATCTATTCTCCCGGTGTTGGGAATTCTCTCTGGCAGGCTAAAGGGGAGAGCTTTAGGT
>JBHHYU010000208.1:0-2544 GCA_046757725.1 Binatia bacterium
GTCACGGTAAGACCGGTAAAAAGTCCCACATCCGGATACTTGGTTTTTACCGCCGTGTCTATTCTCGCGTCTGTCCCCGCAACGGGAGGCGGTAGCAGCGTGACTGCCACCCGGGCGCCCTCCCGGGAAGCATTTTGTACCAGATTGGTGACGAAAAAGCCGAGGCCGAAATCGACCGCCGAACCGGTTACCACCAGAAGCAACGGTAGAACGAGGGCAAACTCCGTAATTGCCTGACCCGTGGACTTACCTATCAACTCCAACTTCTTACTTAGTTGTCTCATATTTTCCGCTTATTCCCCGGCCGCTCCAAAGTCTTACGAAAACTACAGGGAAGCTATTCGCTTCAAACAGTTGCTCGCAATCATACTCATGCAAGCCTCTGGAACCGAAGGTTGTAATCGAAGCAAAATAGGGGCCAGCAAGTGTTTTTCGCTTCTTCCACTAAGCTATTGATTTCATGTTAAAAAACTTTCCCGGATCCACAGAGGAAATTTATGGACGGCACAATTGCCAGTTTTGTCTAACCAAAAGGCAGAAATGCCTTACCTTGGCAACCGATCGCGAGTTTAAGATGAAAGAGAAAACCGCTGTACCTAAAAATCTTAGCAAGGTACATCTTCAAAGTGGTGGCCTGATCAGATGGGACTCAGGAGAAGCAGAAGAAGAAAAAAGGCACGGGGATCTAGGCCGATTTATAGAACGCGCCCCAGTCATGGTAAATGCTGGTACTTGCCCAGAAAGAAGAGAAGAGGCCGGCCACCTGAAGCCGCGGCATTAACGACCTCACCCAAGTAGATTGTATGATCTCCACCGTCATAGTTCCGGGCTACCTTACATTCAATGCAAACCATTGCCTCGTCTAACAGTGCCAACCCGGTTTCACCTTCATGCCACTTGATGCCGGTAAATTTGTCGATCCCCTTCGTTGCAAAACGGCGTGAGATATCCTCTTGCGTCTCGCTTAGTACGTTGACGGCGAAGAGCTTGGATTCGTCAAAACAGGTGTAGCACTGCGCCGCCTTGTCAACACAGATCAACACCAGGGGTGGATTGAGAGACACGGAGGTAAAGGCGTTGGCCGTAAGACCAAAGGGAGTTCCATTCTTGTCTCGGGTCGTAATAACTGTCACGCCTGTGACAAAATGGCCCATAACCCGGCGCAGCTCCTGAAAATCGATCGCCATGTCGTATCTCCATCCTCTCGTTAGTGTGAGTCAGAGTTATCAAAGCGCTCGCTTGGCTGTCAATCACTTCTCCTGCTTCTTCCAAAATCATCTGGACGAAACGGGAAGAGAGTGGTAGAAGTTGGATCAGCTGGTAGCAAGGAGGAAACACATGGCCTGCAGTGCAGTAACAGACGGCGATAGCTTGACCCGGTATATCGAGGAGATCCGCACGATCTGGCAAGACGGGAAAGATCCCCAACTTCCTTTTAAGGTCAAGTCGCTTTTGGAAAAGCTCCTGGTATCAACGAGTCCTAAGGAGCCATGGATGGCTCAACTTATCGAGGAGGCTAGGCCGTCTAAAGAACTTTATCGGGACCCCGACCATGGCTTTATTCAGATGGGGCATGTTCACCAGCGGGGGAACGGTAACTCGCCGCACGATCATGGCCCATGCTGGGTGATCTACGGCTCTTACAGGGGATTAACGGAGATAACGACCTACCGGCGTAAGGACAAGGGTAACAAAACTGGAAAAGCTAACCTCGAAAAGAAGGAGCTTCACCGTCTAACTCCAGGGACCGTCTATGCCTATCTTCCTGGTGAAATCCATGGAACTCGGGCCGTAGAGCCTCCTTGCGTCGTCTTCCGCTTCTTAAGTTATGATCTCCACCAGGTGGAAAGATATCGTTACAATCTCGAAAAGGGAACCGTCAGCCGGGTCTAGAGTACGCTCTTCCGCCTGCGGGCGCGTGAAAATATATGGACGATAAAGAAACTTTTTTCGAGCAGATACGCTCTGGTGGGTGTCTTTCCTACATCCTCGGATGCAAGAAGGAAAACGTATGCGTGGTCATTGATCCGGAGGTTGCTAAGGTCGACGACTATATCGCAGTGGTAAGGGACTTATCCGCACGCCTCCTTTACGCGATAGACACCCATACCCATGCCGACCACAGCTCTGCATGCAAGATCCTCAGAGATCGGTCCGGGGCCAAGGTCGTGATGCACCGGGCCTCAGAGGCTCCCTATGTGGATGTTCGAGTGGAAGAGGGAACTGTTCTCTCTTGCGGGCAAATAGTCATTCAGGTACTTCACACCCCCGGCCATACGCAAGACAGCACCTGTTTGCTGGTTGGGGAGCGTATTTTTACCGGCGATACGTTATTGATCGGAGGGTGCGGACGAACGGACCTACCTGGGGGTAATGCCGAGGAACAATACAAAAGCCTGGTGAGATTGGCCTCACTGGGTGATCAGATACGCGTCTTCCCTGCCCATGACTACCGCCCTGCCTTTTCAACCTTGGGGGATGAGAGAAGGACCAACCCTCGGATGCTCTTCCCATCAAAAGAGGAATTTATCCATTTTATGACCT
>JBHHYU010000209.1:0-2433 GCA_046757725.1 Binatia bacterium
AAAATGTCATGTCGTAATTTTAGGCGGTGGATTTGGGATACTGCCTCTCAGGTTGACATCGCAGCGCAGGAGTGGATATTCTCTCCGGTAGCCACTTGGGGCTCTTGAACACGGGCTGGTACATGGTCGGCGGACAATTCTTAAGCTCTCGCGGCTCTGCCTAAAAGGGATCTTCCGACGATTAAACCTGGCTATAATACGGTCAACAAAGGTTCTTTCCGCCCATGAGACTACGGGAAATTTTGCTGCAATTACCAGAGGAAACACTGGAAGGCCTTGCCAGGGAGAGGCTTTCTCAAGTCACGGACATTCGTTTACCTCAGACCGTGCTGGTGGATGAACTGGCCGAGGTTTTGGATAGTTTTGCCCATGTCACGGCGCATGTCGCTCTGCGGCATCCGCCTTGCTTTGCGATTCTCGATCTGTTGATGAACGCGCTCGAATATTCATTGCCGGCCGAAGGGTTTCGTCAAAAAGCGGAAGAAGCCACCGAGCACATGGTGGGTCTTGCCAGTCGTTCGCCAATATTCCCAAAGCCGAAGAACTATAATCTTTACGTCAAAATGCTCTATGAGGCATGGGATTACGAGCAAGACATTAACCCTAGTGAGGCAAACCTGCTCCGGGGACTCCGTGAGGAGCTCGGGATTTCGTTAATGGAGCACTTCGTCATCGAGCATCATCCTCTCGTATGTCAATTCTGGCGGAACGAGCATGCCTATGAAAGGGAACGTAATCACCTGCGTAGCGCCGGAATCTTGTTTGCCCTTGAAGATCGGTATGTGTTGCCCGAAGAAACCGTAGTTTTAATTCGCCGTTCCTGGGGCATAGAACTCTCAGCGCAGCAATTTCGCCGGCTACTGGACGTACTGTCCAATGAAGACCTGCGTAGGATCTTGGAAGCCAAAGGGCTTAACGTAAGTGGTACGGCAGAAGAAAAGAAGTCACGGATTCTCGAAAACTACATCCTGCCACGTGGTGCGCTAGAAAGTCCCCGGATTGGCAGCTTGCGCGAGGCTGCACGTAGGCTCGGTTGTCGTCCCTATGGCGCAAAAGAGGAAGTAATCGAAAACATCCTCGACTGGCTAGATAGCGATGAAGACCTTAAAGTGGAAGCGGCTGCAGCGACGGCTCTGACCGAAGTAGAAAAAACCGTTGCACCTGAGCCGCATGAGCTCTCGTCCGAGGCCTTCGCTGATTTGCTAGCTCGCCTTACAAACGACTCACTCTATGACATTCTGTCACGGCTACCCAATCAACGAAAAAGCGGAACCAAAGAGGACCGTGTCAAACGGCTTCTGGAATCGCCTTTCTCAGAACACACTATTCTAACAAAACTCAATAACGAGGCGTTACACGGGGTGTGCAGACAACTCGACCTAACGCCCTATGGCCCAAAGGAGGAAAAAATAGCACGCTTACTTGAGGCTTATCAAAATTTTACATCACGGTCTCGGCTTACAGCGCCAGATCTTTTGCCGCCCTCCCAATTAGATAGCGGATCCCCTGGACCTCAGCAACCCACAGCTACGCCTGAGGCGCAGTTACCGCGACTAGCTTCTGTCCGGGCGGAATTGCCTTTCCTTGATGAACCTGAACAGATTGTGTTTAGTTACCTGCAGGATTTTAAGTCTTTGACCGACCCTGAGCTGGAAAAACTCATCCAGCGATTCGCACTCCCCTGGATTCTGCCTAAAGCGCAGATGGATGATTTAGTCAAAAAACTTCGCGCTAATGGGCGAGGCGTCATCCGGGTACGTGGCTTGGGAGACCACAATATCTACGAGTTAATGTCTTAGTTCCAGGTATGAATACGAGCGATTATGAAATCCTCTCCGCCCTGCGCATGGGCTCGGTGCCTGCCGTGGGGTTGAACGAGTTGGCTGTTGGCCGTGAGCCTGAATTGGCGGAACTCCAGGAGCAGCTCGACTACATCTCCCAGGGAAAGAGCGGCCTTAAATTTGTCTGCGGAGACTTCGGCTCGGGTAAATCATTTTTCTGCAGCCTCGTGCGGGAACGTGCTTTTGAGGATGGTTTTGCAGCCTCGTCAGTGGTTGTTTCGCCCAGCTTGCCTCTTCAAAAGCTCGATGTTGTCGTTGGGAAAACCTTCGACGGGCTTCGCTTGCCCGAAAAAAGGATTGCCTGTGCATTGTCAGATTTACTTGAGAGATGGCTTCTTAAGTTGCTCAAACGAGTTGCAACGCTCGAAGGGTTGAGCATTACGGACTCCCAATCACTGCCACACCTCAACAAGCTCCTTGTAGCTAAGATCGAGGAAAACCTGTCAGCAGTTCACGGTCTAGACACCTCCTTCGCCAATGCGGTGAAGGCGTATATGCAAGCGCGCATCCAGCACGACAACGGACTGGCTAATGACGCGCTCGGCTGGCTCAAGGGAAGCAGGAATCTCGCTGCCAGTCGCAAGCAAGCACT
>JBHHYU010000210.1:0-2351 GCA_046757725.1 Binatia bacterium
CGCAAAGCACGCCAAGTTCGGAGAAAAAGGGTTATGTTTTTCTTTGTGCCCTTGGCGTCTTGGCGCGATAGCAATGTGTTGACATGGGTCCGTTCCTTTTGATACCCCGCAGCTTGCTGCGGGGTAGTTCATTGGCACGATCACGTTTGCCGACCCCGCAGGGTCAACGGTCAGGCTTCCCTGTTGACGTCGGGGCGCGGTAAAATCGAGCCCATCGTTTTTATCGGGGGACGGACACTCAGAGAGCTTCTTTAACGCTCCATGCTTCTAAGGTCTTTGCCAAAGGAAAGCAGGACGGATCAGTCGGCGAACTGTTAGTTTTTCTTCATAAAGAAGAAATAGGCTGTGAACCCTCGCTATTTTTGAGAGCTTTCAGAAATACTGACTTTCACCCGCGTGGAGACAAAGAGAGGATGCGTGCCAAAGACCCAACTCATCCTGACGAAACAACGCTATTAAGCTTGGAGGCCAGGTTTTGTTCCCACGGTGACACGGTTCATTACGTTACCCCGCCCAAAAACTTTACGGCTTGTCAGGGAGGATTTTTATACGACGCAGCCGGGACTCCCTATCTCGATCTGCAGATGCAGTACTCTTCAGCCAATCTCGGTTACCGGAGATCGCGATTGGCCAGAATCTTGCAGAATCAAGTAGAAAACCTGCCTCAATTGGATCCTCAATATCTGCACCGAGATGAGGTTACACTAGCAGAAGGACTTATTACTCTCACGGAGGAAAGGTTCGGTGTGAGAGGGCGAGTTCATTTTAACGTAGGTGGGGCTGGGGCCATCGAGGATTCACTCGCTTTTATCCGCCGTGTGACAGGCAAGAATCTCCACTTCGCCTTCATGAGCGGGTACCACGGGCGGACTCTAGAAGCATCAAGCATCACCTCCAGCTACCGGTATCGGCACCGATATGGCCACTTTGGTGACCGAGCCCAGTTTATCCCCTACCCTTACTGCTACCGCTGCTTCTATGCGCGGCATCCCGACTCGTGTGAAACTTACTGCCTCTCACAGTTTAAGAAGCTCTTCGACTGCGAGGCATACTCGGTGTGGGACGCGGATGCTCAGAAATGTGAATACGGCGCTTTTTACATCGAGCCGCTTCAGGGGACAGGGGGATACGTCATTCCTCCAACGCACTATTTTGCTGGTCTCAAAGAGATCCTGTCCGAGAAAGGTATCCTCCTTGTTGACGATGAGATCCAGATGGGATTTTTCCGAACCGGTAAACTCTGGGCGATCGAGCATTTTGGGATAGTGCCGGACGTAATTGTTTTCGGGAAGGCCCTCACCAACGGGCTCAATCCGCTATCCGGAATCTGGGTCAGGGAGAATCTCATCGACCCTTCGGCCTGGCCTCCCGATCTATCGCCAGTTCCCTTGGCCGGTAATCCGCAAGGGACGGCGATAGCCCAGGAGGTTTTAAAGATTTTTGGAGAGCAGAGTTTCGAAGAAAAGGTCCAGGAAAAGGGCGCCTATTTCCTTTGTCATTTGCGGAAACTCAAAAGGAAATACCCCGGGATGATCGGAGAGGTGGATGGCTTAGGATTGGCCCTACGAATCGAAATCTGCGGCAGCGATGGACAAAGCCCGGACCCCGAAATGACCCACAGGCTCTTTCATGAAGGCCTGAAAGGCGATTTAGGGACGGGACAGCAGCGATACGGCTTGGTTCTCGATGTTGGCGGCTATTATAAAAACGTCTTTACGCTGGCACCCTCCCTCGACATCTCCTACGGGGAAATTGACCTTAGTCTCAAACTATTAGATCAGCTTTTTGGGCGCTTTGGTTAGTCTTTTGGAACTTTTGGCCAAGATTTTGGTTAAATAAAACTGTGGGGTTTGTCTTGTATTGGGATTCGGACTCAGCCCATAGCCGGAATAAACTGACACCTGCGATAGTAGCATAGTTCTGCGGATTCTAGCATTAAATAAATGCGAATTGAGACTGATAGGAAAAAGATATAGCATCGATTGTGATTGGAATGAGGTCGCGGATTGTCCTAGGAAGAACACGGGTTCGTCCCGGCTAAGGCTGGACCCAGGGAACTCTTTGAAAGAGAGAGAATTTCGGATTATGCGCTCAGTGAATCCGGTGGAAACTGATTTGGGTCATCACGATGTTTCGGGAAAAGCGCTTGGGTGTTCCACCGTACCGGAAATCGAACAGCGCAAACTTGAGAAAGAATACTACTTTTGGGGAGACCCCGTACATAGACCTAAAAGCCCCAGGATCTTTGAAGGCTGTGACGGCTGTTTTCTCTATGATCCTCAGGGCACACCTTTTTTGGATCTCCAGATGGCCTCGGCCACTGCGGGCTTTGGCTACGGGAACAGACGGCT
>JBHHYU010000211.1:0-2348 GCA_046757725.1 Binatia bacterium
ATATTTTTAGAGCCTTATTCAACGGCGCAACCGTTCTTCCATTCGATTTTAAAGAGGACGGACTGGCGAAACTAGCCGCTTGGCTAATTCAGGAAGAAATCACAATCTACCATTCGGTACCATCGGCATTCCGCTATTTTGTCGGAACTCTGAGTGGCAAAGAGGAGTTTCCGAAGCTTCGCCTGATTCATTTGGGGGGCGAGCCAGTCTCCATTCGAGAAGTGAATCAGTATAAAAAACACTTTTCCCCGGCTTGTATATTACTCAACAATTTGGGAGCCACGGAAACATCCGTTTATCGCCAGTATTTTATAAACAGGGAGACCCAAATCACCGATACTATTGTTCCCGTTGGCTACGCCGTCGAGGACAAGGAGATCTTGCTGCTCAACGATGCTGGCGAAGAAGCTGGAGCCAATGTCATTGGTGAGATCGCTGTCAAGAGCCGATATCGCTCCCCGGGCTACTGGCGAAGGCCAGACCTTACACAAGCAGCCTTTGTACCCGATCCGTCAGGTGGGAAGGAACGTGTCTACCGGACAGGCGATCTGGGCCGCATGCTTTCGGATGGCTGCCTTGTGTATCTTGGGCGAAAAGACTCACGGGTCAAGATCAGAGGCCACAGGATCGAGGTCGCTGAGACCGAGATGGCGCTACTTGACCTTGATACTGTGAAGGAAGCTATCGTGGTAGCCCAGGAGGAGATGGCAGGTAGTCCTTCGGCATCGCTCAGGACAGGCCAACGCCTGGTGGCCTATATCGTCCCGGTTGGAAAGCCCACCCTTAACGTCAGTGGACTCCGACGTGCACTCGCAGAGAAACTGCCTGACTACATGATCCCTTCGGCCTTCATAATGATCGATGCCCTGCCACTCACACCTACTGGGAAGGTAGACCGCCGGGCACTACCAGCCCTAGGCCGGGCAAGACCTGAACTGGTAAGCCCCTTCGTGGCACCCCGGACACAGGTAGAAGATGTGCTAGCAGGGATCTGGGCAGAGGTCCTAGGTCTCGATCAAGTGGGCATCTATGACAATCTTTTCGATCTAGGAGGTCACTCCCTAAATGCCACTCAGGTCATCTCACGGGTGATCAACACATTCAAAGTAGAATTACCCATAAAGTCCCTCTTCGAGTCGCCCACGGTGGCAGACATGGCCGTGGTCATAACGGAGAACATGGCGAAGAAGGCCGGGAACAAAGAGCTAGCCCACATGTTGGCTGAGTTGGAATCCATCTCCAATGAGGAAGCACGAAAGCGGCTTGCAGATGAAGAGGCTAAAGAATACTCAGAGAAGTGAGTAGTCTTTCTCGGCTTCCTCCTGTACTTTTATCCTCGGCTACAAGAACGTTAAGGAACCAATCCAGCAATAAGCGGCATAAGACTCAATGCATTAGCTCTTGAATTGAGTCCCGGCGGTCCAACGCGGAGCAAACCCCAGCCTGGAGCGGCTCTGAGCCTAAGCAAAATCGGCACTTCCTCGCCTCTGACACCTTAGGAAAATAAAGAGGGCTCTGTTTGCTTGTCCAGGCTCGCTAAAAAACTCCTTTCGTACTACGGATTGACCTGGAATCAAATCATGTGGGGCTTTAAAATCCTGATTGGGGGTGTTGTGGAAATTGATGTGACTTCGAGGGCAAAAGGCGACTATTTGAAGCAAATCGAAGCAACTCAAGGCAAAAGAAAAGTTGTCCGTTTCCGCTGTGAAACTAACCGCTTAATAACGTTTTCAACAGGTTACTATTTGGGCGGTTTCTGCGTTTTGAGTCCAGCGCGTCTACCAGTTTCACCACTCCGACCCTATGCAAATCCAATATCTTAGAAACCCTCCTCAAGTCAACTGTGTGTATAATTTGCGGTGTAGGAGCTTAACTCTGTCAGGGAACGTTGCAAAAGAGTTAAACTTTGGTGTATAATGTTATTTGTTAACCGCTGATCATGAGGCTATTTAAGATTCTAGGCGACTTTATAGTCGATAAGATCTTAGACCCAACGTTCGCGTGGGCCCTTTCCCACCCACTACTTTTATTTTTGATACTTGCGCTTTTAGTCTTCTGGGCCGCCAGAGGCTATAAGATGATGAAGTAAAAGGGTAACGTCAGGTAACCAGATTGTTAGAAGCAACCTTTTGGTGAGTGTTTGGCTTTGCTTGTCGCCTTCTTCATCAGCTAACGATTGGTTGGATCACCGATCTGCTTCACTTTACCCGGGTTTCTCTTGTTTCGTCCTGATTTTTATAAGCCTTACCGTGTACCCGCGGATACACATATGATTCACAGGGTGAATTTAAATGATGAGGTAGGTTTTACTCTCGTCGAGATGCTTGTGGTCGTGGCTATCATCGGCA
>JBHHYU010000212.1:0-2339 GCA_046757725.1 Binatia bacterium
TCCAGGTCACCTTTGCCCAGCGAATCGCCTCTTTCCGGTCCCAGTATTCCTTGAGGTTTTCGATGCCGGGCTTGTCGCTCGGGATGTTCTCGTGACAACCGATGCAACGCTGGACGGAAGGAATGCCGGCAACAACAGACCGGCGGGCGTTGACGTGACAGTACAAACACGGGATCTGGTTATCGCCCGCGTGCATCTTGTGGCTAAAGGCCATGGGTTGCTCCGGGGATTTCGGTTGGCTGGAGACGCCGACGAGAAACACCCCTGCGAGGAGGGCAACAAGTGCTACCATCCCCAGGATCCAGAGGCCTCTCATAACCGCGGAGCCGCAAGGGACATCGCTCACTTCCCTCCATCGGCCAGGGTTTTAATGTAGGCGATCACGTCATCGACGTCCTTGTCCTTCAGCTTTTTCCTGAAGGAGGGCATCGGTTTCTTTCCCTCGACCACCACCTTCTTCAGTTCGGCATCGGGATGCTCGTCGAAAAACCCTGGCTTCGTGTAATTGGCAGGCTTTTTCTTCAAGCTCTTGCCCTTGGGGCCGTCCCCCTTCCCCTCGTTGCCATGGCACTTCCGGCACATCATTTTATAAATTTTTTTCCCCCTAGTAACATCGGCAGCATTGCCAGGTGGGACGAAGGCGATCCACGACAGGCTCAGGGCAAAGAAGCAACCCACGATCGCTGTCCTCCACTGATTTCCGCTCAATACGCCACCTCCTCTCCATTGTTGTACAGACGAGCCTCATTCCGCCGTCGTGCCGCTTTGGTCACCGCCGCGTGCGACGGAGACCCCCTGAATACGCGTGGGGGCAAACCCGACAAGGAGTCATGCAAACACCCGTCGTCAGACCGTGATGATTTTCTGCGCCCCCATTTCATGACGCCGGGGGGAGGGAATTCCCTCCCCGCAGCATCGACGGTCGTATCTTTCGTTCTGCTGCGTGGCAGACGGCGGTGGGTGCAGAGCAGCTTGCGCGTCCACCCGGCACCGTGCGCTGCCGACGCAGGCCCTCAGAAGCCGAGCTCAACCTGCACGGTCACCCGCGACGGCTCGTCTTCCCCCACTGGCTCGTCGACCCTATCAAAGTACTCGAGATAGAACCTCACATTCTCCCAAGGGTACACCGAAAGGTTGAACGTCAGATCCGTGAAATCATCCATCCCGTTGTTCTTCTCAAACCGGTCGACCCGGAAAGAGGGCACGATCGCGGCGAGAGGCAATCCGATGCTCTGCATGACATCCTGGTCGAAGGCATAGAACCCTTCGACGTACCAGAGATTATTCGTCGCAAGAGCCATTCCCGGGGCTTGATCGTCCTCCTGTCTCACAAAGGCAAAAAGCAAGTTCGCGCCCACGTATTCGGCCTGAAGGTCAAATCCGTACCGGTCGAAGTGAAGGGCCCTGCCGGTGGCGTCAGTCTGGTGCCCATTGATGAGGAACGTACCGACCGAGAGGTTTACGTCCGGGACCGCATCGAGAGGGAGGACATCGAAGACCAGGCGCCCTGACCAATCCTTGGGGCCTTCGCCTTCGAAGACTATCTCCGTAACTTCATCTGCTGGCATGTTCTTCACAAGATCATCTGTTTTCACATCCGCCGAATAGGCCCCCGCGTAGAACACCTTCTTGATCCACGGGTCCCGCCCGCAGACTTCGACATTCTGGGTCGTGCTGTCAACCTTGACGCCGGAGAGTCCCGGTTGAACCAGCGCCTGCCGGCTGCTTCGCGTCAATTTGCGCCCGTTGGTCAGCGTATCGTAGGGATCACAATGGAACACCCGGCTGTAGGCCAGGAGAAGATTCCCCCACTGAAAGGGGTGAAACCCGCCTGCCGCATGGGCCGTCTCGAAGTCGAATCTATTCTCGTCTTCCAGTTCGAACTCGGCGAAGAAGGAGCCGTAGTTCCAGGCATTCCCGGCGACGAACAGCTCTATCTCGTGGAGGGCTCGAAGCTTCGTGGTCTTGTCCTCCTTCTTGTCGTAAGGGCGGAGCTTTACCACCGTGGCCAGCGGAAACGTTATGGGGAGGTTCGCCAGCTTTTCGATATGCTTCATCGCCTCGGGCTCTCCCCGCTCCCACGCGTATCCGTTCTCCTTGAATTCCCGGCCGGTGGCGTTCAACCTCGGCCAGGCGGTGTGGCAGGTCGAACAGGGCTCGTTGTAGGCACGGGCAAACGCCGGAACCGCCCAAGCCGATTGCGGGAGGAAGAGCCCCCCGGCGAACAGGGCGAGAGCGATACCGACCACCACACTCCGCTGCGTCATATCACACCTCCTTTCACCTTACCGTTGACCGAAATCACCATACCCCAGTGCGTTATGTCCCACCTCCTTTCG
>JBHHYU010000213.1:0-2223 GCA_046757725.1 Binatia bacterium
GTCTTGACAATTAACACTTTCTCGCCCCTCTGCGTTCCTCCAGCCAGCCGGCCTCGGATAGCGAATGGTCGAGTGTGGAGCGTGGAGAGTGAACCGATGAAAACACAAAGCACCGGGGGGTCCGGAGGACCCGCCCGGTGCTTTATTGCTTCCGGGTCCGTTTTTTCCCATACCAACCCGCCTACAATTCCTACCCAATTGCCCTAAGATTCCCATAAGTTAGCTCGTGGAGATCAGGGTGTCAATCCTTCGACACGTTCAGGACAAGTCAGTTCGACGGGCCTTCGACAAGCTCGGGGAGAGCGGAGGGCGAATCGTCGAGGGTCGAGAGCCGAGAGCGCCTGCGTGGGCTGGGATCCGCGACAGTACCCTCTCACTTACCCTCTCTTGAGGGTATTACCCTTTCTCCGCCATGGGGCGCCCGGACCCCGGCACCTTAGGTCGCCCCAACAGGAAGATAGCGCACTCGATGCCGTGCGTCCTCCACCGTGACGACCGCGCCTCGCTCAAGGGCGTCGCTCGATTCCGCCAAGACCGTTCCCAGGCGATCGATCAGATGGGGTGTTCGCGGATTGTGCAATCGAAAGAGAATGACGCTCACTTTCTGTCCACGACTGAGAGCCGCGATCTCACTGAAGTCCAGATCGAAAGTCAGGATTACGCGCCGCTCGGCGACAGCCTTCGCGAAGATCTCGCCGTTGGGCATTCGTTGCAGCCCTTCATCACGGAGGTGAGCGGCGTCATGGCCCTGGTTGCGCAGCCAACGCACCACCCGAACGCTCACGCCCATATCGGCGAGAAAGCGCACGATCTTCGCCTACCCGGTGTACACTTGCTCCTGGGCCAACCAGGCCGCGTATTCGAGCGCTTGCTGGATATCCTCCCGCTCCAGGTCTGGATATCCCTCCAGGATCTCCTCGAACGTGGCGCCGTGCGCGACTTGTCCCACGATGACAGAAACGGGAATCCGCATTCCTCGGATGCAGGCGCGGCCACTCATGATCTGCGGATCAAATGTGATGCGATCGAACATGGTCATCTCCTGTCCGGCGATCCAGCTCTGAGCGGCCCAGCGACGCCACTACGCTACTATAACGAGACTTGTCACTAGAACCAAGAAGCACCGGGGGGCCCGAAAGCCCATCCCGGTGCCTTGGACCTGCCGGGGTGTACACGTGCAACGTCAATATAGACAATTCGTGCTAACACCACCGCCTCAACTTTGCCAATAAGTTAGCCCGCCTGGCCCTCGGTGTCAACCCTTCGATACGCTCAGGGCAGGCGATTCAACAGGCTCAGGGCAGGGGGGATGCTGGCGCTGGAATACGGCTCGACGGGAGGAATTTAGGGGTCAAGTCGCTTGTTGTCCGAACTTCTTTCCAATTTCCAAGCCATCCTCGCTTATCGCGCCGGTGTGCGTAGATGGTTGAGGTTTGGCCTGAAAAGCCGGTCCACGAGGTGACCTTGTAGTACTTTTCCGAGGTACGCGTGGCAGTCCTGGACCCAGCAGGCAAGACGCGGCGTCGGGACGACATGACCGTCGGCGGCATGTGCCCCGTCTGCCGCCTCGCTAGTTCCAGGGAAAACCAGGGCTACTGGTGAGGCTTGACATCTACCCCCCATTCTTGACATCCGGCGGCAGCTCCCGTATCGTGGGGTCAGAACGAGAGGAGGGATTGTGGGGACGTTTCGCGTGACCGCCGAGATCGGAAACGCGCAGGGGGAGCGGTATGAAGCGCTGGAGGCCTTGGTCGATACCGGGGCAACGTATACCTGGGTTCCCCGGCCCATCCTGGAGCGCCTCGACGTCACCCCCGCGTTTCGACATCCGTTCATGCTGACCGACGGCCGACGGATCGAGTGCGACATGGCCGAAACCCGAGTGCGGCTGAACGGCCAGACCCGCACAACCATCGTGGTGTTCGGAGACGAGAACACGCTCCCCCTGCTAGGGGCCTACACGTTGGAAGGCTTCGGTCTTGCCGCAGATCCAGTCAACCGGCGCCTCATCCCGGTCCCCGGCCTGCTCAAAGGCATCTCGCTTTTCCAGAGCAACGGAACAATCGGTCAGCAGACTGAAATTGTCGCATTAGCCTAATGCTCCAATGGTCCATTGCTCCAATGCCCTGAAAATAATGAAAGCCCGGGGAACCCCGGGCTTTCATTATTTGCTGGTGGAGCTGAGGGGATTCGAACCCCCGACCTCCTGACTGCCAGTCAGGC
>JBHHYU010000214.1:0-2186 GCA_046757725.1 Binatia bacterium
TGACGCTCGCCGACTTCGACGGCGACGGACGGCGGGACGTGGTCCTCCTCTCGGATATCGACGACCAGACCTCCTTGAACCTCTTCCTGTTTCGACCGAGGAAGGGAGCTGGATAGGGAAGCAAGGCGTTACACAATACAACAAATGAGGAAAAACGAAAGGGGGGATGCTGATGCAGTGAGGCAATGAGGCGGGGGTAAGATTTTGGGGCAGCGAGAGTTCAGAAGAGAGATGATGAAGAGACAAACGATGTCTAGGTCGGTCAGGATCTTCACTCTTACCCGGAAGGAGGTAAGGGAATGAAAAGACGATTACTTCTCCTCCTGGCCATCGTGGTTTCAGGAGCGTTGCCGCTGTCGGCGTGGGCGGACGTCTCACTGGTCAAGACAGCCGACGGCACCGAATTCAAGTTCGGCATGAGTGAGAAGATGCAAACATTTACCCTCAGTGATCTCGACCTCATGGGGGGAAATACCGACTTCAGAAGCTTTATCTCGCCGGACACGGCCCTCGGGGACCAGGACTGGGGCATTCAGAACTTCGCCAACCTGTTGTTCACCATGGAGAGGGGGCCCCTGCGCATCCACGCGAACCTCGAGGTAGAAGCTGCCCTGGATGCCGCCGCCGTAGATGTAAACCGCATCAACCTCGAGCGGATGGCCCTGTACTACAAGTTCCCGACCATTGGAACCCTGGCGGTCGGCATGGATGTCCACGCCTTCGATCCCGAAGGGGGGCTCATTTACACGGACGAGCATCCCGGCCTTTGGCTCGTCGGCGGCGATGACAGTGTCTCGTGGGACCTGGCGTGGCACCTCGTGCTGACTTGTCAGCGTGGAGCGTCCCTCTTCTCCAATGCTGGTACCTTTTGTCCCAGAGCCGGTTCCATCGCCGCTGTTCAACAAGAAACCGATCAGCAGAACCACTTGTTCTTGGCACGGGTCAACTTCAACGTGGGGAACGGCACCGTCGTCTCTCCGCTGATCGCCTACTCCAGGCGCCATGTGCCGCAGGCCGAGCTCAACGAGTTCTCGGATCCCTTAGGCGTCGTTGGCGCTGGCTTTAGCAATGCCGACTTTGCGACGACGGGTGAAGGCTCCTACAGCGACCAATTCCGACCCGGGGTGGCCGTAAAGAGCACCCTCGGCCCGGTCACCATTACGGGTGAGTTTGTGGGACTTTTGGGCCAGATCAAGAATGTCGATACCTTCTTCCTGGGTGGTACATTGCCCCCGGCCGTTGGGATTACGAAAGAGGATTTCGACCTCCGGTCCTACGCGCTGTTTTTCGAAGTGGCCGTGCCCGGATCCCAATTAGGCCTGCCCGCAGGACTGACCCCCTACGTGAGCGTTGAGGTGCACAGTGGGGATGGCGACCCGTTCGACGATACCTACGCGGGCTACGTCCCCATCTCGAACCTTTCGCAGGCCTTGCGAAAAGACGGCTTCAAGGGCCAGTCGATCGGATCGTACGGTCCCTCGACCCTGGGGGCATCGAGCGAAGATGGCTGGGGCTTTGACGTCACCTCACGTGGCCAGGGGCCGACCCTGGGAACCATCGTCCCCGACGAGACGCTGGGAGTCGATGGCAGCACCTTCAATAACCGGGGTGGGAAAGGCGGCAACCCGGGCTTCTTCAAGGTGGCCGGCGGGGTCACTGGCAAGATCGACCAGAACTTGGACACGCACTTTGGGTTCAATCTCTATTGGTACAACACGACCGAGCCCCTCGAGGCCGAGGCGGCCCAGAACTGCATCGCGCGGGCGTGGTTGGCGGGCTGTGCCGCCGCTCCAGGCCTTGGTGTGTCCGACCCGGTCAGCGTGCGTGCCGCGCAGACGGCGTTGAAGACTGCCGGGATCGATCTCGACAAGAAGTACATGGGCTTCGAGTTCAACGGCAACGTCGGGTACACCTTCAATGGCGGTTTCCGGATTCAGCCCTACTTCAGTGTGTTCGTTCCGGGGAGTGTCGTCGAGGAGATCAGCGCTGCCTACCTCTCGACGAGCAGCAGCAGTCTGTTTAAAAACAAAGTGACGTCCTTCACTGGAGGTGTCGAGTTTTCGGCCGCGTTCTAAGCAAGCGTTGATCCAAAAAGAGGCAGGGCCTCCCGGCCCTGCTTTTTTTTCTCCCCCATGGGGTCAAGTCTTTTGTTGACAATTCTCCCCATCCTGCGTTAATCCTTCACC
>JBHHYU010000215.1:0-2183 GCA_046757725.1 Binatia bacterium
ACAAGGACTTTTGCACCCCGGACCACCTTCCCAGCCTGAATGAGGAGCCTTACGGTCTCCTGTGCAATGTAGATGCCCATCGAGTCATTGATCCGGCGGCCGGCCAGGATAACCTCGGGATGGTAGTAGCCGAGCTCCTGAGCCTTATGGGTCAGATAGTAGGGGTCCACCGGGATGCAGTGTCCGCCGACCAGGCCCGGCTCGAAGGGGAGGAAGTTCCACTTGGTCCGGGCCGCCCTCAGAACCTCGTGGGTGTCGAGCCCCATCCGGTGGAATAGCAGGGCCAGCTCGTTCATCAGGGCGATATTCAGGTCCCGCTGGATGTTCTCGATGACCTTGGCCGCCTCGGCCGTCCGGATGTCCGGAGCCTTATAGACGCCAGCCTTCACCACCAGACCGTAGACCTGCGCCATCTGCTCAGTGGTCTCAGCATCCTGGCTGCCGACGACCTTGACCACCGTCTCCAGCGTGTGCTCCGGGTCGCCGGGGTTGATCCGCTCGGGAGAGTACCCGACCTTGAAATCTTGCCCCGCCTTCAACCCCGACGCTCCCTCCAGCACCGGAATGCACACCTTTTCGGTGCAGCCTGGGTAGACGGTGGACTCGTAGACGATGATTGGGGGATGGGAGTAGGGTGAGGGATGAGAGGCGGGTAACGGGTGGTAACGCGATTGTAACGACTGGCCGACCAGACGACTGGCTTCGACCAGGTGACCCAGATCGGGCCGCTTCGCCTTGTCCACCGGGGTCGGGACCGCGACGATGATGAAAGAAGCTTTATTGAGAGATGCCGGATCGGCGGTCAGTTCGAGGTTCGGGGAGTTCAAGGTTGTCGGTTGGAACTCGCCGTTACGGTCAAGGCCGTTTTGAAGGTCACGGATCCGGGTTGCGTCGATGTCGAAGGCGACGGTGGGCAGGACCTTGCTGAAGGCAGAGGCGAGGGAGAGGCCGACGTAGCCCAAGCCTACGATCGCGACCGACTCCACGGCTGGTTGGTCTGTTGAGTTCATGGGGTTAGGTTTTGGGGATTCGGTGGTTCGGTGCTATCACCTTGCTCCGATGGCTCAATGCCGGCGGATCGGTCAAGGAGCGACTTCAGCAAGTCGTCCTGGAGTCCAGATCGTCGCCAGGTGGAGAGTCGAAATTGGTCAATGGTGATTCGTTATTAGTCATCGGTTATCAGTCATCAGTAATCAGTAATTGGTTGGGCGTGAGGAGTTAGGAGTAGCAACTGGTGATTGGTGCGCCAGACGCTCCCAGAAAGGAGGTCTCGGGACCGGGCGAACTGAAGAACCTCATTGTTCGCGAGGCTCTACGATCTCTTTTTCGCCTTGCGCGCGATAGTAGTCCCGAATGACCGCGAAGACCTTCTCCACGGCGCTCAAGGCTCGCTCGGCCATTTCCTTTCCATAGAACTGGTGCGGGTACCCGCTCGGAAGGCCATTTGGATACCGAGAGGGGATGTAGTGGAGATCGAGTTCCCGGGCTTCGTCCAGGAGCACCGCCAGTGCGCGCACCTCTCTTTTCCCCTCCTCGACCATTTCGACGAGCGAGTGCGTTATCAGCGCTGTCCTCCGGGCCCCAAGGTAATACAGAAGGGACTTCAGGGCCTTCTCGCCGGCCTGCTGAGCCAGAAAGCATGCCGTGTCGTAGAAGCCGCCCTGGATATTCCAGCGGACCGCCTCCAGATCGGACGATGCCTGCTGGAACCAGCGTGTCGATTCAGCTTTCCACTTGCCGCCCATAGATGAGCCGCCCTTCCTCGACAAGCATTTCGGCAAAGGCGTTCCCTTCCTGCTGCATCGTCTGAAACTCCTCAGGGGTGTAGACGAGGATGTCCACGCCGCCCGTCCCGGCCGGCAGGAGTCGGGCAACCTCGCGCAGTCGATCAAAGAAGGGCGCCGCGGTTCGCTTGATGATGACGAGATCGAGATCGCTTAGGTCATCCTCTTCCCCTCGCGCCCAGGAGCCGAAGAGATATACGCGGTCCGGCCCATATGGGCGCAGGGCATCCAGAAGCCGACGGAGCTCGGCTTCGCCATTCCTTCTCTGGCCCCTCGCCCTGCCGCTTCTCCGCACCACAGCTCCTCGACCCCTCACACCGAACACCTCACCACTACTCGCCAGGAGGGATCTCCAGCGACCGCACCCAGTCGCGGTTCGCTTGATACCAGGCGACGGCG
>JBHHYU010000216.1:0-2112 GCA_046757725.1 Binatia bacterium
CGAAAGGGTCGGCACAGCAGGATCCAGTCCCAAGAGTTCTCGGCATTGAGGGAGGGCTTGCTTCTTGGAGCGGTTGGCCAGGAAGCCGAAGTGACGGATGCGCATAAGGCCGCTAGGAAGGACATGGAGGAGGAAGCGGCGGATGAATTCCTCAGCCTCCACAGTCATTGATTTCAAGCGATCTTTGTCTTTCCGGTCTCGGTAGGTGAAGGTGACCTGAGCGTTTTGGACTTTGACGATGCGGTCATTGGACAGGGCTACTCGATGGGTGTAGCGCCCCAGGTAATCGAGGACTTTCTGTGGGGAGCCGAAAGGCTTCTTCGCATAGACCACCCATTTGTTTCGACGTAAATGGCTGATCAAGCGCTTGAACGTCTGTGGGACTTTCAAGGGGGCGGTGCGGCCAGGGAATTGAAGCTTTGCTCGATCGAAAGCCTTCTGCACAAAGTCGAGGAACTTGCCACGGAAGACAATGCTCAGTGCTTTGACATGGAAGAGGAAGGTTTTACGGGCAGGAATCCAACGGCTGTGGTCGAAGGACAACCCCCCTTGAGGGATCAGGCAGTGGAGGTGGAAGTGGTCGTTTAGGACTTGGTCCCAGGTATGAAGTACGGCGGTGATGCCCAGGGTTCCCTTGAGGTGGGTACGGCCAAATTCTATCAGAGTCTCACTGACAGCCTTGAAGAGCAGGGTTAACAGGATTTTCTTATTGACGAGGATCACAGGGTTTAACTCATGGGGGAGGGTAAAGACCAGGTGGAAATAACCTACAGGCAAAAGCTCGCAGGTTTGCTTCTTAATCCATCTGGCCTTGGCCAGAGATTGGCATTTGGGGCAGTGGCGGTTGCGGCAGGAGTTATAGCTTGGGTGCTCGAAGCCACAGGAATCGCATTTTCCCAGATGGCCTCCCAACTCGGCGGTCCGGCAGACCTCGATGGCCCGCATGACCTTGAGATGGGATGAGGGCAGAGCGTGCTTGCGGCGGTAGCTTGGCCCGTGACTACGAAAGATATCGGCCAGCTCGGGGCGCGCCTTCCTTTGTCCTGCTGCCCGCCCATGATCGAGCGACAGCATGGAGTAGACCCGCCCGGTTTCAGTTCGGGAATTTCAACAGGTCTAAAGGACTGACCGTGGCCTCTAACTTGTGCTGGCGGATCTGGAGATAGCGCTGGGTGGTCTGCATCGAGTTATGGCCCAAAAGGGTCTGAATGGTGCGAAGATCCACCCCGGCCTCCAGAAGATGAGTGGCAAAACAGTGCCGCAGCGTATGAATGCCCTTGCCTTTTTTCAGCCCATCGCTCTGTTTGGCAAAGTTGTAGATTCTCTGGGCGTAGTTGATTGAAACGTGGCCACCCTTGCCGTTGGGGAAAAGCCAAGTTTGGGGGCGATGGTGCTTCCAATACCAGCGAAGCTCCGCCAAAAGCCTTGAGGAGAGAATCGTATAGCGGTCTTTTCTCCCTTTGCCCTGCTGTACCCGAATCATCATGCGCTCACTGTCAATATCGCTGACTTGAAGGCTTACCAACTCACTCACCCGAAGTCCTGCCGCATACGCGGTCATGAGCAGACAGCGATCTCGAAGCTTGACGGTAGCCGCAAGCAGCCGCTCCACTTCTCTCTGACTTAAGACCTCCGGAAGCCGTGAGGTCCTCTTTCTGGGGGGAACAAACAATTGGTTCTCATTCCATCCCAGGAGCTGGTGGTAAAAGAACTTGAGCCCCGATATGGCAATGTTGCGCGAACTGGGGGAAAGCCCTCGCTCTTCGAGGTGCAACAGATAAGCGCGGATCTCCTCTTGCGTGAGCTGATCGGGCGACCGACGATAATACTTGACCAGTCCCACCATCGCTCTGAGATAAGACTCATGGGTTCTCGGTGAAAAATCCCTCAGCCTCATCTCCTCGATCATCTTGGTCCGTAGTGCTCCCATAACATACCCTCCTTGGATTAAATTTGGGAGCGAGGGTATCACAAGGATTGAGCTAATCGGTTATGGATTGAGATTGACGGAATTAAGGATGAGTAACGGAGAGGAATGGAGAACGAAATGCTAAGTGAAAAGTAATTGGGCTCAGGGAGCCAGCCCCACCGCGAAGCGGTTTAGTTCAACTA
>JBHHYU010000217.1:0-2106 GCA_046757725.1 Binatia bacterium
CAGTAAATAACTGGCAACGTAGCGTGGTTCCGTATACGCATGGGATCGTCGTTTTAGGTCGGTTGATTTTATCCGGAAATGTTCAACTACTTCTTTGAGCACTTTTTCAGGACCAATTGACATCGCTAGCTCTTTACGATGAGCTGTTTCCGTTTGTAGTTCTTTGGCACCCTTGAAATAACGACGTACTATCGCATTTATAAACGGTTCCGACCCTAGTAGTGCCTGTCCCTTAACTTCGCTCCAGGGACTATTGATGCCATGTGTCATGCCTTCTTTCACGAATGCCCGGTAAGCCTTCTTTCCACCAGGCCTAAAATGTTCCAAAACCTCGCTAGTGGTTAGCTGTCGTATAGCAGAACATCGGTAACAGTTTCTAGTGAGTCAAAAATAGCAGCACATCGTTCACACACGGGTCGGGTTTTTGTTGACGGTATAGCGGTAGACTTTGATGACTCGACCTTGATGGTAGAACTTGAGCAGACCAAGTTTAGTGAAGATGGTTCCCCGGACGTACTCGTGGACCAGCCCGGGGGCAACCTTAAACCGCTCGGTGAAGAACTGGACAGCTCCATGGCGATCGGTGAGGCGGATAAAAGAGAGCCTGCCGTCTCGCCACGGTATGGATCGACGGTGCAAGGCAAAGGACTTTGGCAGACGGCGCCTGGCGTGGTAGGTATGGACCGCCAAAGGGGTTCTCTGACCGAGCTTGGCATAGCGGTGCTGCCGATTGTGGAAGCTTTCGAATTGGGGCAGCTCCCGTTGCAGGTGGAGCAGGGTGGTAAATTGCTGGGGACGCAAAAAGAGCTTGTCATAGACATCGTTGAATTTCTCGATGATGCCGTTACGCCAGGGTTCGCCCTGGGGAATGAAGACGACTTCCACGCCGAGATACAGACAGAGATGGATAAGGAGGCCGAAGCTGCGGGGATAGAGATTGGATCCCCGAAAAGAGAGCTCATTGTCGAGTTGGAGATAGCGTGAGATCCCCAGCCGTTGCCAGGCTTCAACGAGGGCATCGACGATTTCGATGTCCCGCTTGCTGGACAGGGCTTTGAGAGCCACGGCGTTGCTGAAGGCATCGATGAGGTGGGCGCCGTAGAAGCGCTCTTTGCTTTTGAGGTAGCGGCGGCCGACCAGGTCGAACTGATGAATATCGTTGGGCTGGGTGAGTTCCAGAGCCGGGTAAGGGGTGCCACGGGGGTTGGAGGTGGGTTTGTCCACCAGGCCTTGGCTTTTGAGAATGCGATTGATGGTCCAGATCGCAGGCAGGGGCTTAACCCCCAGCTGCCTAAGCTGCCACTGGATAGCCAAGGCTCCCTTTTGGGCATACTTGGTCTTGAGGAGCTGGTTACGGATCTCACAGACCATCCGAATAACGGATGGAGGAGTCTTATGAGAGATTTGCTTAGGCGCGCGGGACCGGGCGCTGGCCCACTGGGGGTCGGCTGGATCATAACGCTTGAGCCATTTATAGAACCAACGCCTGGACCGTCCGAGAGTTCGGCAAATGGTGCTAATGGCTGTGCCTTGAAGAAAACTGGTAATCGCATTGACTCGTTGTTGTCGTTCCTCCATGGGTTCTCCCTCCTTTGCAGAGGGAAGATACCCACGGACGTGTTACCGATGTTCTGCTATAGATCCGGCATTAGGGTGTAACCGATGTCGGCGTTACCGATGTTCTGCTACTTGTCAGTTAGGCATTAGACAGTATGCGGCAATCCGAATGCCGGTCCGCTCGTAAGCTTCCTGAAGGATATCTTCAAAGGCCGCATAGTCAGAAGGCTTCTCAAATAGCCGCAGGCCACCTACACGCCGATTCAACACGTGATAGGATAACCCGCCGGTGGCAATACGAGGACGCCGGGGCATGACGCCCCCCCCTCCTATCGCACTCCCGCTTGCCCTGTCAAGAAAAGACTCCCGACCCCTTTTTGTGATCAGTCGATTCGCTAGGACAACGGACAACACTCGGAGACGCGCCAACAGTTCGTTCCTAAAATCAGATCAGCGAAGCTTTAAGATTTTTTGATAAAGCTTTACCGCCCTCGAAAAGTTCTTTTCGTTTATCTCATGGGGTTTCTCCACGACGCGCTTATATCCCTT
>JBHHYU010000218.1:0-2034 GCA_046757725.1 Binatia bacterium
GCGAAAAGGAAGGTTGTCTCCTCAACTATGGGCGCTGTTCTCTGCCCTTTCCTAAATCGTTGCCGCCGCCGCTTGCTCAATCTTCAAGACCATCTCTCCTTTTTTGGGTTTGCCATTTAGGTCACTGCGCCACTGTTCGCTTTGCGGATCACTGCTTCATTACAAGAGCCGGTCCGGTATCCCTGGAGATCAACAGCCACGTAGCTAAACCCGGTTTCCAAGAAGCGCCGGCTAATCTCCTCGCGGACCTCCGGGACCAGCAAGCGATGGATCATCTCAGAGGCTACTTCAATCCGTGCGACCTCGTTGTGGTACCGAACCCGAAAGACACGGAAACCCATGTCTCGTAAAACACGCTCACAGCGTGCCACTTGGGTAAGCCGCTCGGGAGTAATCTCGGTCCCGTAAGGAAATCGGCTGGAAAGGCAGGCCAGGGCAGGCTTGTCCCAAACCGAGAGGCTAATCTGACGTGCCGCCTCGCGGATTTCAGCTTTGCTGAAATTCAACTCATCGAGCGGTGACCGCACACCATATTCCCGTGCGGCTTTACGGCCAGGACGATAGTCTACTCGATCATCCAAATTGAAGCCGTCAAGCACGTAGCGGAATCCCAGGCGACGGGCGTGTTCAACCGCCGTGCTATAAAGCTCCGTTTTACAAAAGTAGCATCGATTTAACGGGTTTGAAGCATAGCGTGGATCGTCGAGCTCATGGGTCTCAACCAGCAGGTGGCGTGTCCCGATCTCTCTAGCCAATCGGCGCGCTTCGGCTCCCTCTTCAGGCGCAAGGCTTGGGGAAACCGCCGTCAATGCCAACGCGGCGTCTCCGAGTACTCGCCCGGCCTCGGCTAGCAAATAGCTTGAGTCAACCCCTCCCGAGAAACAGACCACCACCTGGCTCATTTCTCGAAGGAGCTTTCGGAGCTGCTCTACCTTTAGCTCTAACCCAACCATTGCCAAAGTTTATTTGAATGCAATCCAGGCTGTCAAGGAGGTCCTTGATACCCTTTTGGCTGCGGTGATAGATAACCCGCAATCGATTCAACGAGTCCAGACTTTCTACGATCCCTACCATCCGAGCTGGCTTGTCCGTTCCGACCCCTTTGTTGCCCATTATGCCTATGACGTGAGTACTGATGAAGTGGTCTTCCTTAACCTTTTCCGCCGCCGTTAGTCCCCAGGATAAGCTCAGCCATTGCCTTTGAGGGGGTATGGCTCTCATCCGCCAACGGCCTTCACCCCATAGGTCCACTATTGTCTTCGTTGGTCTATAGAAGATGCGATCCAAGCGTTGTACAGTTTGATCTCAGGTTCCAGTTTGGGACTCAAAAGCTAAAAGGCGGTCTTGACCTCAAGACCTCGTGCTCTCAGTTGGATAGCCGGTGCAGGATCTCCGCCACGTCCCCCGGACTCCGTGATACCGCCCTCGCCCACTTTCCAAATTCACCGTACTCATTCACCGCCTTCACCCATTCGTCCAGAAACTCCCGCTTGGTCTTGTCCTGTGGGGTTTCTTGACCTTTTGTTTCGAGTACGAGCATGGTCCCGTTTTTCAATCGGATTAGGAAATCAGGCCGGTACTTGTGAACCACTCCCTGGTAGATGTACAGCACCTCAAAACCCAGGTGATCGTTTTTCACCCACGCCGAAACATTCGGGTTCCGGTCCAGTTCAAAGGCTTCTTCTTGGGCATAGGTGACTTTGTTGATGACCTGCCAGGCGAACAGCATCGCCATGACGACGGTTTTTCCCGAACCCGTGGCCATCTTAGAGCAGAGCCGACTGAACGATCCCCCGTCGGAGGGAATGCTGATGCCGACCTTCTCCGAAGCCGGGGCCTCAGTGAGCCAGATCAGGGTTTCAATTGCCTCAAGCTGACAGAAGAAAAAACGGAGAAGACAACGAGAAGATTCTCCGCCTCGTTTAAACGCAGCGAAGAAAACTGAGACTTAGAGGTTTCTCCTCGAAACAATAAGCGTGGACTAGTCCTCAAATAAGCGCTGTGGATAGAAAAAAATTGGTTGACACGGATTTA
>JBHHYU010000219.1:0-1992 GCA_046757725.1 Binatia bacterium
CTTTACATTTCCTCATCCGTGTCCCCGAGAAGCGAGGCTTTCGCTTGACACGGATTAGGCCTGTCGTGTAGGGCTATGGCTGACGAAGATTAGCACAATGGCTAATTTGGATCATACTCCCCGGCGACGCTTCGCGTGGTCCGAGGGGATGATGGACGGATGGGAAGAGCGGGAAGCTCGCGGCAGGGAGGAAAAGTGGGAACCGGGGTAGATAGAGTCCATAGCCCACCTCCGGCACCATCGCCGGCACACCACCCACCCAGACGCCTTCCCGGGAAAGTCTATGCCCCAGAGGGTGTTTTCATTTTCAGTCTACATCATCTCAAGTCTCTGGAAAGCCTCCCGACGCTCTCGGTGACCACGCAACGGTGGCAGCGGGGTTTGTGGCTTCGGGGGGTTTTTAACGTCAGATTGAGACATCGACACGATCATTAGTTGGATTACTTCTTGAGGACCTTTAAAAACAAATCCCTGGACTTCAGAGGGAGAGTAAAGATGGGGAAAAGTAGGAATACAGCTCTCTTGGTCTCCGTTTTTCTCCTGTTTGGTCTCTTGACCGGGTGCGCTACTCGTTTAGCAGATCCAAAGGGGGTCAAGAGCTCTCTAGTCATCGGAAAAGTGGTAATCAATAACCAACACCCAGGCACAAATTTTACTTTACGCATAGGGAGAATTGAAGCTGGGATTGAGGTCGACATCAAAAGCAAATTTGGCAAGCAATTGATTAAGGTTACTACGGGGCCTGGAGGATACTTTATGGTTCCCAATATCCCCTCTAACACTTATTATCTCAGCAAGGTATCCTTCAGGGGAGGGACCCCTAGTGGGGGAGCACAAGATGCGGCGTACGTCACTCTTCGTAAGTTTTTCTTTACCCCTGCACCTGGGAAAATAAAACATCTTGGGACACGCATATTAAACATTTCAAAGGATTTTCGTATAACCAGCACTTATCGCACTCCGAACCGTGAGGAGACAAAATCTTATTTGTCGGAGACGTATCCAGGCTCGCCATGGTTGGCACGGGAGTTCGTCGAAAAGGAAGTTCAATCCACAGCGGGTGAGTACAACATTAAGCTGGGAGATGCTTATCGCAAGCTGGGAAGGGAATTCACTAAGGAGAGGAACCTTAGTCAAGCTATAGAGTACTTCAAAAAGGCGTTGCAGGCTAACCCGGACTTTCCCGCTGCATACAATGATCTGGGAAATGCTTATCGCAGGAGAGGATGGGAGGACACTCGATCGTACGGCGATGCCATGGCGGCATACCAGAAGGCTTTGGAGATTGATCCAAACTATGACCTAGCGCAGGCGAACCTAGGCCGACTATACAGAATGATGGGGAAGTATGAGGAGTCGATATCCGAACTCGAGAAAGCCGTAAAGCTGAACCCAAGTCGTGCTTACACACACGATCAGCTGTGCTTGACTTTGAAATTTATGGGAAAGATGGCGGAGGCGGTAGAGGCGTGCAAGAGAGCCATCGCGGTCAACCCGAATTTCAAATCTGCCTACATGAACTTGGCAACGGTTTACAGGGCGACAGGGAGGCTGGAGGACGCTATCTCAGCCCTCCAGGAGATACTGGAGATCGATCCCAATTACCTTTCGGCTCATGAGCAACTCGTTGCAATATACCTACGGCAAGGAAAGACCGATAAGGCGGAGGAACACTCAAATATTGTTAAGGAGCTTAGGAAGCTACCGCACCGCTAATGGGCAGTCTTGCCGCAGCAAGTATTGACCCGCCTACCACCCTTCTTAAATGCGGCGGATGCTCAAGCCCTCTTCAGGAGAAGTACGGATGGAACCGGGGCAAGGCATAGTCCATAGCCCACCTCCGGCACCATCGCTGGCACGCTCAAAAGCAAGGCGCCTTCCCGGGTCCACTACCGCCCAGGAGGGCGTTTTGCTTCTCAGAAAGCGCAGGCTCGCCATCGGGCTCCTCGCCCTGGCGGTGGTGGGGATCGGGTGCAGCAAGGGGTGGACGGG
>JBHHYU010000220.1:0-1976 GCA_046757725.1 Binatia bacterium
TCAGGTATACGCAGGGGAAGAAGGCTCCCGCCGCGCGCCTCTTGGGGATCGACGTCAAGACGTTGACCCACAAGGTCGAGCGGTACAACATCCACATCTGACCAGGGAGAAACTCCCTGCCCTCCAGAAATTCCCTGCATCGCATGCGGCATTCTCGGACACGTCTATTTCCATCCAAACCCCTCAACCCCTGAAATGACAGGATCTTGAAAGGCAGTCCGATTCACCCCCAGGCCTGGAGACGTCTGGCACGGCCCTTGCCACTCCTAATAATGTGGCGGCTGCCTGAGTTGGAGAGGTTTCTTCCCCCAACAGCCTCGTTGCCCAGCAGGTCTCTCCGGTTGACTGTGCAGATCCCCGGGAGGTCGTCAACCGCAAAAGTGGGTGCCTGAGTAGGCACTGCCATCTGAGTCACCCTGATACCCAAGGAGAAATCCTAACAATTATTCGGACCGACCCCAGGTGTCGAGATGAAGATCGGTATCCAAAAAAGAGATCATCTGCCTGCCCACTCCATGAGAAGGTCCTTCTATTCTGGTGGTTCTCGGCGTGTCAGGAACCATGCACAGGACGCGAAGGGTAGGGGTCGGCTTACATCACAGGATGGTGATACGGAGATTAGAAGATGGCAAAATTCGTGAAGGTGGCGACGACCAGCGACCTAGCTCCCGGCCAGGCCAAGAAGGTGGAAGTCGACGGGAAAGTGATCGCCCTCTTTAATCTCGAGGGGCACTATTATTCCATCGATAATGCCTGCCCTCACCGAGGTGGTCCTCTCTCCGAGGGCCCTCTGGAGGGAGAGGTCGTAACGTGTCCCTGGCACGGATCGGAGTTTAACGTAAAAAGTGGAGATGTGCTCACGCCACCCGCTGGAAATGGGGTATCCAGCTATCGGGTCCGAGTCAGCGGATCGGATGTAGAAGTAGAGGTCTAAAGGTATTGTGTTGGTGTCTTGGGCCGTCGCCAGAGCATTTTCCTCTAATGGAGTACTAGGCTCCCGAGAGTTCGCTGAATTGAAGCAGATCGGGCAAAGGATGGGCTTCCGCCGCCACGTTGAGGCCGGTCCCCTGGTCTGGAACTCCTATTATGCCGAGCGGCACGTTGCCCGGAAAAGCGAAGCCTGCGACGGGATCTTCCCGAGGGAGACAGATAGATGACCGAAGTGGCTATGCGGGTATGGCGAGGCGATGCTACAGGTGGCGCCTTTCAGGAGTTCCGTGTTCCCGTAGAGGAGGGGATGGTCGTCCTAGACGTCATCCACCGGCTCCAGGCCACTCAGGCCAATGACTTGGCCGTCCGCTGGAACTGTAAGGCGGGGAAGTGTGGTTCGTGCAGCGCCGAGGTCAACGGCAAGCCCCGCCTCATGTGCATGACCCGGATGAGCCTGTTTTCCTTGGACGAACCTATCACCGTGGCCCCCATGAAGGCGTTCCCCCTGGTGAAGGACCTGGTGAGCGATGTTTCGTATAACTACGAGGTCGCCAAGCAGATCCCAGCCTTCGTGCCGCGGCCGCCTGACCTCGATGGCACGTATCGGATGATGCAGCAGGATATCGACCGGGTCCAGGAATTCCACAAATGTATCGAATGTTTCTTGTGTCAGGACGTTTGCCACGTCCTCCGCGACCATCCTGATAAGAAGACAGTATTTGCCGGCCCGCGGTTCTTTGTGCGCATCGCAGCCCTCGAAATGCACCCTCTAGACACCCATTCCCGCACGGAGCTACTCCGGGCGAAGGCTGGGCTCGGCTACTGTAACATCACCAAGTGCTGCACCGAGGTCTGCCCGGAAGGCATTCACATCACGGACAATGCCATTATTCCCCTTAAGGAGCGAGTGGTAGACGATTACTACGATCCGGTCGTGTGGCTGATTAGGAAGGTTGCCGGGAAGAAATAGATCCCCCGATGTTCCTGGAGTATCGGGCCAAGAGGATGTTGGCAGCGCATGGTCTCGTCGTCTTCGGGAGGATCGC
>JBHHYU010000221.1:0-1962 GCA_046757725.1 Binatia bacterium
CTATCTCCGCCGGCGACCAGACGGAGCACGTTGTGTGGGAATCGGCAGGATATCCGACTCCGTGACCGGTTTGGTTTTTTCTACTTTAGCTTCTCGTGCAGTAAGGACACGTACTTGTCCCACCTGTTTGGCATAGGTCTTGATCATCCAGACTTTGCCTGTCAGGCGATTTATTTTATAGGCAACATCTACCGGACCACTAGGGGGTGTGATGGTATAAAGCCCGCCAAAGAACCAGACTAGAAGGAAAAAGAATACCGCTCCACTAATGAGCCACGAAAGTTTTTCTTTCATCGGCATTACGCTTAATTGGCTACAGTCCCTAGGAAATTGGGTCTGAGCTAATACTCACCCTGTTGGCGTCTCAATCTCTCGAGCTCTTGACGTTGGCGGTCCAACTCGGCCTGATTTTGATTGAGCTGGCGTTGTTGCACCTGCTGGGTCTGCTCTTGGCCTTGGATCTGGTCACCGATCAGTGCACCCGCGCCTAACCCGAGACCTCCGCCTATGGCTGCGCCGGCACCAGGATGGCCAACGGCGGCACCGATGAGGGCTCCTGTTGCTGCACCTCCAAGTGCGCCAATCCCTGCTCCCTTCTCGCGCGTTGAAAGCGGTCCAGCAGCACACCCCAGAAAGGTTACACTAGCAAAAATCACTACGACCAGGGGTAACCATAGCTTTGCCCGATATATGGCTCTATTCATACATTTCCTCCTGTCAGGCGTTCTATAAGAGAGCCGGTGCTAGCCGGTTCTGGCTTACTGGAAGGAGCAATTGGTATGCCAATGCTTAGTCACGGAGCTAAGTCCATGATTTAAAACAGTTCTGGGGTTTTTCGGATTTGCCAAGGGCTCGGAAACGGTCACTTTATGTCCCGGAACTGTACAATGAGGAACGTTACAGAAGGATTTGTAAAAGCCAGGACTTTTGCAACGGCTGGGGGGAAAAAACTTGCCGGAACATGAGTCTCAGCGACAACCCTTTGGTTGATTATTATAGGGAAACCCCACGGTCATATCAGTTAATATGCCAACAAAGCCTCATAGCTGTGACAGCCTGAGCTTGCCCGAGGGTGGTAGGTATCGAAAGGGCTCCCCTATAGACCGAATGACTAGTGTACTCTCAGGGGCAGAAAACTGGGTTTGAATTGAGTGACAGGAAGTCGCTCCTGTCCATTTACAAAGCTGCGGTTTTTTTCTGTGGAAGCCCTTGCCACGCGGCAATGATCTCTCTGGAAGAGACAACAAGACCAAAATGGCGCCGCATATTTTCTAATGTTGCTACATGCAGGGCGTTATCCGAGGTCGCTACGCAATCCTCAACCATCGTTACATAGTAATCGTACATGAAGGCGTCTCTCGCTGTTGTCTCAACGCAAACGTTGGTGGCTACTCCGGTCACTAAAACACTCTCGACCCCTTTCGCTCTCAGGGCGGTATTAAGGTCGGTATGAATAAAAGCGCTGTAGCGGTGTTTAATGATGACTCTCTCATCCGGTAGAGGGGCAATGCCACCGAAGAATTCTGTTCCCCATGTCCCTTCGCGGCAAGTTTCAAGATCGATACCTTCAGGTTTCCGGTAAAGCCAGGCAGGGGTATCGGTCCAATTGCTATGAATCGTTTTGATGTAGATAATCGGCAAACGAACCTTGCGCGACTCCTCTATAAGATGCACAAGCCTTGAAACCATTTCCACGGATGAAGTGACATCACCACCTCTTCGTGCGATTGCTCCCTGGGGGCTACAAAAATCATTCTGGACATCAACGACCAAAAGACATGCCAGCGTAGGGTCAAGCTTATCCCCTAGATTCCTCAGAATCTGCATTGGTTCCTCCCGTCTATCTTCGTCAAATTTTTCGACATCTTCCCAAATTGAGCCTCCGAGTTTACTAAAGCCTAGTCAGTGATTGGGAAGAATACAACCTCACTCCTAATAAAAAGGCTTATAGTAAGGGTACCC
>JBHHYU010000222.1:0-1959 GCA_046757725.1 Binatia bacterium
ATCTCCTCTGTATCCTTGCTTCAACGCTCCCCAAAGAGAAGCTCCTCGGCCTTGCTCGACGAATCGCGGTTCGCAGTTGAACAATCCGCCAGCGTCTTCTTACCTTATTAACCAGGTTGATTGGGCTCGCCACTGACGAATATCAACCGATCTCTGGGCTATGGTCTGATCCTCAAATTTGGATGCCGATACCAAAGATATCCAGCCATTGCGGTTGCAGCCAGCAGATTGCCGAGCAGGATCGCCGGCCAGGTAAGCGCATGAAGAACGGGCTCCGCCAAAACGAAGGCCGCACCTACGAAACCGAATTCTAAGACTACAAACAGTAAGAGAATACCAAACCCGAGGTCCGGATTTTCCTCTGCCAATCTAAGGAACCACGATACCACACCGCCAATCACGGCAAAGGCGAGCCCATGCACCCACGTGTACATTAATGTCATTTCCAGGGAGAACGGTACGCTTCCCGTCGATAAAAAGGGCTCTCCTCGACCGAAGAGAGCAGTCCCAAGCAGGGTCGGTGTGTACAGGGGATGCCCATTGATGGAGTCCAGGATAAGCATCCAAATGGCAATTGTCGCTGCTCCAATAATGCCGGCGATAATCCCCTCAGCATAAAGCTTGGAAAAATCCGAAGTATAGCTCTCTGATGAGGGTAAGCTAGTTGTGCCAAAATAAGCTGCCATAGTTCAATCCCTTTCTTGCTAGGCATAACCGTCTTTGGACCATCCGTCTCCTCCAGGGGTCAAACAGACCTTAAGGGCTGGGGCGCCCATCGAGCTTCATTTCCTTCCAACAAAGCAACCCCCGGCGAACGTATCCGGGGTCAATTCCCAGAATTTCACAGATATTTTCAAATGAAAAAAACCCATCATCGTTCTTTTCCAAGATCCAATCCTCCGCCTCGCGAAACAAAGCCGCTCCCTTCTTGTCTCGTGTAAACGTGTAGTGCTGAAAACACGAAATGGCATCCTCAAACACCGCTGCCATGAGCCTCTTCTCAGGCTCCAGGCACGTCTCCCTGCGAAAGACCTCAAAGTATTCATCTTGAACAAGCGTGTCAGGCTGAAAAAGAGCGGTAAAAGTTTCCTTTACACTTGGAATAGCCCCATCACGCACAGAAACCTCTTTCTTACCAGCGAAATTATCCACTTTCTTCCTCGGTATCTCTCTCAGTTCGCCATTCAATCTTCTTGTACAAATAGTTTTTCAAAATCACAGCCGGTAGTGGTACCCAATGGCTTGCTAGCTTTGTAGCTCCCACCCCTTCGAATTCATGCATGCCCAGAAGAGTTCTCGATCCACCCTCTGGACTTCCCTCGGACGGGCGAACTCCTCGTACCTAACCTCTTTGACGGTTGCCCCTTGGAGACATTCGTATCGATCCTGGGCCAGATCCAATCGGGTAGATCCAGGTCTGCTCCATTGTCCACATCCCCCAAGCAGCAGGAGTCCGATAAACGAAACAACTAAAAATAATCTAGCCATGGTCATGTTCTTTTCTACCCTCTTGGTGTTTCTAGTTTTAACAACTCCTGTCCGTAAAAAGTTCCGGCAAAAGACCCTTTAAGCGCAGAGGTCTTCCATAGAATCGGGGACTATATCTCAGCCATTATTTGTCGAGAGAGTAAAGGCCGATGATCGATCTTGGTCTCTGCCGTCACCTCCCTAGTTAAAATCCACTATGCTGCGATAGGGGCACTTGCCAGCGGTAACGCCCGGGTTGTGATCAAGGATAAGACGAAGCGCGCGAGAAAATCTGTAAACCAGCTCTCGGTGGAAACCACCTCAGGTGCTCAGGGGCAATAATTCCTCTTAGGGTCCATAGGGGTCGGCTTTTAAGCTTCCGGCTCTGCACGCAGCAACGATCTTTTTAGTCGTTCGATTTAGTGTCAACCCCGCCTCTTGAGGCGGGTACAAATCCAACCCTGATTTTAGATTCCTGTTCGCTTTTGGATG
>JBHHYU010000223.1:0-1958 GCA_046757725.1 Binatia bacterium
TGCCGATGATAGCCACGACCACAAGCATCTCGACGAGAGTAAAACCTACCTCATCTTTGAAAATGACCTTACGGTTCATGAGGTACGTCTCCCATACTTTGCACGATGCTTTTCGTTATTGGTTAAATTATTCTTCACTTAAAGTCCTGAGGATCGTGTAATAGGTTAGACCCAACTAAAGGACTTATTGTACCGTTGTTCTTTATTTCATCTTGCCGGTAACAGGTAAGGGAAAAGGCGGATGTGGTTCTTCTTTAATACCTTAGGATAACAATTCTATCCAATAGTATTTTCTTATGGGTACATGCATTTTTATTCATGCTTTTCCTCAACCAACAGCCGCTTGTAAAGCATTCTGTTAGACTATCGAAAAGAACCGGATAAGATCTAAATTGAAAATTTATGCATTCTTTGGTATGTGATGCCCAGAGAGATGGCTTTCTTTAAGAATGACAAGGCTTCCTTGCCATGACCCTACACCAGCTCAGGCTCTTACTGGGTATCAAACGGTACCTTAGTTTCACAAAGGCATCGGAGGCACTTCATATAAGTCAGCCATCCGTTTCTCACCAGATCAAACAATTGGAGGAAGAGTACGAAATCGAGCTTTTTAAAAAAAACGGAAAAGGGATTCAGCCCACGCAAGCGGGCCGGAAGTTCACTGATTATGCTGAAAAGATCTTGTCGCTGGTGGATGATCTGGATGGGCAATTTAAAAACCGTTGTAGCCCTTGGAAAAATAAGCCTCTAAAAATTGGGGCCACTCATAGTTCGGCAATGTTGCTCCTTCCTTCCATTCTGCCGGAATTCAACGAGGCTCATCCGGAGGCCCGCTTGATCTATCAAACAACCGATGCTAGCAACAAAATAGAAGAACTAGTCTTGGACTGCGAAATAGAGATCGCGCTGATTAACAACCCGTCTTATTTGTCTTCCATTGTTTATGATTTTTACCAAAAAGAACAAATACTGGCTGTTGTATCAAAAGATCATTCCCTGGCAGACAGAAAAAGCTTAACTCTGGCAGAGCTCGCTGGAAAACCCGTCATCGTTAAAAATGGAAAACGAAGCCCGAGTGTAACGGAAAAATTTTTAACAGCGCTCCAACAACGAGGCTGTGAGATGAACCCCATCATGAGCTGCGGAACGGTCGGCAGTCTTAGAGCTGCGGTCAAAGCAGGTATGGGGATAGGGATCCTATACAAGAATGTCATAGAGGATGATCTTCGGCGCGGTGAGCTAAAAGTTATTGATGTTCCGGTTTTAAATAGAACAGCTGACATCTGCGTCATTCACCATAAGTATCGTCCACTCAGCCCCATGGCGAAAGACTTCCTCACTTTTATGAGCGAACGACGTCAATCGGAGAACAACAACAGTGCCTGTCTAGACAGGGCGTGAAACCGCGGTCCTCCCTGTGCGAGCTGTGGTGAAGGGATTGGTAGCGGGAAGATATTGATTTTAAATGCCCCCGGCGAGATTCGAACTCACGGCCCCAGGATTAGGAATCCTGTGCTCTATCCAGCTGAGCTACGGGGGCACATAAAGGATTACCTTTAGTTAGTTTAGTGTCATATTTGGTCGACGCTTTCAACTTAGGGAAGCCATAGCCGTACCGCTCGTGAATGGGGTACGCTTATGTATGTCGGAGAAGACAAACGCCCCTTCCATTTCGACGCGCTTAAAACAATCCTTCGGTAGTGCCGAACGCAGGCCACCCTACCCTTTCGAACTGTAAATTCCTCAGTACCCTCTGGACGATTCATTGACTTAGTAAAAGATTCCCGTTATTAATTAAAAACTTGGCTCACCCCGATGAGCCGTTAGCTCAGTCGGTAGAGCATCTGCCTTTTAAGCAGAGGGTCGCTGGTTCGAGTCCAGCACGGCTCACCATATCGTCCCTGTCGTCTAGCCTGGCCCAGGACACCGGCCTTTCACGCCGGCAACACGGGTTCAAA
>JBHHYU010000224.1:0-1936 GCA_046757725.1 Binatia bacterium
AAGCCGTTCATCCTTGCCTTCCATGTTAAATAGTAGGGATCCACAGGAATGGAATGGCCACCGAGGCCGGGCCCCGGATAGAAAGGCATGAAGCCGAAAGGTTTGGCTTTGGCTGCTTCGATCACCTCCCAGACATTTAGGCCAAGCTTGTGACATAACAGAGCGACCTCGTTGGCCAGGGCGATATTGACACTACGGAAGGTATTTTCCAGGAGCTTGACCATCTCTGCGGCCTCAGGAGATGAGACCGGGATAGTCTTTTCTATGAATTGCTGGTACAGGAGCACGGCGAGTTCAGTACAGCGAGGAGTCAGGCCACCGACTACCTTGGGGATATTCTGGGTCGTATAGGTCTTGTTCCCGGGATCGACTTGCTCGGGGGAATAGGCGAGAAAGAAATCCTCTCCTACTTTCAGACCCGATTTTTCTAAAATCGGTAATACCAGCTCGCGGGTTGTCCCGGGATAGGTGGTGCTTTCCAGAATAATGAGTTGCTCCGGTCGGAGGTGGTTGTGTATTGCCTCAGCAGCCGCGATCACGTACGAAAGATCGGGGTCTTTAGTTTTTCTCAGGGGCGTCTGAACACAAATATTTACGGCATCGAGGTTTTCTACGGTGGCTAATGACTGCGTGGCTCTGATCCCCTCCTTGGCGATAAGAGGAAACAGGGTTTCGCTCGCTACATTGGGAACATAGGAAATTCCTGCATCGACGGCATCAACTTTTCCCCTGTCAATGTCAATGCCGGTGACCTGGAACCCGCCTTTGGCCATTTCAATGGCTAGGGGTAACCCCACATATCCCAAACCGATGACGCCGAGTTTAGCGGAACGGTTATGGATTTTGCGTTTGAGATCCTCTCCGATGGGATAGACTTCCGGCATTGTCAGGTCCTTATCTATGGACAGCATGGGAGGTACTCCTTTCCCTTTGTGGTAACGAATCATGAGCGTATCTAGACGGCGGAAGACCGGGATAGTTAACGGGGCAGAACGATTTATGACTGAGGAGGAGATTTAGAACGTCAGATCTTGTCCCCGTAAGAAGGGGTACAAGCGTTTTCGAACCCGGAAGGACTATGAATTTTTTACAAAACCTTGATCAATTAAATAACTAACGACATTACGCGCAATATCTTCGGGAGCGCAATCGGTTGTCTTCACCCGAAACTCCGGATTGAGTGGCTCCTCATAAGGGTCATCCACGCCGGTAAGGCCCTTGATCTCTCCCCGGCGTGCCTTGGCATACATCCCTTTGGTGTCGCGTTGTTCGCAAACCTCCAGAGGTGTATCTACGAAGATCTCGATAAAGCGATTTTCTCCCACGATGGTGCGACATTTATTGCGTGCCGCCCGGTAGGGGCTTACGGCCGCGCATATGGCTACGCCATGGTGCCGGACAATCTCCGAGGCCACAAAGCCAATCCTGAGGATGTTCGTATCCCGATCTTCTTTGCTGAACCCTAGCCCTTTGGAAAGATGTGTGCGGACAACGTCACCATCGAGGAGGGTTACCTGCTTACCATGCTCCATGAGTAGGATCGCAATGATCTCTGCTATAGTCGACTTTCCTGCACCACTAAATCCCGTAAACCAGATGCAAAATCCTTGCTGATGGACAGGCAGGGAGACCTTGGACAAGATGGCCGCAGTCTCCGGACGGGTAAACCACTCCGGTAACTTTTTTCCGTTGCCGAGAAATTCATCCCGCACCTGGGTCCCCGAGAGGGTGGCAACCGGTGTCCCCGCCGGCACCTGGCCTCGTTCCTCAAAACGATCCTCCTCAGGCAGATAGACAATTTCCTGAAAAGGGACCATGGTCACGCCGATCTCAGACTCCAATTGCTGGATGAGCTGTTGTGCGTCGTAAGGGCCGTAAAATGGGCGCCCTGCTGAATCCTTACCGGGACCCGCATGGTCCCTGCCTACGATAAAAT
>JBHHYU010000225.1:0-1933 GCA_046757725.1 Binatia bacterium
AATTCCGACTTCTCGCCGCAGTCTTTTCATGACTGACTCCTTTCGAACGTTCTTCCGACTCACCCCCAACTTTCATGCTACTCTCCTTACTTCAAATGTCGTTTCGTGTGAGCGAGTAACGCTACCTCTCGGTACTCCCTCGACGTCTCCTACCGGTTGGGATCGAAGACCAAGGGCGCCCCATCCCGGCTGTCCGAATCGATCACGAAAGGGGAAAGATAAACCGGGCCACACTGGGAAGTCGGTGCCCCCGTCGGCCCGGGCGCTTGTCCCATCGGCCCCGGCACGAACCCTTGATAGAAGTTCCCGCACTTCCCGTCGTCCCAGCGGTTTCGCTCCGACGCACCAGTCTGGTCGATGATATGGAACGTGTTCGTGTCGAAGGTGTTGAGGAAGAAAAGGTTGTCCTCGGCACGAAAGGCAGGGTCCAGCTCAACGAAGATTCCGGCACTGGTCGAGTTGAACGTGTGACCACGAAAGACGTTGTGGCAGAACGTGTTTCTGTCGGCGGCGTTGTTCACGCGCAAGCCCCCCCGGACGCTCCCAGAGCCGGCAGGGCTGAAGCCATTGCGCTCCAGCCGGTTATGACAAAACAGATTGTCGGTGCCGCAAGTCACGAGAGCGCCTTCGAAGCCGTTGTCCAGAATCAGGTTGTCTCGGATCGTACCGCCGTCGGAAAGGCTGAACACCAGGCCAAGGGTAGCGTTATCGGTGATGCGGCACCCCTCGATGCGGGTCCGATCGCTCAAGCTGACTTGCATCCCAACGCCGCCGAGGAAGCCGCCGTGCGCGAAGTTGTCGCGGGCGATGCAGCCCGAGATCACCGTGTCGGGTGAGACGCTCACCCCGATCCCGACGAGGTTGTGATGGGACTTGCAGTCGATCAGCCGACTCCCAGGGCACGTCCCCACGAAAATGCCACTGGCCCCATTGAAGGTGGCCTTCACGCGGATGAGCTCGCATGCGTCTGAGACAACCACGGCCAGGCCCGTGTCGAGGCTCCCGGTGACCGTCGTGTCGACGACCCGGCTACCTGGCGAACCCAAGATAAGGATCGCAGACAGCGACCCCGGGACCTCCATCGTTGGGCCATGAACGATCAGGCCGTCGATGGTGACCGAGTGGGTCTGCATGACCTGGAAGGTGTCCTTGTCGTTCCGCGCCGGTCTGAGCACCACGGTCCCCTGCTGCCGCGCCCGGATCGTCAGCGGCCGCCCCAGGAACAGATTCTCCGTGTACGTCCCCGGCTCGATCTGCAGGGTGTCCCCGTCCCGAACGGCCTGGCTGTCGATCCCCTCCTGGATCGTCAGGAAGTGGCCGCCTCCCTGGCCGTCGACGATCCAGGTCGTGTGCGAGAAGCCGAGCGTCGTCCCCGACGCCACCCGCCCGGACCTCCGCGCGCCCCCAGTCGTCTGGCCGCAGAGCGGCCCCAGAACCCCAAGCAAGAGCACTCCAGCAATTCCGACTTCTCGCCGCAGTCTTTTCATGACTGACTCCTTTCGAACGTTCTTCTGACTCACCCCCAACCCACGACCTGGCCACCGACGATCTGCTTGGCGATCTCGTTCAGGTCCATGTTTGGCAACACGATGGATATCCACCACGGAGGCACAGAGAGCAGAGAGGAAGAGAGAGAAGATGTTCTTGTCTCTGTCTCTCTCGGTCTTCCATGAGGAGGCCTCGTCGTGCAAGGAAGAACTTGCGAGGCTCCCTCGTAGGAGAACAAGCCTTCCACTCTCGAGACCTCTCCATTCTAAAATGTTTCCTCCCTTGTCCCGTATTCCCCAAAAACTGCTCTTCCGCGATATTTTTTCTTTCCCGCCAGTCACGCTACCTGCCGGTCCTCCCTCGACGCCCCCTACCGATTGGGATCGAAGACCAGGGGCGCCCGGTCCTGGCTGTCCGAATCGATCAGGAAAGGGGAAAGATAGAC
>JBHHYU010000226.1:0-1850 GCA_046757725.1 Binatia bacterium
CCGGTAAGTCAAAACGAATGCGATTGCCTGACCGAGTTAGCCGATCGCAAAACCAAATGTAAGGTTCCCGAGTCAGGCTTGCATAGGTGAATAGACCCGGATTACCGGGTCCGGTTATACGTGTAGTCTTCGCGTTCGGTGTTCCCGACGCGGAGTTCCGGCCGCAGTGGCGGGCGGGTCTTCTGAAGTCGCGCGTGCGCGGCTAACGCTTCCTGATCCATCCAGCGTTCCAAAAGCGCGAGCTTGTCCGGATTCACCACGCTCTGAAAGACCTCGAACTGCAGGCAGCCGGGCTCTCTCGCCACCTCGGTGCAACGAGTCTTATACGCCTCGGCCAGCTCGAAGCCTTTTCCGGGCGCCCCGGTGATCGTTACAATGAGTCGAATCGCCATTAATCGATCTTCGTCTGTTCGTTAGTTGCTCAGCGAAGGCACATCCATGTCGTACAGTTTCGCCACATTGGTGCAAACCAGCTTCTTACGGACCTCTGGTTGCAGGTGTCCCAAGTTGCGGTCGATGTATTTTCGCGATTCCGGCCATGTGGAGTTCCCATGCGGATAATCGTTCGACCACATGCAGTTATCTTGTCCCCACCAGTCGAAGAAGCGGCCCGCCACTGTATCTCTGAAAAAAGTGCCGTAGACCTGATTTTGAAAATATTCACTGGGATTTTTGCTTATGGGAGGGGGATTCTCCTTCTTGAAGCGGTTGTAATAGTAATCCCATTGCTGCAGCATAAATGGCATCCAGCCGATCTCATTTTCGACAGTGACGAACTTAAGTTTTGGGTATCGTTCCAAGATTCCATAGAAGATCAGTTCAAAAAAGGCGTTGATAATCTCCTGAAGCTTCAGGTTAACGCTGCCCCGGTAATGCTCCACTCCTTTTCTTCTGTTTTTTCCAAAAACCGTTTCCTTGTGGTAACCGTGACCGGTTAGAATGTGCAGGTTGACAGGCATGTTGAGGTCTTGGGATGCTGCCCAGAACTTGTTGTAATGATCCGACTTGAAGGGGAGGTCAGGATGTGGGGCCTGCCAGATGATCGATCCCCTTAAGCCTGCTTTCGCACAGCGTTCCAATTCTTTCACCGCCTGGTCGATTTCGTAGACGGATATGGCTGCAATCCCGATCAATCGCTTGGGTGAGACGCTGCAGTAGTCGACCAACCAATCATTGTAGGCGCAGAAACAAGCTTCCTGGAGCTTGGCGTCATCCATCGCAAAATGAGGCAACAGATAGGTCGGGTAGAGCACCTCGGCGCTCAGGCCGTCCGTCTCCATCTCTTTGATCCTGTAACTTGGATCCGAACCGCCAGGATGGGCTTGAAAACTATCGCCAACTTTCAGCCGGGGAAATTCAGGAGCTTGATTTCGGAAAGCCGGAGCAACCCGTTCCTTCAAGGTATCGGGTGGCTCCATCACGTGGGAGTCGGAAGAAATCAGCACTTCAAAGCCCGCAACGTTTCCATTGTCTGCCATAATTTTTTCCTCCTCTGATCAATTAACCCGGTTATACCGTAGCTCTAGCGGAAGATCTACCACTGCCGACCGCGAACCGTCAAGACAGGTTGGTTTGTATTGCGAGAGTGCGTAGGAATTTTAGGGGTCAATAGAAGGTTTTAGCGGTCAGATCTTGGCAGCCTGTTGAAAAGTGACTTTGGCCTTTTTTTTATGGTTTAGGGCCACCTTCCTCCCGGCACAGGCGGTGAGAGCCTGTCGTTTGTCCTCTATGACTCTCCCGCCGGACGGTTGTCAACGTATAAATCTTTGGAAGCCTTTGAACTGGATGGTTATTCTTTAATCGCTACGGGTTAATTCCCCGCAGCTTGCTGGGTAAAAACAGCTCATCTG
>JBHHYU010000227.1:0-1786 GCA_046757725.1 Binatia bacterium
TAGGACACTTAAGGAGTGCGTGTACACCTGGTCACTTTGGGCCGGTCGGGCAGGAATCCCGATTGATATACAGATTGCCCTCCTTGAAACGGCACATATGCCCGATTCTTACCTCTGCCTAATCTGCCTCTTCACCTGGTATACGGCAAATTCCCTTAGTTTCTACCACCATAAAGTCTCTCTTGATTGATTGGCATCTGTCTTGCTGGTAATTTGCAGAGACAAAGTGAGGATCACAGCGAACCGTTACAGAGTCCCTGGCTCAATCCGCTCAGTACCTCACGAGTAACAGCTCCAGAAGCGGAAGGGGCGGAGCCTTATCTCATGAAAACGTGCCCGCCCCAAGAGGCGGGGTTTACATAGAATAAAATCTAAATAGCAAAAAGCCCTTAAGGAGACCGCCTGGCTGCGGTTTGCTACCTGCCGGCTCTTATCGCGTCAAGGATAATCTACCTAAAAAGCTGAGTGCTGATAGCTGAACGCTTATCCAGGAGTAATACATGAATATCGCAATTGTAGGAACAGGTTACGTTGGGCTCGTCACTGGAGTTTGCTTTGCAGAATTCGGTGTGAACGTTACCTGTGTGGATAAGGATCAGGAACGCATTGAGAAGTTGGCCAAAGGAGAGAGCCCTATTCACGAGCCACGGCTGGCTGAAATGTTAGAACGGAACCTCCGGGAAGACCGGATCCATTTCACCACCGCGACTGAGCGTGCAGTTAGGGACTCCTTGGTTGTCTTTATCGCGGTAGGGACACCCCCGAGAGATGACGGCTCTGCGGACCTTTGCTATGTCGAAGAAGTGGCAAAGGCCATTGCCAAGAACCTAAACGGATATAAGGTTATCGTCACCAAGAGCACGGTGCCGGTTGGAACTGGACGAAAAATCCAGCAAATTATCTGCGGAGAGCATGGAAATGGGTCACAGGCCTGTCTGGGTGCCCCGCACGGGCAGGGAGTTTTCGATATTGCCTCCAACCCCGAATTCCTGCGCGAGGGATCGGCGATTGAAGACTTTCTCCGACCCAACCGCCTGGTCATCGGTGCAGATAGTCCGCAGGCAATTGCCATCCTCCAGGATCTCTACCGTCCCCTCTATCTCATCGAGACACCGTTTGTAATTACCAGTATCGAGGCGGCCGAGCTGATCAAGTATGCCTCGAATAGCTTCCTTGCCATGAAAATTTCCTTCATGAACGAGTTGGCTAACCTCGGTGAAGCCCTGGGAGTAGACGTTCACGTGGTAGCCAAGGCGATAGGTCTCGATCAGCGGATCGGAGCAAAGTTTTTACATCCGGGGCCAGGATTCGGCGGCTCGTGCTTTCCCAAAGACACCCTCGCTTTGGTGCAGATTGCGAAAGAACACGGGTGTCGGACCCGCTTGGTCGAGACCGCCATTGACGTTAACGAGCAGCAGAAGCTCCGGATGGTGGATAAGATTGCCGACGCCCTCGGGGTCTCTTTAAATCCCGGCTCCATGGAGGGGATCACCATAGGAGTGCTGGGACTTGCCTTCAAGCCAAATACCGATGACGTGAGGGAAGCGCCTGCCCTGGTTATTGTTCGTGAACTTCAACGCCGTGGAGCCCGGGTACAGGCCTACGACCCGGCGGCGATGGAGCAGGCACAGCAGGTCCTTCCCGAAGTGGATTATCGGACGGATGCTTACAGTGCAGTGGAGGAAGCGGATGTGTTGGTCCTCATCACGGAATGGAATCAGTTTCGCAATCTAGATCTGGAAAAGATCAAGGGGTTAATGCGCCGGCCGATCCTGGTGGACCTGCG
>JBHHYU010000228.1:0-1763 GCA_046757725.1 Binatia bacterium
AATACCACAATACACGTCTTGTCAACAAGAATTAAATAAATAAATGTCTGACACCTAATATGTCCCCCTACTCTACCCCCTTACTCCCTTGAGCCTTTTTTCCTTAGAATGTCTCAGCGATGCCCACCCAAATCAGCACGGCTAAAAGGTCCGACACCAAGGATCTGATGAACCTCCCACTCAAAGAGGTCAAAAGCGCAGAAGCCGGCGGCCGTATATGGATCACTAACGGCGATTTTCTCGGCCTCCTCGCGAGACCCGGCTCGGATCACATATATCCCCAGCTTGCGGTCGGAGGTCGGTCCGGAGAAAAGTACCCGCCCAGCCTCGTGCTGCTGCTTCATCCAGATAAGGTGTTGGTCGAGACTAACCGTCCACTCCTCACGCGGGCGTATGGGCTTACGATGGATCAGATACCACATGGTTCCCCCCTTAAACTTTCATCGAAAGGCGATTTTACGCAAAGCGTATTGAGAATGGCAAGAACATTCTAGCGTGATAAAAAAATCCCAGGTTTTTTGAGATCTCGGAATTTCTCAAAATGCGGAAATAGTCAAGACAACAATGCCAGGCATCAAGTTCTACTGTGTAAGACGAATCAGTGACAAGGGTCAACGAAGGGATAAAAGATGCCTTGATTGTGCGGCCGGTCTCCGACGTTACCGTGTGCCGATAAGCACGAAATTGCTATTAAGGACTTTGTAACTAAAGAACGATAGCAAATACGTGAGGCGCGGGCTCTTATAGCGGAGCAAGCAAAGATTTGGCACGGGGTGAGGTTTATCGAACCAAGGAGCGGATAACGGAGCAAGGAGACAAACCAGATTTCTAGTTTATCGTATCACGTTCTCAGTTATGCCCTTGAGCCAGCTGGAGCCGAGCAGCAGAAATAGTGTGTTACGGATGTTAGGTCCTGTTTCTTGATAATCCCCCGCATCTTTAACCACACCGACACCCACCAGGTTCAGATGAATGTATCGGACCAGCCCCAACAGGTAACTATCCCGCGCCACCGATACGCCCCGTAGCGCCTTTGGAACAAAGGGCCCACCCGCTTCTACCGTTGATTGATCGAACGCTTATACAGAAATGCCATATTCTGGATGCAACGTGATAACGGCATCTCTCACACTTGAAGCGCCAGATGAAGGTGGTTGGTTATCCAACAAAAACCATGCGCCCGATAACCATACCGACTCACTCCCTCCTGTACGAAATGATAAGGTGATACCGATCTTCATCACATAAAAAGAGTCTCTGTCCTCCGTTCCCTCGAAGCATGACATGGGAAACTCTGCCAGGTACGCGAATTTGAGGTTTACGTGCCATATAATTACGCGAACACAATCCCCTCCGAATTGCCATCTTGGAAGTCTAATCCGGTTTTCGATTTTTACCTTTTTGACCCCTTTTCTTTTCCGGAAAATCCATGATATCAGAGAACAGAAGCATGCAACGCATCTTCGGAATCATCCCTTTAATTTCAGAGCTCACCCTGGTGTTCTCACTTTGTCTCAGCCCTGCCATGAAGATTGTTTGGACTGCAGAGGGTGCGGACCCATCTTTTACCGATCCTCAAATAAAAACTCTTTTCGACATCCCTTACGCTAAACCGGTAGACAATAAATCTGCTCGTCGTCAAACCTTCGACCTCTATCTGCCTCTTAGGACAAAGTTTAAACCGCCACTGGTCGTCTTTATCCACGGCGGTTTCTGGACACAGTCCGATGACGACTATCGCGTCGGGCCCGCTATTGCCGACG
>JBHHYU010000229.1:0-1706 GCA_046757725.1 Binatia bacterium
TCCAGATTCAGAATATCCCCCCTGATGAGTGATGGGGCCAACTTTACCCGGTGACCCACCTGAGCTTTCTCAACTGCGAGCATAGAGAATTCTTTTTTTCACGGGCTAGTCCCTGACGACACGAGCCGTTTTACCGCCGGGCCGGGGCAAACCGGTAACAAACTTGACCTCCGAAGGAATTCCCGCTTTTTGTAGCAGCTGTCCTTGGATTTCCGCCTCAATCTCTTTACTGGGCATGGCCCCCGGAACTAATTCGGCGCGGACCAGAAGGTTTTTTCCTCGTGGGACCAATTGATACCAGTTTCCCATTTTCGGAATCTGCATGAGTAACTCCTCAATAAAGTAAGGGGAATAGCTTCTCCCCCCGATAACAACTTGGTCTTCGTCCCGCCCCCTGAGTTCCATACGGGGGATGTCAAGCCCGCAGCGGCACACTTTTTCATCAATGAAACCGACGTCACCCGTGCGGTAGCGAATCAATGATGAGCTCCAACGCGTAAGATCTGTAACGACGATGATACCCATGTGTCCCGGAGGCACAGGTTCCCCTGTGTTCTTATCCACCACCTCCATGAAGACGTGCCCGTTAGCCACGTGATAGCCTCCCTTTTGCTGGCACTCGAACGCTATGGGCGCAGCCTCAAGGGAACCGTAAAGGTATACGGCAGGACAGCCCCAGCTCTCCTCCAGGCGGTTGCGAAAGGAAGGAGCGCAGCCCTCACCCGCAAGCCACATAAACCGCAGCCGAATATCCTCACGCAGATGGATCTCCGTCCGCTCCGCTATTTCAGAGAGATACGCCGCGTAAGGCGGCGTCGTCATGAGAACCGTAGCATTCAGGTCTTTCATGACTCCGAGTGTATCCTCAGGTGTGGAATAGAGTCCTCCCTTTCCTACCGGGACCACTAGAGCCCCGGCTCCGATCTGGAACAAGTTATGGGCACCCAACCCGGCTAAACTCATCTCATAAGGTAGAGCGTTGACTACGATGTCTTCGGTCGATAATGGCATAAGCAAGGGCATTTCCGGTCCGACAAAATTGACGAAATAGTCCTCCCAGGAATAAAAGGTGTAGATATGTTCTCCGCCACTCGTCCCAGTAGAGAGATGGACCTGAGAGATCTTTTCTCGCGGGGCGGAAAGCAGACAGAACGGTTTTCCTTGCAGTTCCTCCTTAGTGGTAAAGGGAAATTTACTGATATCTCTCAAGGAGCGGAAATCCTCCGGGCGGACCGCCTTTTCAGCAAACTTTTCCTGATAAAATGTGTTCTTCTCGTACGCGTTTTCGAGGACCCAACGAACCGCCTCTTCGTGATAATGCCTCGTGTGTTCTTTGGACCATGACTCAATGGAGCGGCCGGTTGTGAAGTACTTTTGTATAATGGGATGGAGGGGCTCGCTGTATTTTTTTTGGATAAAAGTCATCATGGCACGCCATCAGACGAAATTTACTTAAGGCAGCGCCGCATCAGCCGGTCAAGAAATTCTATAGCTAAATCGATCTCCTCTTTGGTGATTTCAAAACTGGGAGAAAGGGTGAAGACATTCTGGTAGTATCCCCCGATATTCAGCACCAGGCCGTAGCTTTTACCGTCTTTCCCGAGATCTCCTTTCATCCCTTCGTGCCAGATTCGCTGGGTAAGTTCCGAATCGGGCGTAAACCCATCCTGCCGGCAAAGTTCCATTCTGAGAGCCAAGCCGAGACC
>JBHHYU010000230.1:0-1657 GCA_046757725.1 Binatia bacterium
CTGGCCTTGCCGACCAAGGGACAGACGATCGATGTGAGTCGGAAGATCCGCCGCACCGGCCTGGTCGAGGTGAAATGCGATGCGCATGATTGGATGCACGCCTGGCTGCTGGTCACCGATCATCCTTACTATGCCGTGACTGACGCAGACGGCAAGTTCACCATTGAGGATATTCCCCCGGGGACGTATGCCCTGCGCTTCTGGCACGAGCAACTGGGCGTCCAGCAGCAGGAGATCAGCATTACCGCCGGAGGTGAGACGCAGGCACACATCGCCTTCGCGGCGCCGTAAGCATCCGCTCTGCCTTTGATCTCCCAAAGCACTGACGAGACCCGGAAGTTACGACCCATTGCCTTTGCCGTCTGGGATGGGGGGAATGGGAAAGTCGATGACCGGGGCCGCCCCATCCGCCCATGGGACCTCACCAAAGGGGTGTATAAAAGTGGCCAGCAGCCGGAGGACCTGCTGCGCACCTTGCTGACCGGTCTGGCCGGCACGCCAATGCCGTCATTTGACGTTTTAACAGTAGAAGAGGGCTGGGCCCTGGTGCAGTATGTACGCTCCCTGGCCCGCCCTAAAAACCTCTGGTACTACCTGTTTGTGGACACCGGCAAATTCTATCCGGGCCGCTAGCCACAGCGGGAGGGATGAACAAGGTATGGCGACCGCAAATGGTAAGGAAAGGAAGAACTCCCCGTTCGCTATATTTTCTCGTAATTTCGTTAATTTATAACTCATTTAATATCAGTATGTTAAAGATTTTGACCATGTTTTCGATTTGTCCAAGGAGCTCCGGAACTCCTTGACCTGTTGACTCAGATAAATCCGTATGATGTGCCGTCCTCTATCAAGATCTGGCCAATATGGGTACCCGATAAGAGAATAACAGTTTGATTTTATTAGCAAAAATGCATTTTTTCCAAAACCTTAGGAAATTACACTTTTAATTTTTTCTATAGCGAACGGGGAGATGAAAGGTAACAATACTTGAGAACCATGGACCTCATACCCGATGGCCACTTCTGTCAAGCTACCCAGAGTCTTCCGCACGGCATTTTGATGTTTCGGTTTCACAATAAAGAGGAGAAAACCGCCTCCTCCCGCCCCACAGAGCTTGCCACCCTCGGCACCGGCTTCCATTGCGAGACTGTACCAGGTGTCAATCTGATTCGTCGTAATCGTACTCGCCAGCCGGCGCTTCAGGTGCCAGCTCTCATCCAGGATCCGGCCAAATCTCACCGGATTTAACTGTCCGTTGCCCATCAACGTCTGCAATTGGTGAGCATGCTCGCGCATCCTCTGCAAGGTCCGCCTTTTCTGGGCGGTATTACTCTTTTGCTCGGCAAGTACGGAACTGGAATCTATCCGTTTCTCGATCATTGGCGAAGCGGGGTTGGGGAAATCCCGCCTATTGTACGAGTTCCGCAAAGCGCTTGCCGGAGAAGACGTCACCTTCCTGGAAGGACGCTGTAGCCCGTACGGCATGTCGGTGGCCTATCTGCCCATCGTCGAGCTGTTGAAACAGAATTTCCGGATAGAGGCGAGCGACAGCGGCGCGGAGGTTGCCCGGAAGGTCGAAAGCGGCCTGCGACGCCTTGGTATCGACCTCGAGGCCACTGCCCCCTACCTGCTGCAACTGCTCGCCGTCGAAGTGGAC
>JBHHYU010000231.1:0-1601 GCA_046757725.1 Binatia bacterium
CTCGGAGTTAATCAAATTCTCATTTTCAAAAAAGCCGTTGACCACTTCATTGGCAGTGCCATCCCCACCTACGGCGATTATGGTTTCGTAGCCTTCCAACAAGGCCCGCCGCGTTATTGTGGTGGCATCATCGACATCTTTGGTAAACTCCGCCGAAAAGTCCCCTAATCTATTCTTAAGTTTTTTACAAGATTCCGGCCAATTTCGCAGAAGGTTGCAGATGTTATGGGAGAATGCGGTGCTGCTATCCTCAGCTTTACGGCGGACGAGGAGTTCCGCAGTGCGGAAGGAAACACAATCTGGAAACCAAGCGAGAATGTTGTCTACGAACTAGGCGCTGCTTCCGTGCTTTACGGAGGGAAGATCATCATCTTCAAGGAAGAATCCGTTCATTTTCCAACTAACTTCCGCGACATTGGCTACATTGACTTTGAGAAGGATGCGCTTTCAGCAAAGGTTAACGACCTCTTTAAGGAATTGATTTCATTTGGCCTAATCAAAGTCACCGTTGGCGTATAGAGAATTTCTCCAGGGCCCGCTGCATGTATTTGAATAAGGAGTCGAATCCTTTACTGGCACGTGAAGGGGGGGTGGGGTCTTGGTTTCGCACTTTCATCTCACGCCCCTGCGCATTGTCGATCCGCGATAAAGCGGTCACGTTGCTGGTCGACCATTTCCCCGATGCCTCCGGTGGTGGGGAAAATTGGCGATGGAGCCCATTTTTCATTCGGACGGATGGAGGGCTATTTGGGGGGCTCAGATGCTTTGTGGACACTCGGAGTGCGCCCTCGCCTCCTTCGATAGATCGGCGATTCGGCACACGGCAGTAAAGACCCGATGACTCCCTTTCAGGTACGCGAACTCCTCGGTGAGCGCGTGGCCTTCCAGGAGCCCGGTATCCACATAGAGTGCGCGCGCGGGCGAGCCTTGAATCTTGACATTCTCGCTCTCCCTGGAGTAAGGATGGAGCCGGTGTAAGCAGAGTCCTGAGCCCACCTGGGACACAATTCACGGCGCACCACACACTCAGACGCCTTCTCGAAGAGCAAGCTGCAGGGGGATTCCCTCAGCCGGGCCGGGGAAAAATGCGAAAGGGCCCCAAAACCTCGAGGCCCTTCCTGCCCAGAGCTGGATCCGACCAGCTAGAGCTTGACGACGTTGGCTGCCTGCTTGCCCTTCGGTCCGTCCACGAGATCGAACTCAATCGACTGCCCCTCGGTCAGGCTCTTGAATCCGCCGCCCTGGATCGCCGAATGGTGCACAAAAACATCTTCGCTGTCCGGTCGCTCGATGAATCCGTAGCCTTTGGCGTCGTTAAACCACTTCACGGTGCCAGTATATCGCATGTGCTGTTTCCCCCCTTTCTCTATTAGGATCCCTGGGGACTGCCCAGGGGCGAGGTCCCGTTGCGACGGGACCTGACGGCATAAAAAAACCGCCAGGGCTTTCCATGAAGCCCTTGCGGTTCCAGTTTCCACAACAAGCCGATCACGAAAATTAGGAATACGATAACCCTTCCCTCTCTTCCTGTCAAGGAGTATTTTCTTGCACGGGATCAGGGTCAGGCCTTGCAATAGCACATCGGTAAGCTTTGCTTGGAA
>JBHHYU010000232.1:0-1554 GCA_046757725.1 Binatia bacterium
TCAGGTATACGCAGGGGAAGAAGGCTCCCGCCGCGCGCCTCTTGGGGATCGACGTAAAGACGTTAACGCATAAGGTCCAACGATACAACATCCACATCTGACCAGATCCACATCTGACCAGGGAGAAACTCCCTGCCCTCCAGAAATTCCCTGCATCGCATGCGGCATTCTCGGACACGTCTATTTCCATCCAAACCCCTCAACCCCTGAAATGACAGGATCTTGAAAGGCAGTCCGATTCACCCCCAGGCCTGGAGACGTCTGGCACGGCCCTTGCCACTCCTAATAATGTGGCGGCTGCCTGAGTTGGAGAGGTTTCTTCCCCCAACAGCCTCGTTGCCCAGCAGGTCTCTCCGGTTGACTGTGCAGATCCCCGGGAGGTCGTCAACCGCAAAAGTGGGTGCCTGAGTAGGCACTGCCATCTGAGTCACCCTGATACCCAAGGAGAAATCCTAACAATTATTCGGACCGACCCCAGGTGTCGAGATGAAGATCGGTATCCAAAAAAGAGATCATCTGCCTGCCCACTCCATGAGAAGGTCCTTCTATTCTGGTGGTTCTCGGCGTGTCAGGAACCATGCACAGGACGCGAAGGGTAGGGGTCGGCTTACATCACAGGATGGTGATACGGAGATTAGAAGATGGCAAAATTCGTGAAGGTGGCGACGACCAGCGACCTAGCTCCCGGCCAGGCCAAGAAGGTGGAAGTCGACGGGAAAGTGATCGCCCTCTTTAATCTCGAGGGGCACTATTATTCCATCGATAATGCCTGCCCTCACCGAGGTGGTCCTCTCTCCGAGGGCCCTCTGGAGGGAGAGGTCGTAACGTGTCCCTGGCACGGATCGGAGTTTAACGTAAAAAGTGGAGATGTGCTCACGCCACCCGCTGGAAATGGGGTATCCAGCTATCGGGTCCGAGTCAGCGGATCGGATGTAGAAGTAGAGGTCTAAAGGTATTGTGTTGGTGTCTTGGGCCGTCGCCAGAGCATTTTCCTCTAATGGAGTACTAGGCTCCCGAGAGTTCGCTGAATTGAAGCAGATCGGGCAAAGGATGGGCTTCCGCCGCCACGTTGAGGCCGGTCCCCTGGTCTGGAACTCCTATTATGCCGAGCGGCACGTTGCCCGGAAAAGCGAAGCCTGCGACGGGATCTTCCCGAGGGAGACAGATAGATGACCGAAGTGGCTATGCGGGTATGGCGAGGCGATGCTACAGGTGGCGCCTTTCAGGAGTTCCGTGTTCCCGTAGAGGAGGGGATGGTCGTCCTAGACGTCATCCACCGGCTCCAGGCCACTCAGGCCAATGACTTGGCCGTCCGCTGGAACTGTAAGGCGGGGAAGTGTGGTTCGTGCAGCACCGAGGTCTGCCCGGAAGGCATTCACATCACGGACAATGCCATCATCCCCTTGAAGGAGCGAGTAGTAGACGATTACTACGATCCGGTCGTGTGGCTGACTAGGAAGGTGGCCGGGAAGAAATAGATCCCCCGATGTTTGAGGAGGATCGGGCCAAGAGGATGTTGGCAGCGCATGGTCTCGTCGTCTTCGGGAGGATCGC
>JBHHYU010000233.1:0-1502 GCA_046757725.1 Binatia bacterium
AGGTGCTTAAAGGGATCGGGAGTCTTTTTCGCGTAACTAGAGTCGGGCCGTAGACCATCGCTTCGCCCTAAACCCCTTTCTCTGCCGCCGCGTCTTTACGTACTTGCGTATGCGATGTCTTTAAAGCCCGTCTAAATCCTGGAATTCAGCCCAGGTTGGACAATGTTCCATCAGCCATTTATTGCGAGCTTCGATGCAACTCGGGCAAACCATTCGCGGGCGATACTTTTCGGGACGGACACGTAATGGTCCGCGAAGAAACGCCGCCAGGTAGCGCTTTTCGCCTGATGGGTTTTCCATCAACTGGTCACTGGGAGTAGAGAAATATTTGGAGACACCCGCCGGATTTAAGCCGACGACTCCCATCGCCTTCAGGGAAGCACAGTTCCTTCCCCTCCGTTGGCTCTTGGAGAAAGGAAATGCTTCACTACATGTTGGGTGTTTTCTAGGTTAATTTATGATTTTTTGTAATTATGATTGACTTTTTTCTAAGATTAGGCTATTGGTGGCCGATCGATCAAGGAGTTGGAAATGGACGAACTGATGAACACGAAGGAGGTCGCTACTTACCTCGGGATCCATGAGAAAAAGGTCTACTATCTTGTTAAAACGGGAAAAATACCGTGCACGAGGGTAACCGGTAAATGGGTCTTTCCAAAAAACCTCATCGAGGAGTGGATCGAGAAAAATGCTAGGGGTGCCCTCAAGAAAGAAAGGCCGGAAGAAAGGTCCTTTCTTCTTGTTGCCGGCAGTGACGATCCAAGTCTCGGGATCCTTCGAGAGCTCTATACCAACCGCATGACCCCTACCTCTCTCTTCTTTGCGCCTGTCGGCAGCCGCACCGGTCTCGATGCCCTAAGGGATGGGGTGGCAGATCTGGCGTTGGCTCACCTGCATGATCCGGCAACCGGTGAATACAACCTGCCGTTCCTTCGTAAGGCCCTTCCCTCAGGTGCTACGGCCGTTCCGTTATTCTACAGGGAACTGGGCCTATTGCTGACTCCCGGAAACCCCCTGGGAATTCAGGCGATTGGCGACCTCCCCCGGCCCGGCATCCGGATGATCAACCGGCAGAAGGGCTCGGGGACGCGCATCTATCTTGATCAAGAGCTTGCACGGTCCGGAATACACACCAAACAGATAAAGGGGTATGAAAGTCATGTCGTGACTCACGTGGAGGTCGGTTTGGAAATACTCAGGGGCAAGGCCGATACCGGAGTGGCGACGAGAGCGACTGCTCGACTTCTCGGGCTCGATTTTATTCCCCTTACCTGGGAGCGCTTTGACATGCTTATTGACAAAGAGCGCTTCTTTTTCCGAGGTATCCAAGTGCTCCTAAACATCGTCGCTTCGCAGGCATTCCGAAGTCGCATGCAGGAATTAGAGGGTTATGACACATCCGAATCAGGGCGGCTGCTGATTGACCCGGAACCCAACTAGGTGCGTTCAATGAACTACCCCGCAGCAAACTGCGGGGTATCAAAAGGAACGGACTCATGTCA